>JBBSPS010000050.1:0-19651 GCA_038258655.1 Bacteroidia bacterium
AGATCGGAACCCACATGGATGCCGGGCTTTTCCCAAGCCTTGCAGTAGATGCAAACCCCGAACCAGCTAAATTAAAAATGGTAGAGGTGCTTTTTTCCACTTCTAAAACTGTTTCGGCCAATACATAAGAAATAACGTGAGGCATATGCGAAACATAGGCTACGTGCATATCATGCGCATCCGCTTCCATGTAAAGTAATTTCATGTTCAGTATTTCAAACATTTTTTCAATCAGTTTCACTGCTTTGGGGCTGCTTAACGATTTTTCACAGATGATCCCCATTTTACTATCAAACAAACCTTTCAAAGCAGCTTTAGCGCCAAAATTTTCTGTCCCTGCAATAGGGTGAAAAGCAACATATTGCTTCCTGTTCTTATGTTTTTTTACAGTATCACAAATATCTTTTTTTGTTGAACCTGCATCCGTAACAACCGTATTAGATTTTACACGATCCAATATATATGGAAGTAATTCAGTAGTTGCTTTAACGGGAATAGAAATAATAATAATATCAGAAGCCGCAATTGCTTTATCCAATTCCATCATCTCATCCACAACACCAAACATAATTGCATCCAATCCGTTTTGTTTATTATTATCCACGCCAATAACGTGCGTCGCAAATCCTCTGGACTTAACATCAAGTGCAATGGAACCACCTATTAAACCGACACCGACTATTGTAACAACCATTATTAATTTTATTAATTCATATTAATTTAAAGAGCAAAAAAAAACCCCAAATCGGGGTTTAATTTTTTGTAAAATATAATTACCCCTCTTTATGAGATTTTAAAATAATAATAGTAAAAAGAGGTGTGTTTTAGTTTCATTTTTATTTTCCTTAAATGGAAATCGTGGGCAAATGTACAAAGAAATTGGAAATATGCAAATATTTCAATCATCCCTTTCCTTATTTCAAGGATAGGGACTGGGGTGAGGTCTTTTTTATTACGTTTGTTAAGCATGAAACCAAGTACGGATAGCATTTTTAATATTAACAACCCTTCTGAATTCAAGCAGTTGGCGTTAAAGGTGTTTAAGTATCAGGCAACTGAAAATGAGATTTATAAGCAGTATGTAAATGGGTTAAATATTAATACAGACACTATTACTGAATTAGAACAGATTCCCTTTTTACCGATAGAATTTTTTAAAACACATCGAATAATATCTAACATCCAACATCCAACATCTAACAACCAAATTTTCACAAGCAGCGGCACCACAGGAACTACCCAAAGTAAACACTATGTAAGTGATATTTCTGTTTATGAAACAAGTTATCGTAAAGCATTTGAACATTTCTATGGAAATATTGAAGACTATTGTATTTTAGCATTGCTCCCTTCTTACCTAGAGCGCGAGGGATCTTCATTAATTTATATGGTGGATGATCTGATCAAAAAAAGCAAACACCCTCAAAGCGGTTTCTATCTTAATAATTATGAGGATTTGATAGTGGGGTTGAAAAAATTAAAAAATCAAAGAACAATTTTGATAGGAGTTACCTATGCATTACTTGACCTTGCAGAATTACTTCCTTTCAAAGGGAGTAAAGGGGATTCAAACCAACTTATCATCATGGAAACCGGTGGAATGAAAGGGAAACGTAAAGAAATGGTGCGGGAAGAATTACATGCTGTTTTATGTAAAAATTTTGGCGTAAAGCATATTCACAGTGAATACGGAATGACAGAATTATTATCACAAGCTTATTCGAAAAGGAATGGAGTTTTTAATTGTCCGCCTTGGATGCGAATATTAATACGCGATACTAATGATCCTTTTACAATTTTTCCTTTTAATAAATCGGGAGGTATAAATATAATTGATTTCGCCAATATTTATTCCTGTTCATTTATCGCTACACTAGATCTAGGTAAATTAATTGATGAAAATTCATTTGAAGTGCTGGGGCGGTTCGATAACAGCGATATCAGGGGATGCAATTTATTAGTAGGATAATTAGAGATAGAACACTGATGACACAGATCCAACTGATTTTTCGCAGATTTAATCAGTTTACATCTCTCTCGTCTGTGTCATCCGCGTTCCATTGAAATCAATATTTTTAGTAATTTTGCAAAGCCAGTGCATATTAAAAAAAACATACCGAATTTTATTACTTGCCTGAATTTACTTTGCGGCTGCCTCGCTATTGTAAGTGCTTTTAGTGGCGATTTGATATGGAGCGCTTATTTGGTGAGTATTGCGGCAGTGCTTGATTTTTTTGATGGTTTCGCCGCACGTATATTAAATGTACATTCTGAAATTGGAAAACAACTGGATTCGCTGGCGGATGTAGTTACCTTTGGCGTAGTTCCAGGTGTAGTGATGTTTCAAATGATCAAGGAAAGTATTAGCTTGGACAATAATATAAATTTAGTAGGTAGTTTTATAGGCACACAAGAAACATATTCTATACTACCTCCATATATGTGTTATATCGCATTTTTAATCACGGTCTTTTCCGCGATCCGTTTAGCAAAATTTAATATCGATACGCGACAAACAGAATCATTTATTGGATTGCCAACACCTGCTAATGCAATTTTAATTTGTTCTTTCCCACTTATAATAGATCAGCTTCTCCCCAAAGAAATTTCTATTTCTTCATTTTTATCGCTGGCAAACAATTTTGGATCAGGTGAACTTTCTCCTTTACTTATTTTACGAAGTCCGTATTTTCTAATAGGATTAACGATTTTAATGAGTTACCTTTTAGTAGCTGAGCTTCCTTTATTTGCGCTTAAATTCAAAAATTTTACTTGGACTGATAATAAAATACGGTATGTATTTTTAATAATTTCATTGATTTTGTTGATACAATTCTACTTCATCGCTATTCCTTTTATTATATTTTTGTATATTATTTTATCGGTAATCAATAACATCATAAACAGGAAAATTTCAAATCCATAATCCATTAACAAATGAAATACAGAGCAGAAATAGATGTGATGCCTTTAAAAGCATTATTAGATCCACAAGGGAAAGCCGTTACAGGAAGCATGAAAAACCTTGGTTTACCTGAAATAGAAAATGTACGCATTGGCAAACACATCACCTTAGAAATTGAAGCAGCTACAAAAGACGCGGCAAACGCCAAAGTGGATGAAGCATGTAAAAAACTCCTTGCGAATCAGATCATGGAATTTTACGAATTCGAAATCTTTGAAAATTGAATTTGTGTCGAACTGCAAAAATTTATAAGTAGCATGATTTTACAAGAGAAATTAAAAGCCAATACTATTTCCCTTCTTAAGTCCTTCACTTCACTTACTCAACCTCAAGTTGAATATAAACTCTCCTCAACTTCATGGAGTGTTTTAGAATGTGTGGAACATATTTATATAGTGAATGTAGCTGTTTTAAAAAGTATTACCACTCCTGCTCCTGAAAAAATTGAAAATGATAAAACGGAATTATTTGGTGAAGGGAAATTAAATCACATTCTTGTAAATAAGCGTGACGAATTTAAAGTGATTGCACCTGAATTTGCTTCACCGAAAGGGCGTTTCAAAACCGTGGAAGAAGTAAAACAAAATATCAATTCAATCATTGATAAAATTATCGATTATATTTCTACTAATAAAATAGAAGAGGACACACAAACTATTAAACACTTCCGATTAGGTGAAATGACTAAAGTAGATTGGATCCATTTTTTAATTTCTCATACCAACCGGCATATATTGCAAATAGAAGAAGTGAAGAAATTAGCAAGTACGAAAATTTGATAATATCATTGCGAGGAACGAAGCAATCTAAAATTAACTCAATAATTTATTTCATACAAATACGTAGGTTCAATATCTCCTATCGTTTTAACCAATTTAAGTTTTTGCGGATACTTTTGTGCGACCGGTTGCAGCATTCGATGAATAGTGTTGATAATGCGTCCATTATTTTTTTTAGGATTAGCTCTTAAGTTCGCCAGAATAATATACTTTACTTTTTGCTGTTGCCAAGCCATCAATACACTATCCTCATTTGTAGTTGTTACCCAATATTGTCCCACAAATTTTTTACCATTTCCATAGATAAAGGACATATTAGGTTTGCGAGATAGTACTTGTGCGCTATCAGGTAAACTATCAGCGCAATATTTACTCATCTTCAAAAAGCTTTCCCAATCAGGCGTATAGCCGTAATAAATATCCCCGCTTAAATTTTTCTTTAGTGCTGAAGTATTCTCTTTTGCCTGGGTAACGGTTTTACTGATCGTTACCAATAACATGATACTTGCAAAAAGTATAAAAACAGTTTGCGCTCCTGAAGAATGTTTCACTATTTCATAGATACCATAAAACAATACAACAAAGATTAATGGCATCGCTATGATAATCAACCTATCCTGCATATTAGCAGCCTGAACGCCAAAAAATATTCCGCCGCAAAGCACGATCAAATATATACTTGAGAAAAAAATAATTTTATTTCGCTTATAACTCATTACTGTAAACACGACAAAAATAATTGTTGAAATATAAGATAATGCAGGGATAATCAATAACGTATTAAAATTTCGAAGATTTAAAATACGATAGATATGCAAGGAGATGTAAGTATTGAAATTATTAAAAAAGCGGTCTATCATTCCGCTGAAATTTTCATGGCCTGCTTCGGGTTTATACAATTCTTTCCGTAACATCATTTCTAATTGATCCGTTTCATTAGCGCCGAAAATGGCAGTTGCGATCAACTGGTATAGCATGCGTATAATAAAAAAGGTGATGAGTGCATATACTGCTTGTTTGTAATTTTTATTTAAAATAAAATAGATCACAACCCCTATAATGGTTACAAAAGCGATACTCTTTGAAATGGATAATAAAACAAACATCACCCCGAATAGCAGCCACTTTAAATAATTTTGTTTGAAGCTGTCAACCCACCCTGATTCATTATCAATTGTATCAATGATCTTAAATACTATATACAAACAAATGGATTGTATGAATAAAAAAAATGTTTCGGTAAATGTTTGGCTGGCATAATATTGAATAAAATTATTGAATGATAAAAACGCTAATAAAGCAAACAATACAACATATGGAACTCTTTTACGGAAGGCTAAATAAGTGAACGCTATAAAACCGATCTGGCAGAACACGGAAAAGAATTTTAGCGGGATTACTTTTAACCCGAATAATTTTACAAACAAGGATAAAAAAACAGGATAGCCGGGGCCTTGGAAATAAGGATATTTACTTTCGTGTAAAAAAAGCCAAGCGCGTTCAATGTAACTCGAATCATCACCACCTTCTGTTACTTTTGAATCAAATAACAACAATGAAAATAAAGTGGATAAAAACAGCAGCGAATAAAATATTTTTTTGTCGTTTTTTTCAAACCAATTATTCAATCGCTCTAAAACACCTGTTGTTTGCTTTTTTGGAGCAATAATTTTTTTAACTGCTTGCGCAGTTTGCTGAGGTTTTTCTTTTTTGCCCATAATTGAAATGCAAAATTACATTTTTTTATTAGAATGCCTTCTCCTCTTTTTTGAGCATTCATATTTAAGATGTACTTTTACAAAAACACTTTTTATAAAATGTTAGAAAATACAGGACGTACTGAATTAAGCAGTTTGGGTGAATTCGGATTAATAAAACACCTTACACAATTCATTGAAATAAAAAACGAGAGTACCATCAAAGGTATTGGCGATGATGCTGCTGTGATCGATTATAAAGGAAAACAAACAGTTGTATCTACTGATATGTTAGTGGAAGGGGTTCACTTTGATCTCGCATACGTACCTCTCAAACATCTTGGTTTTAAAGCTGTTTCGGTTAACTTGTCAGATATTTATGCAATGAATGCGATGCCAAAACAGATCACAGTTTCATTGGCTATCTCCAATCGATTTTCAGTAGAAGCGATGGAAGAGTTTTATGCAGGAATGATGATGGCATGCCATAGACATAAAGTGGATATTGTTGGAGGTGATACTACTACATCTAAATCAGGATTAATAATAAGTATTACTGCCATTGGTGAAGCACATGTCGATGATCTTGTTTATCGTGATACAGCTAAAGAAGGCGACTTGCTTTGTGTTACAGGCGACCTTGGTGCAGCCTATGTTGGTTTGCAATTACTGGAACGCGAAAAACAAATATTTATGGAGAGCCCAAATGTACAGCCCGACCTGGAAGGCAATGATTATATTCTGGAACGGCAGCTAAAACCAGAGGCACGAAAAGATATTCCTGTATTGTTAAAAAAGCTGGAAGTGAAACCCACTGCCATGATCGATATTTCCGATGGATTAGCTTCCGAAATATTACATATCAGTACACAATCTGATCTGGGGTGTAATTTATTTGAAGATAAAATTCCGATTGATCCATCTACGTATAACATGGCGAGGGAATTTAATCTCGATCCGACAGTTTGCGCCCTCAATGGTGGCGAAGATTATGAATTGCTTTTTACGATTGACCAATCTGATTTTCCTAAAATAAAAGCCAATCCCGATATTACAGTTATCGGCCACATGGCAAGCAAAAAAGATGGGGTAAATCTTATTACCAAAGGAGGAACATCTCATCCGCTTACAGCACAAGGTTGGGATTCGTTTCTGAAAAAATAAATTTTTTACTATCTTCAATTATGAAAAAAGTAATAACGTTTATTTTATTTTTCTTTGTTTTATTCACTCAACAAAGTGTTGCTCAATCCTATCATTTTCGAAATTATTCCGTTGAAGACGGCTTGCCGTTTACAGGCATATCCGCTATTTTTCAGGATCACAACGGCAATTTATGGAGCGGAGGTATTGGTGGTTTAAGTAAATTCGATGGCAACTCATTTACAAATTATACTCCCAAAGATGGTTTACTTAATCACTTTGTAACTTGTATAACTGAGGACAATAGCGGTAATCTTTGGATAGGAAATATTAATGGTGTAAATAAATTTGACGGAAAAAAATTTTTCGGCTATACCACTAAAAATGGACTTATAAGTAATTCCATTACAGCATCAATAAAAGATACGAAAGGTAATTTATGGTTTGGAACCTATAAAGGCATTAGTGAATTAATTGATGGTAGATTTATTAATTTTTCTACCAAAGATGGGGTGGTTGGAAATAGTATAAAATGTATTTATGAAGATACAAAAGGAAATATATGGATAGGAACAACCGAAGGGATAAGTGTTTTTAACCCTTCAGGGTCACATAAATTTATAAACTATACAACCGCAAATGGTTTGTCTGCGAATAATATAAATGCTATTACACAAGATCTTCAAAATAATTATTGGATCGCGACCTCAAATGGGTTATGTAAATTAAACAACAATAAGTTTACATGTTATGCGCAAAGCCAGGGATTGATCGATAATAATATTAAGGCCATTATTATCGACTATAAAAATACCTTATGGCTGGGAACTGATAATGGATTGGTTAAATTTGAGAACCAAAAATTTACTAATTATTCCATTCGTAAAGATCAAAACAGTAACCTCGTAACTTTTCTGTATCAGGATTATGAACGTAATTTATGGATTGGTACACAAGCCGGATTATTCAAATATCGTGGTAACCCATTTGTGAGTTATGGTATGCAGGAAGGCCTTACCAATAATTTTATTTTTGGCACATTGCGTGATTCAAAAAACACCTTATGGGCCGGTTCTCAAGGAGGAGGGTTATATAAATTTGAAAATAACCATTTCACTCAATTTAATGAAAAAAGTGGCTTAAAGGCAAAAGGTGTAACTGCCATTTATGAATATACCCCCGGTACTTTATGGCTGGGCACCGATGCCGGTTTGCGAATATATAACGGGACTAAATTCATTATAAATGATGATCCTTCAGGAGTATTTAAAAGTATAATAAAATGTTTTTATAAAGATTCAAAAAATAATTTGTGGGTGGGTGGAACAAACGCCGTATACAAATATGATGGAAAGAAATTTACACGGTATATGTTTAAAGCGCGTCATGAAAATGCTCAAGTGTATACAATCGTTGAAGATAAAGCAGGTGTTCTTTGGTTTGGAACTTATTTGGGAGGACTGGTTAAATACGATCCTTCGGCCGGATCAGAAAATTTGATTGAATGCAGTGTACAGCTCGGCTTAAAAAACGATTCGTATTTAGCATCCATTATTGATAAAGAGGGCAATTTATATTTTGGTTCGCTTGATGGAGTTTGGATGTTCAATCCTTCGCGATCTCCTGTTAAACTTATTAATTTTAATCAAGCGGATGGGATGAGTTCCGCGTTAGTTTACTCACTCACATTTGGAAAAACTGAAAATGAAATTTGGGTTGGAACCAATCAAGGATTAAATAATCTCAATATTGCGGAATATAAAAGAACAGGAAAAAAAATTATTATTCCTTTTGGGAAAGAAGAAGGTTTTGCCGGAGTAGAGTGTAATACCAATGGAAACTATGTTGATGCTGATGGCTCAATATGGTTTGGAACAGTTTATGGAATTACCAAATATGACCCGAGTGAATACATCCCTAACATAGCGGAATCAAAAATTAATATTAACGGTTTTCAATTATTTTATACTGATACGGTTTTGCTTGATCAAATGCATTTAGGGCACAATAATAATAATATTACGTTTAACTATTCCGGTATATGTCTTACTAACCCTGAAAAGGTTAATTATTCTCATATTTTAGAAGGATTTGAAAAAAAATGGTCGCCTGCATCGAAGGAGCGACTGGCAACCTATTCCAATCTGTCGCCGGGGGCATACACATTCAAAGTAATAAGTTCGAACAATGAAGGTGTGTGGAATAAAATCCCGGCGCATTTTATTTTTACTATCGATAAGCCAGTCTGGCAAACATGGTGGTTTCGCATTTCAATACTGTTATTCTTTATTATCAATTTAATACTTTTTATCCGGTATCGTTTATTGCAAATCAAATATCGTGAAATGCAAAAAACAGAGCTTAATAAGAAAATAGCGAACATTGAATCGCAGGCTTTGCGTGCGCAAATGAACCCGCATTTTATTTTTAATACATTAAGTTCCATTCAACATTATATATCCAACAATGATACGGACGCGGCTTTAAAATATTTATCTAAGTTCGCGAAGCTTATGCGAAGTATCATGGATAATTCAAAACAACCAATGATAGCAGTTGCGGAAGAAATAAACGGGCTTAATCTATACTTGGAATTGGAAGTGATGCGCTTCGACAAAAAATTCGAGTATCACATCAATGTTGATTCTCATATTGATCAGAATTATGATCGTATACCTTCCATGCTGATACAACCGTACGTTGAAAATGCCATTATACATGGATTGTTGCCAAAAGATGGTGCCGGAAAAATTTTGATCACATTGCAAAAGCAAAGTGATACCATTTCATGCATTATTGAAGACAATGGCATCGGGCGCAAAAAATCCAAAGACTTTAAAAAGAACCGCGTACAGCATAAGTCAATGGGAATGAGCATTACACAGGAACGATTGGATATTTTAAATTCAGGCTTGAACAGTAATATCAGCGCTGAAATAATTGATCTGTATGAAAACAATGAAGCTATCGGCACAAGAATAAAACTGATCATTCCCTTGGATGTGAAAGAATAAGGGATACGGAGAATTAATCTTTACGAATTTATGTATTCGTTTGAAGGTATTTTTAAATATAGATTCGTAAATTCGTTTTTTTGTTCGGTATCGCTACAAAGGATATATTCGTATAAATTAGCAATTGGTAGATACATGATAAAAGCAATAATTGTTGATGATGAATTAGGGGCACGTGAATCATTATCAAAAATGATAGAGAGAAATTGTCACCAGGTTGAAATTGTCGCTAAAGCCGATTCGATGCTGAATGCATACGAAGCGATCAATAATTACCATCCAGACCTTGTTTTTTTAGATATTGAAATGCCCAATGGCAATGCATTTGATCTATTGGAAAAATTCAAAGAAATAAATTTTGACATTGTTTTTACTACCGCTTATGATCATTACGCGATAAAAGCCATAAAATTCAGCGCAGTAGATTATATCCTGAAACCCATTGATCCTGAAGAACTGTTACAAGCTGTACAACGTTTTGAAAATAAAACGGAGCAAAAAAACATGTTGGATAAAAAATTTAAAATATTGCTTTCTAATTTAAGGCCTGAAAATAAATTAAAGAAAGTTGGTATTCCTGATGGTGATGGATTGATATTTATTGACCTGACAGATATTATCCGTTGCGACTCAGATGGTAATTACACTTTTTTTGTTCTTACAACAGGCAAAAAAATAATAGTGTCACGCACACTGGGCGAATATGAACAAATGTTTGCCGATGATAATTTTTTTCGAATCCACCGCTCCCATCTGATTAATCTGGACCACGTAAAAAAATACATTAAAGGCGAAGGAGGGTACGTTGTAATGACTGATAATTCACAGGTTGAGGTATCCAGAAGAAACAAAAACGACTTTTTAGAGAAATTATCCCATATATAACCTCACCGCTTAACTTAAAAAACCTACCGTTAAATAATTAAACCCCGCCACTCACTCATTAGGGCTAACATGCCCTGTTTTCTACCGTAATATTGTTCAAGAAAGTTCATTTAAATTATTGTTTTAAAAATAAGAGCAGGTGTCGGGGTTTGTAAATAAATTAATTGGCACATGGGGATGTTGTTTAAATTAATTAACAAATACCCGCACCTTACTTATAAACAGAAAGTACTATTCACAATTTAATAAATAAAAAAATGGCAGAGGCATTACTTTGAGTTTAACAATTTAAATTTAAAAGCCATGAACAGAAAAATCGCAATCAGACACGGTCACAATTATCACACAGAAGGTATAGGAACCGTAACCATTTTGATGGCAATAGCCACCGTAATAATCATTTTCTATAGTATCTACAGTTCAATTCCAGTTTAGTTTTTTGTTTGTTTTTGTTAAGATCCGAAAGCGGTATTTCTTCTTTGAAGAGTGCCGCTTTTGTGTTAGAAACAGAGTAAACATATATAATATTGAACAAGAACTATTCGATAAATAGAATAAATTTTATAGAAATATATTTGGAATTTGTTTTTTAAAGAGTTAAATTTATAATAATCAAATTAATAAAAATAATGATTTAAATTTCTCAACCATGATTAAAAAAATTTACTTATCTGCGATGCTCATAGCATCTGCCAGCTTAATTTTCGGTCAAACCACCAAAAATATTGGTGCTTCATCAGATGTTGTCAAATCAATAAATAATGTATCGGTCACATCCGCTAGTAACAGGGCTGCTAATAATACATTTATACTTACCGCGCCTTCCGGAGAAAAAATACTCGGAACCGTTAATCTTAAAACAACAGTTGATGGCATTATAAACATTGGTGGTAGTGCGGGAATAAACGGCTCATTTACTATGAGCGTTGATGTATTTCAAAATGTTACTGGCCTTTATACTTCCGTAAAGGATAAAAAAGCTTTCAAATATTACACGGATGAAGTTGGAAATGTAATAGTTAAAGAAGTAGATATTAATACTGTACTTTGCATAGATTTTAAAAAAGCACCTGAATCATCTGATAATACTACCACAAATGAAAGGGGAATTACAGCGATTCCTATATTTAATAGCAAGCCAGGATCCAAATATGTTATTTATATTGATTTGGATGGTGAGGTATCCACAACCCCAGGTTGGAATAATGGAAATACAATTAACGCAGCAGCTCGTACTTGGACGAATGCTAATGTTCAGGAAATGTGGGAAGTAACTTCACAAGATTATTTTACTTGGGATGTAAATGTTACTACCGATCGCGCCGTTTTCGATGCTGCTGACCCATGCAAAAGAAAGATGGCAATTGTTACATCTACTACTACTGCCGCTCCTGGCTCAGGTGGTGTAGCTTATGTGGGCTCATTCGGCAATTGTAAGGGTGAACCTTGTTGGGTATTTAATAACGGCGCTAAAGTAGCAGGGGAAACTATTTCTCATGAGGTTGGACATACAGTTGGTTTAAGCCATGATGGAGGAACTGCAAATGCAAATTATTATAGCGGTCACAATAGCTGGGCACCAATTATGGGTTCCGCTTATGGGGCTAATGATGTTGGCCAATGGAGCTTAGGAGAATACAGCGGTGCCACTAATCAAGAAGATGATATTAAAATCATTGGAACCACAAATGGGTTTGGACAAAAACCAGATGATGCAGGCAATACAACAGGTACAGCTGCAACTCTTGTTGTAGAATCAAGTGGAACAGTGATGAATACTAAAAATAAAGGACTCATTAATAGCAGAACAGATCTTGATGTATATAAATTTACTACAGGTTCTGCCGGCAATGTAAGTCTTACTGTAAGCCCTTATAATTTGAGTCCGGATATTACAAAACATCCAGATCTTAATGTTAGCCTTCGTTTACTTAATTCCAGCGGAACAGCTATTTCAACAGCCGCTCCTACAGGAACCTCTTTTGCCAGCATGGCTGCTACAATTACTGCTAATAGTTTGGCCGCAGGTACCTATTATTTAGAAATTGACGGAGTAGGAGATGGTGCAAATGCAAGCGTTGGCTATTCTGATTATGCTTCAATGGGTACATATTATATTGCAGGATCTGTTCCACCACCTACCAATAATCCTGTTCCTCAATTTGCATCCAATATTACTAAATTATGTGCAGGCTCACAAGTAGCATATACTGATCAATCGCTAAATACTACATCATGGAAATGGACGTTCCCAGGTGGAACACCAGGTACTTCTACATCACAAAATCCTACTATCACGTATAATTCCGCCGGGACTTATAACGTAAAATTAGTAGCAACAAATTCTAATGGAAAAGATTCTTTAACCAAAACGAATAGTATAGTAGTAAATGCATCGCCTACCCCTCCTGTAACAACTGGAGATAGCCGTTGTAATACAGGAATAGTAAATCTTGCCGCAAACGGAGGAAGTAATACTATAGAATGGTACGCCGCTTCAACCGGTGGAACTGCCTTAACAACCGGTGGAACATATTCTCCAAATATTAGTGCAACTACAACTTATTATGTGAGCACTACCACTGCATCAGCTCCTCAAAATATAGGTCCGGTCGATACTTCTTTTGGTTCCGGAATAAATTTTACAGCCAACGATATGCACGGTTTGTTATTTGATGTACTCTCTCCTTGTCGTTTAAAAACAGTTAAAGTATATGCAGGTACTGCAGGAAACAGAACTGTGGAACTTCTTAGCGGAGTAGGAGGAACTGTACTACTTACTAAAGTTGTAAATATTCCTGCAGGTCAGAGTAGAATCACTCTTGATTTTGATCTTGGTGTGGGGAATCAACAGTTTATTAAAATAACGGGAGCCTTGGTTGATTTAAGGCGTACTGGCGGTGGGGCAAGTTACCCGTATAATTTAGCAGGACTTGTTTCTATCACTGAAACAGATGTGGCAGCCACAAGCCCTAAATATTATTATTATTTTTATGATTGGGAAATAACGGTGGCTGGTTGTTCAAGTACACGGGTTTCTGTAACTGGCACAATTAAAGCTACACCTGCAACTCCAACTATTACTCAAAGTGGTTTTGTGTTAACATCAAGTTCACCTACTGGTAATCAGTGGTATTTCAGTGGAACACTAATACCGGGGGCTACAAGCCAAAATTATACTCCTACACAAAACGGCAATTATACAGTGATGGTTACAACCAATGGCTGTCCTTCATCTGCATCTGCTCCTTTGAATTATTTGGCTTTGGGAATAAGCCAAATAGACAATGCTTATTTCTTTAATATATCTCCAAACCCTAATGATGGAACTTTTAAAGTTGCATTCATGATTGATTCAAGGTCAAACTATAAATTAGAGTTGAGAAATACATTAGGACAACTTATCTACCAAGAAATTTTAACCGATTTCACAGGTACTTATTCGAAACAATTAAATGTTGCCGAATTTGGTAAAGGAATTTACATGATAAGTTTAACAGGTAATAAGAGTGAAACAATTAAAAAGATGATAGTGTATTAAGTACGTTTATTTTTGCTACATTGAAACGGAGCCTTGCATTTAGCATAGGCTCCGTTTCTTTTAATTTATAAAAACAGTATTCAAAGTAAAATACACTATAGGTATTTTGAAGCTATCGCACGCTTCTCGCCTCCGCTCGATTGACCAAGCGCGATGGTCATGGGAGCTTATCGAGAAAATACGATAGCCAATAATATATTTTTAATAGTTTATATTTGTTTGATAAACAATACACTAAAAATGGAAAATAAGTTTAATTACAACACCAAACTGGATATCAAATTTGATCATTTTCAGAAAATAGATATTCCGAAAATGGTAAAGGAGTGTAAAGATAAATGGTTCAATCAAACTTTAACACAAGTGAATGACAGTGTTGTAAGGCTTGGAATTGTTGAAGGAGAATATCATTGGCACAAACATGATAATGATGATGAATTTTTCTTTGTTTTGGAAGGACAATTATTAATAGATCTGGAAGATCAAACAATTGAACTGAATCCGAACGAAGGTATAACAATTTCTAAAGGAGTGATGCATCGCCCAAGAGCTCCTAAAAAAACAGTAATGTTGATGGTAGAAACAAGCACGATAGAGCCAACAGGGAATTAATTTATTCCTTCAGATCAAAATCTTCCAAGAATTTTGTTGTATAATTTCCTTTTTTGAACTCCTCATTTTGCATTAAACGTAAATGGAAAGGGATCGTAGTTTTTACACCTTCAATTACATATTCACTTAATGCACGGTGCATTTTCGCGATGGCTTCTTCGCGTGTTTGTGCAACAGTGATAAGCTTTGCAACCATACTATCATAATTCGGAGGGATGGTATAACCCGAATAAATATGTGAATCAACACGAACGCCATGTCCACCGGGAGTATGCAAATTACTTATTTTACCGGGTGAAGGACGAAAATTGTTAAATGGATCTTCAGCATTGATGCGGCATTCAATGGCACACAATTGCGGAAAATAATTTTTTCCGGAAATAGGAACACCTGCTGCAACTAATATTTGTTCGCGTATCAAATCATAATCAATCACCTCTTCAGTAATTGGATGTTCTACTTGAATACGTGTATTCATTTCCATGAAATAAAATTTGCGGTGCTTGTCAACCAAAAATTCTACAGTACCTACACCTTCATATTTCACAGCCATTGCAGCTTTAATAGCCGCGGTTCCCATTGCTTCACGCAATTCATCAGTCATGAATGGAGAGGGGGTTTCTTCTACTAATTTTTGATGACGTCTTTGAATAGAACAATCCCTTTCTGATAAATGACATACTGTTCCGTATTGATCGCCCACCACTTGTATTTCAATATGGCGAGGTTCTTCAATATATTTTTCCATGTACATGGCACCATTTCCAAATGCAGCTTCCGCTTCTTTACTTGCAGATTCATAACTGGAAAGCATGTCTTCTTCTTTCCATATAATGCGCATTCCGCGTCCACCACCACCGGCAGTAGCTTTAATAATTACAGGATAACCAATTTTTGGAGCCTGTTCAATCGCTTGTTCCGCGCTTTCCAATAATCCTTCCGAACCAGGCACACAAGGAACACCGGCAGCTATCATGGTTCCTTTCGCCGATGCTTTATCTCCCATGGAGTTTATCATTTCCGGTGAAGCGCCAATAAATTTTATATTATGTTCCTGACAGATTTTTGAAAATTTTGCATTCTCCGATAAGAAACCATAGCCCGGATGTATCGCATCTGCATTGGTAATTTCGGTAGCAGAAATTATGCTTGGAATATTTAAGTATGATTCTTTGCTTGGTGGAGGTCCGATACAAACTGCTTCATCCGCAAATTTTACATGCAATGAATCTTTGTCGGCAGTAGAATAAACAGCTACCGTTTTAATTCCCATTTCTTTACATGTACGAATAACACGTAGTGCAATTTCTCCGCGGTTTGCTATTAATATTTTTTTGAACATTTTTTTTTCGATTTGATGATTTGACAATTTGAAAATATATTTCGTGCCATCAGCACATCAACACATCTTCAAATTAACTAGGATCTACAAGGAACAGTGGTTGATCATACTCAACAGGAGTAGCATCATTTACCAATACTTTCACGATCTTTCCTTTTACATCCGATTCAATTTCATTGAATAATTTCATCGCTTCGATAATGCAGGTTATTTTTCCCGGAGCAATTTCATCCCCTACATTTATAAATGAGGGTTTATCAGGCCCTGCTGAACGATAGAAGGTTCCTATCATTGGTGATTTAACAGTAATGAAATGTGATTCATTCTGGCCTGAATCTGCTTTTATTTCAGGAGCTTTTGTTTCAATAACAGGTGCGGATACTTGCTGCGCAATAGGAGAGGAAGATTGAAAAACAGCTGGAGCAACCGATTGAACAACTACCTGTTCTTTTCCTTTACCTGAAAGTGTTTTAATTACAATTTTTACATCTTTGGTTTCCAGCTCTACCTCGCTAACACCTGATTTTGCTACAAATTTTATTAAGTCTTGAATTTCGTTCAGTTTCATGTTGTAATTATTAAATTGATATTTTGTTAAATATTTTATTTTTCAATAGCCTACCGTCAATTGCTTATTTAGTATCGTATGCCCATTTTAAATAAACTGCGCCCCAAGTAAATCCGGCGCCAAATGTGGAAAGAATAATGTTATCTCCTTTTTTCATTTGCTTTTCATAATCCCATAAACACAATGGAATAGTACCGCCTGTAGTATTGCCATATTTTTGAATATTTAGCATTACACGATCAGAAGGCAAACCCATACGTTCAGCAGTAGCATCAATAATTCTTTTATTTGCCTGGTGAGGAACCAGCCAAGCGATATCATCGGATGTCAATTTATTTTTCTCCATTATTTCCGCTGAAACTTCAGCCATTCCTACTACTGCTCTTTTAAACACGGCTTGCCCTTCTTGGTACACATAATGTTCACGCGCATCAATAGTTGCATGGGATGGGGGTTTTACCGAACCTCCGGCTTTTTGGTGAAGATAACTCCTGCCTGAGCCATCCGCTTTTAATATAGAATCAACAATTCCTAAGCCTTCATTATTGGGTTCCAATAATACAGCGCCGGCACCGTCACCAAAAATAATACATGTTGAACGATCAGTATAATCAAGTATTGCCGACATTTTATCGGCACCCACTACGATCACTTTTTTATGTTTTCCTGTTTCAATAAATTGTGCGCCCGTTGCAAGTCCATATACAAAGCCCGAACAAGCAGCTGCCAAGTCAAAACCCCAGGCATTTTTTGCTCCTACTTTATCACACACTACATTAGATGTAGAGGGAAAAACAAAATCGGGTGTAACTGTACCTACAATAATAAGGTCAATATCCAAAGCGCTGATACCACGTTTTTGCAAAAGTAATTCGATCGCTTTAACACACATATCGGATGTTCCCAGCCCTTCGCCTTTTAATATCCTGCGTTCTTTAACTCCTGTTCGTGTTTCGATCCACTCCGCTGTGGTGGGTACTAATTTTTCAAGTTCCGAGTTCGACAGTATATAATCAGGAACATATCCGGCAACAGCAGTAATAGCAGCAGAGGTTTTTGTCATTATTGAAATACTTGTTTTATTTTTTGAGAAAGATTGGCTTCTACTACTTCTTTTGTAAGCAGCAGCATATTTTTTACTGCAATTTCATTTGAAATACCATGTCCGATCATTACGGTTGAATTTATTCCCAATACAGGAGTTCCTCCATAATTTTCATAATTAAAGCGGTCGAAATAGGCATCGGTCAACCCTCTTTTTTTTAACATGGTATAAAATGCTTCGGCTTGTTTTAATACTACATTACCTGTAAATCCATCACATACAATCACATCAGCAATATCATTAAAAATATCCCGTCCTTCCACATTACCGATAAAATTAAAGTCATTGCTGTCTTTCATTAAGGCGTGCGCCGATTGTGATACCAGGTTTCCTTTTTCCGGCTCTTCTCCAATATTCAATAAACCCACTTTTGGGTTTTTAATTCCGTAAACATGTTCAGCGAACAGAGAACCGAGCACCGCGAATTGATAGAGTACATCAGGTTTACAGTCGGCATTGCTTCCTACATCAAGTATTAATCCAACGCCGCCATTTTCTTTAGGGAGCAGGGATGTAATACAAGGGCGAATAACACCGGGCACAGCTTTTACACTAAACATAGAGCCAACAAGCATTCCGCCGGTATTGCCATTGCCGGCAAAACCATCTATCTTGCCCTCTTTTAAAAGATGAAACCCAACACTTATGCTAGAGTTGGGTTTTTGAGAGAATGCTTTTGTTGGATGATCGGACATTTCAATCACCTGAGTAGTATGTACTATATCAAAGTCACTAACGTCCGCAGTGTGCTTCGCAAGACCAGCGACAATTTGTTCTTTATCGCCAATTAAAACCAAGCGGACACTTTTTGGTAACTGTTTACAAGCTAAAACTGCACCCGCTATTGTTGCATCAGGTGCAAAGTCCCCGCCCATAATATCTATACCTATCTTCATAAATCCCTACGAATTACGAATTAATACTAATTTACGAATTACGAATTTTTACAAATGACATTCATCAATAAAAATACGTTATCGCAGATAATAATGTTATGCAGAAACTTTTTTCTCTACAGCAAGTTTGCCTTTGTAGTAACCGCACTCACCGCATACACGATGATATAAAGTAGGCGCACCGCAATTTGAGCAGGTTGAAAGTGTAGAAGCTACAGCTTTATCCTGGCCTCTTCGGCTATCTCTTCTTGATCTTGATAATTTTCGCTTTGGATGTGGCATTGTTGTTAGAAATTTTAAATTATGAATTAAAAATACAAATTCTACGTTTACTTATTTATTAATTTAACTTGATATTCTTTAGTTGTTCCCAGCGCGGGTCAATTATTCCTCCTTCTTTTTCGTCTTCCACGATAAAGTTTTCTAATTTTTTTAGCATTTCTTTGTCGCAAGTACTTTCTCCTTTTTTATTATCAGGATGCACCCGTTTAATAGGCAAAGAAAGAGCGATGTATTCATACATATATTGCGACAAGTCAAGTTCATGCTCATTTGTCGCGATAGTAATAATATCGTCATCTTCACCACCGGTATCATTTCCTCCAACCTTCACTATTAATTTAAAAATTCCATTGATAGGTAGATCAAATTCAGCTGTACATAAGTCGCAATTCGCTTTTATGGTACCACTGATCTCAAACTGTAAAGCCATCATTACTGCCTGCTTTAACAGGGTTATGTTCACCCGGATATTCCCTTTTTTTATTTCAGAATAATCCAGGCCTTCAAAGAACTTATCATTTACAATAAACTCAAATTCATGTTGTCCAACAGTCAAACCTACAAACTTTATAATATAGTCTTTTGGGGTTTGCATTTTTTCAGATTTAACGAAAGACCGCAAAGGTAAAAATTTATGCTTTACTTCAAAATATTGATGAAAATTTAATTTTAGGGCAATTTTAGTAAACTACTATACAGAAATGATGTAACCAGTTGATTGTGAGTAAGTAGGCTGCCGACCTTGTAATGTCAGCAGCCTAAGTTCATAAGTTTAAATTCTAACAGAAAAACGATGAACTCACTCACAAGCACTAAAATTAA
>JBBSPS010000051.1:0-19610 GCA_038258655.1 Bacteroidia bacterium
ACTTGATTGAGTATATTGAAAATCAGCTTAAATGTAATATGTTAGTGCATTCCGAAGGTTATCATAAATACAATCTAACAAAAAGTGTATAGTAGTTTACAATTTTTTAACTTAAATTGTTGATATCGTAAGGATGTAGGACTTTTTGATGGACGACTATATATTGTCCTGCTTCCACTGGGAGGTTATCGCAGTTATCGCCCTAACATCATTCGCTACGATTCGGTAATGCCTATCACTATTGCCTTGATCTCACTGTATGGTTTGTCCTCCTATTATTTATTGCAACAGTTTAAAAACGTGTTCAAAAAAATGTATGTTATTTCACTCATTATTATTGGCTTTATTTTCACATTTGTCGATAAACCTGAATTGGGCCAAAATACCTGTGAAAAAGGAGCATTAACACAGCTTTCCAACTCTCCCGAGAAATGTGTTCTTTTAAAAAATGATTGCTCAGTAGTAGCTTGGGATAAAATAACAGACCCGAAAGCCTCTGAATTAGATGGCCGATTGCTCTATTATTGGGGGATTACAAAAGATCAAAAGCTGTACTACCAAAAATAAAACCTGTTAAAAACTTTGCCGCTATAATGTAAATAGCTTTTGTATTTTTACGGAAATGGCAATGAAAAATAGAAGTATGATAAAAAGCGCTACATCGGAAGTGGAAACACCTTTGATGAAGCAATACAATACAATTAAAGGAAAATATCCGGATGCATTGTTGCTATTTCGGGTTGGAGATTTTTATGAAACATTTGGTGCTGATGCAGTAAAGGCCGCTAATATACTGGGTATTGTACTTACCAAACGAGCCAATGGCTCCGCTTCTTTTATTGAATTAGCAGGTTTCCCCTATCATTCGTTGGATACTTACCTTCCTAAATTGGTACGTGCCGGACAACGTGTGGCTATCTGTGACCAGTTGGAGGATCCTAAGCTGACCAAAACTATTGTAAAACGTGGTGTTACCGAATTAGTAACTCCTGGTGTTTCATACAATGATAAAGTACTTGATCATAAAGCAAATAACTTTTTGGCAAGTGTTTATCTAGGAGATAAAATTTCAGGTGTTTCCTTTTTAGATGTTTCAACAGGCGAATTTTTAGTAGCTGAAGGAAACCTTGAATACATTGATAAATTATTACAAAGCTTCCGCCCTAGCGAAGTATTGTTTCAAAAAAATAAGAAAAAATTATTTGTCGAAACTTTTGGTGAAAAATTTTATATGTATGGTTTGGAAGACTGGGCCTTCACTTCAGAGTTTGGAAATGAATTGTTGTTAAAACATTTTGGGACAAAATCATTAAAAGGATTTGGGGTTGAAAATCTGGCGCATGGTATTATCGCTGCCGGCTCGGTATTGCATTACTTAGCTGATACGGCCCATGATAAAGTAAAACATATCAGTACTATCTCCCGCATTGAGGAAGAAAAATACGTGTGGCTGGATAGGTTCACTATTCGTAACCTGGAATTGTTTGGCTCATATAATGAAAATGCAAAAACACTTATTGATGTAATTGATAAAACGGTTTCACCAATGGGTTCGCGCATGTTAAAACGTTGGCTAGCATTACCATTAAAAGATAAGGCACCTATTGAAGAACGATTGGATGTAGTGGATCATTTTTTATCGTTACCGGAAATGCAGATAAATATCATAGAACAATTAAAATTGATCGGTGATTTAGAACGCATCATTTCAAAAGTAGCAACGGCACGTATTTCGCCTAAAGAAGTAGTACAATTAAAACGCGCATTAAGTGCTATTGAACCGATAAAGATAGCTTGTGAGAGTTCAAAAAATAAATCCTTGCAAAAAATTGCCGAACAACTCAATCCTTGCAAAAGTGTGATTGAACGGATTGAAAAAGAAATTACTGCCGACCCGCCTTACCTTGTCGCTAAAGGAAATGTGATCGCGGACGGTGTAAATGCGGAGTTGGATGATTTGCGTAAAATTTCTTATTCTGGTAAAGATTACCTGTTGCAGATACAACAGCGTGAAAGTGAACGTACCGGTATCTCATCACTGAAAGTGGCATTCAACAATGTGTTTGGATATTATTTGGAAGTTACCAATACACATAAAGATAAAGTGCCGAGCGATTGGATGCGTAAACAAACCCTTACCAATGCTGAGCGGTACATCACTCCTGAATTAAAAGAATACGAAGAAAAAATATTAGGAGCAGAAGAAAAAATTTTATCGCTAGAAGTAAAATTATATAATGAATTGGTTATTTCATTAATGGATTATATTCCTGTTATACAGTTGAATGCTTCGTTGATTGCGCGTTTAGACTGTCTTATTTCTTTCGCTACCATCGCACAAAAAAATAATTATGTCCGTCCGCATATTTTTGAAAATAATATTTTAGATATTAAAGATGGCCGCCATCCTGTGATAGAGAAGCAATTACCGGTTGGTGAAGAATATATTGCCAATGATGTTTATCTCGATAATGATAAACAGCAAATCATCATTATCACGGGGCCTAATATGAGTGGTAAATCGGCATTGTTACGGCAAACAGCATTGATAGTGTTGATGGCTCAAATGGGAAGTTTTGTTCCTGCGAAGCATGCAAATTTAGGGTTAGTTGATAAAATATTTACACGTGTTGGAGCATCGGATAATATTTCTTCAGGTGAATCAACTTTTATGGTGGAGATGAATGAAACAGCGAGCATTTTAAATAATTTGTCGAACCGCAGTTTAATTTTGCTGGATGAGATAGGCCGTGGAACGAGTACGTATGACGGGATTTCTATTGCATGGGCAATTGCCGAATACATTCATGAAAACCCTTCTGCGAAAGCGAAAACTTTATTTGCTACGCATTATCATGAATTAAATGAAATGACAAAAACGATGCATCGAATTAAAAATTTTAATGTATCAGTGAAAGAAGTTGGAAATAAAGTGTTGTTCATGCGCAAGCTAGTTCCCGGTGGAAGTGAACACAGTTTTGGGATTCATGTGGCCAAGATGGCGGGTATGCCGAAAAAAGTGTTGGATAGGGCGAATCAGATACTTGCCCAGCTGGAAGGGGAGAGAGGGACAAAAAATACGAATGAGGAACTAGGAAATGAAAATAAAAAGTTGGCAGTAGGCAGTAGGCAATTGGCAACTGAGAAATCTGCAATTAATGATCGCAATGGGTGGCAACCAACAGCTAATAATAAACAACCAACAACAAATGATTTGCAATTAAGTTTTTTTCAGTTGAATGACCCTGTATTAGAGAATATAAAAGAGGAACTTCAAAAAACAGATATTAATATTTTGACTCCAGTAGAGGCATTGATGAAATTAAATGAGATCAAAAAAATGATAGGAGGATAGTTGGAAAGCCCAAAGTAGAAAGGTATATTTTATGCTTGATTCTTATTTTTCCCTCCATCAATAAGTTTATGCGTCTTTTTTGTTCCCTGGTACATCTCATACTTCATGAACCTGCATTCTAACTGTCCATTGAATAATGCTATTTTTCGTGATGGACGCAATCCCACATTTTTAAATGCTTCCATATTTGAACTTAGTATCCAACAATCGTACCCGGAAAATTTTTTCTTAAATGTATCACCCATCATTTTATAAAGTTCTTCAATATTATCCTTCATCATACGTTCACCGTAAGGTGGATTGATAATAACAACACCTCGTCCGGCAGGAACCTCAAAATCTTTCATATCGCAATTTTTGATAGATACGATGTCATCTACTTTTGCAAGCTTACTATTTTCTTTCGCTTTTTTAGCGACATTGGGTGAAAGTTCACCACCCATAATTTTCTGTTCGTGATTTGTAATTTTGTTAATAGCTGCGTCAAATATGGTATTGTATAACTCTTCGTCAAAAGGCATAAATTTTTTCCATCCTTGAAAACCATATTCTTCGCGATAATAACCCGGCGGAATATTATTAGCGATCATTGCCGCTTCAATTAAAATAGTTCCGGAGCCGCACATCGGGTCAATGAATGTGGTACGTTTATCCCAACCGCTTAATAATATCAAACCTGCCGCTAGCACTTCATTCAAAGGCGCTAAATTAGTTTTATCACGGTAACCGCGTTTATGCAATGATTCTCCCGAACTATCCAATGAAACACTACATGTATCCTGGAAAATATGTAAATGAATACGTAATGTAGGCCTGTCCAGATTTACAGAGGGACGCTCACCATGCTTAGCCCGGAATTGATCAACAATTGCATCTTTCGCTTTTTGAGATAGGTATTGCGAGTGAGTGAACAACTCAGAATTTAAAACAGTATCAATAGCGATAGTATCCGTCACATCAATATAATCTTCCCAATTGATCAATTGTATCGAATCGTACAACGATTTTTCATCAGTTACTTTAAAAGTTTCAATGGGCATTAATACACGCAAAGCGGTACGCAAACACAAATTAGCTTTGTACATAAAACCTTTGTCACCGGTAAAACTCACCGCACGATTATGTGTTTCAACATTACGAGCGCCAAGTCTTTGTAATTCTGTTGATAGGATATCTTCCAAACCAAAAATAGTTTTGGCGATCATTTTAAAATCAGTTTCTTTCTCCACTTGGTATTATTTTATACAAAGATATTCATTAGCAACAAATTATCTCAATATATAAAACACGGGGTGTACGACAAATATCCCTTTTAAGCTGGTACTTTATAATATGTTCGACCCCGCAGGAGCCGAACACCACAATGTTTCAATCCATCTTTATGAAAAGTGATATTTGTCGTACAGCCTGTCCTTGTTTATTGTTTCTTTTTTTACAACTATCTTATTATCAAAATTTAGTTACAATTATTTTGAATCGTCTTTTTTGAAACTGAAAAATAAATTTACGATTACGCCACCAGGCCAGTAATTGAAAACCGTAGTTAAAAATAAATAAACTCGAAATAGAACTGAGAGGTATCTGTGAAATAATTGCCACAGATTCGCGGATTGATTACAATAAAAAATTAATTAATTTTTACAATCCTTTATCATAATTCACCACCACATTAGGAGTCGTGGGGCGACTTTGGCAGGTAAGTATAAACCCTTGTTTCACTTCAGATGCTGATAAAGCATAATTTACTGCCATTTCTACTTTTCCTTCCTGCAACAAAGCACGACAGGTGCAGCAAGACCCTCCTTGGCAAGCATACGGTGCATCTAATCCTATTCGTAAAGCAGCTTCCAAAATTGTTTCATTATCTTCCAATTCCACCTCATGTTCATCCCCATCCATCATAATGGTCGCTTTTGCGCCTGCAATCATATTAGTAGAGACTTTGATATTATCAACATTCACAGGCGCCGTAAAATATTCTATATGAATTTTTGATTCATTTATTTTTAATTCTTTTAATGCGGCAACTACACTATCCATCATTGGCCCAGGACCACAAATAAAATATTCATTATCAACCGAAGCAGTTACATAATTTTTAATGAGTTCAATATTTTTTTCCTTAGTCATCATTCCTTGTAATGGCGCAGGATGATCAGGAGGTGGTACATTCAAAACATGGATTACATTTAATCTGTCGGAATTAGCTAAGGCCAACTGTTCAATCTGTTTTTTGAAAATTATAGAAGATTCGTCATTATTACCATAAAATAATGTAACAGTACTTTTTGGCTCTGATCTTAAAACTGTTTTTAAAATGGATAACATTGGTGTGATACCACTACCGCCTGCAAATAACACATAATTCTTTTTGTGACCGGCATTCATTTCAGTAAAAAAATTACCCATCGGAACCATTACATCAACTTGGTCGCCCACTTTTAACTTATTATTGATATAAGTGGAAATTCTTCCGTCTTTTACTTTTTTAATGGCAACACGCAATTCATTCTCCTCAAAAGGGCTGCTACAAATGGAATACGAGCGTCTTAATTCTTCATCGTTAATATTAAATTTTAAAGTGAGGTATTGCCCTTGCTTGTATTTAAATTCAGGTTTTAGATCAGCAGGTACTTCAAAAGCAACTGAAACAGCATCAATTGTTTCGCGCACAATATCAACAACCTTTAATGAATGAAATTTTGCCATTTTTTAAAATATCTATTTAGTTTGCGAATTTACAATTTATATGGAAAACTACAACCAATACTTGTTGAAGTATTAGTTTATCTATCTTTGGATTTCTTTTAAAATGATATTGATGCGTAAACTTGCAAATGAGGAATTAGAAAGAAAATCGGTAGCCGAATTTAAAGATGCCCTTAAAACCCCTATTATTATTGTGCTTGATAATGTACGTAGCTTAAATAATGTAGGCTCTGTTTTTAGAACCGCAGATGCTTTTTTAATTGAAGCCATTTATTTGTGTGGCATTACCGGTATTCCTCCACATAAAGAAATTCAAAAAACTGCATTGGGAGCTACTGAGAGTGTGGTGTGGAACTATTTTAAAACCACAACTGAAGCGATTGCGGAGCTAAAACAAAATAATTATAACGTGTATGCAATTGAACAAGCTGAACATGCTATCATGCTTTCTGATTTTATGCCTGATAAAAATCAAAAACTTGCTATAATATTTGGTAACGAAGTGAAAGGTGTGGAACAGGAAGTGATTGATGCGTGTAAAGATGTGATAGAAATACCACAGGTTGGTACCAAACATTCCTTAAACATTGCAGTAAGTGTGGGTGTTGTGGTGTGGGACCTCTTTCAAAAAATACGGTAACCAGTAGTAAGCCACTTATTCGGAGGAGAATATTTAATTTTTATAATAGTATATTTATGGGCTTGGAGTCAGGCGATACAAAAGGTAATTAACAGAATAGTTCTGTGAAGCAGAAACAACCTTAGATGTGAAGGTACAAAGAACAAATGGGAACAAATAAACTAAGCATAGTTATACCTGTTTATAATTCAGAAGAATGTTTGTTAGAAGGGAATCATTTATGCCAATAGATGAACTACTTTTAAAAATGAACCTCCGACTTCCTTTTGGCGAATCTTTAATTGCTGTTGCAAGAAAAATTTAAAATACCAATAAATCATAATAGATATAGTGTGCGGAATTAACGGAATAGTCGGTATACCAGATCAAACTATTGCAAAGCAAAAAGTGCTTGCAATGAATATAGCTATGCAGCACCGTGGCCCCGATGATGAAGGTTTTTATGTAAATAATAAAATTGCATTAGGACATCGGCGGCTTTCTATTATTGATCTTTCCGCCGCTGGTCATCAGCCCATGCAATCGTTTGACGGTCGATATCAGATTGTTTACAATGGTGAATTATATAATTACAAAGAATTAAAATTCGAATTGCAACGTGTTGTTTCAGGGTCTGGCCAGTCAGCCTATATTTTTCAAACCAACACTGATACTGAAGTTATCATTGCAGCGTATGCCCGTTGGGGATCTGATTGCCTGAAACATTTTAATGGAATGTTCGCTTTCGCGATTTGGGATGATCAAACCAAACAATTATTTATTGCACGTGATCGGTTGGGAATTAAACCTCTTTATTACTTCTATGTAAATGGTGTATTTGTTTTCTCTTCCGAGATTCGTTCCTTATTGGCAACTGAACTTCTTCCAAAAAAATTAGATGAGAATAGTTTGATGGATTACTTACGCTATCAAACCGTACATGCACCTAATACAATTGTAAAAGGTGTTAAAATATTAATGCCCGGGCATTATATTGAAATGAAAAATAGTTTGACTTCGCTCGCTACAGGTTTCGAATTTAAAATAAAGGATTATTGGAGTTTAACAAATAATATAAGCCGTGCTTCTGAAGGGAAAAATTACCAGGAAGTTTGCAAAGATGTAAATGACTTACTTACTAAAGCGGTTGAAAGACGCATGATTGCTGACGTACCTTTTGGAGCCTTTCTTTCAGGAGGAATTGATTCCACCGCAATTGTCGGATTGATGAGCAAAGTATCCCCCGAAAAAGTAAAAACGTTTACAATTGCGTTTGATGAAGGAGAATTTAACGAAGCAAAATATGCACAGGTCATCGCCAAAAAATTCAATACAGATCACCATGAAATAAAATTGAAACCTGCTGATTTTATTAAAGAATGGCCAAATGCTTTAAAAGCAATGGATCACCCAAGTGGTGATGGTGTGAATACCTATGTTGTTTCAAAAGCAACAAAGAAGGCAGGAATTACTATGGCCTTGTCCGGTTTGGGTGGCGATGAATTATTTGCAGGTTACAGTGTTTTTGAATATGCAAACAAAATAAAAAATAAAAACTGGCTTAATATAGTACCTACGCCTTTGCGCGGAATAGCTGGAAATATTTTGACAACTATTAAACCGGGAATTCCTTCTGAAAAAATTGCTGCGTTCTTAAAACAAAACAAGCTTAACTTCAAAAATTTTTATCCTTTATCTCGACAAGTATTAATGGATAAACAAATACTGGATATAATCAATAAGAAAGAGTTAGCCACTAACAGAGTATCAGAAATTATTTCAGAAACCCAATTAACGACTAACAATCATCAACTATCAACTGTAAGCATCGCAGAAATATCAACATATATGCAAAATGTATTGTTACGTGATACCGATCAAATGGCCATGGCACACGCATTAGAAGTTCGAGTTCCATTTATTGACTATACATTAGTAGAATATGTATTAGGAGTTCCTGATAAATACAAAAGTACCGCTACTCCTAAAAAATTATTAGTGGATGCTTTAGGAGATATACTCCCAACTGAAATTGTAAACCGGCCAAAAATGGGTTTTACTTTTCCTTGGAAACATTGGATAAAAAAAGAATTAAGGGAGTTTTGTGAACAAAAAATGATCGCTTTATCCAAACGGAAATTATTTAACGAACAAGGTGTTATGAATATGTGGAATGATTTTCTTAAAGATAATCCGCGCATTACCTGGTCACGCATATGGTATTTAGTAGTATTGGAAAATTGGTTGCAAGAAAATGATATAGAGGATAATTAAAACTGTTCCTCTTCTTTTCAAGGAGGGGCTAAGGGTGGTAATGAAAAAAAAAATACTCGTATTCATTGATTGGTATCTCCCCGGCTACAAAGCAGGCGGGCCAATACAATCTGTTGCCAATTTGGTGGAACATCTGAAAGATGAATTTGAATTTTCCATTGTAACACGTGATACCGATTACTGTGAAACAAAACCTTACAAAGGAATTAAAAGCAACGAATGGAATATATTACCAAATGGAATACGAGTATATTATTTTTCTACGGCTCAGTTAACACGCACGAATATTCGTAAACTTATTTGGGAAGAAAACTTTGATAGCGTATACCTCAATGGAATTTATTCTGTTTATTTTACTTTATATCCTCTTTTCTTTTTAAGAAAAAAAACTGGCAAACTAATTATTATTGCTGCTAGGGGAATGTTATCAGAAGGTTCATTAAATGTAAAAAGTAATAAAAAACGTTTTTTTCTGATAGCTGTAAAAGCGCTTCGTTTGTTTGATAAAGTAGTTTTTCATGCCACTACTTTATCCGAAAAACAAGATATTCATAAAATACTTGGTAATAATATTCAAATAAAAACGGCCAAAAATCTTTCTCAAAAAATATCGGGATTAATATGGAAACAAAAAGAAAAACACACAGGTAGTTTAAATCTTATAAATATAGCCCGCGTTTCTCCTGAAAAGAATCTATTATTCGCTCTCAAAATTCTTAAAGAAGTAAAAAGTTCAATAACATTTGATATTTATGGCCCTATTTACAATCAGGAATATTGGGCGAAATGTCAGGAACTAATCAAAGAAATACCTTCCAATATAAAAATTAATTATAAAGGAAGCCTTGAAACACATAAGGTATTAAAAGAACTTCAGAATTATGATTTTATGTTTATGCCAAGTACGGGAGAAAATTTCGGACATATTATCTTGCAATCTTTATCAGCTGGATGCCCTGTTATTATTAGCGATTTAACACCATGGAAACATCTTAAAGAAAAAAATGTTGGATGGGATATTTCATTGCAAGCAAGTGATAAGTTTATTGAAGTTATTGAACAATGCGCTCAAATGGATCAAACACAATATGATCAGTTATCAAAAATTGCATTTGATTACGCACAAAAATATTCTTCAAATATTGAAATTGTTGAAGAAAACAGGTATTTGTTTTTATAATATTTAAATCATACAAGAAGATTGCATAGTCCTTCACAATGAACGCACAATTTTCGTTAGAACGTTATTGCGAGGCACAAGCAATCTCATTAATACTAAATCAGCTTATTCCTTGTACCTTTCTCAATCTTAATTACCTTTGCAATATTCATAATTTTTAATTTCTGTTATGTACATATTAGGATTAAACGCTTTTCATGGTGATTCATCAGCTTGCATTTTAAAAAATGGCAATGTGATTGTTGCATTGGAAGAAGAGCGCATTAGGCGGATCAAACATTGGGCAGGCTTTCCAACCGAAGCGATCAAATACTGTTTAAAGGATGTGGGCATTTCAATTAAAGATATTGATTACATAACCATTTCACGCGATCCTTCCGCTAATGTGATAAAAAAAATTAAACATACTTTAAAAAATAAAGTTTCTATTTCTACCATTCTCGATCGTTATACCAATTCAAAAAAAGTGAAATCGGTAAAAGCCATGTTAGCTGAGGAATTTAACGTTTCCGAAAACGATATTAAAGCGGAGATACATAACATCGAACATCATCGTTCACATTTAGGAAGTTCATTTTTTGCATCACCATTCGAAAAATCAGCACTGCTTTCTATTGATGGTTTTGGTGATTTTACTTCTACAATGACGGCTATTGGTAAGGGAAATCAAATTGAAATTTTAGATTCAGTTCATTTTCCACATTCTGCAGGAATTTTTTATACATCATTTACACAATATCTTGGCTTCCCTAAATACGGTGATGAGTACAAAGTGATGGGTCTCGCTCCTTATGGAAATGCTATTTATGTAAATAAATTAAAAGATGTGATTGAATTTACGGACGATGGTTTATTCAAACTAAACTTAAACTATTTTAAACATCATAAAAATGGCGTGAAGATGAGTTGGGAAGGTGGAGAGCCTGATATAGAAAGTATTTTTAGCGGATACATGGTGGAAAAATTCGGGCCGGCACGTAAACGAGAGGATGAACTAACACAATATCACAAGGATCTTGCTGCATCCGTTCAACGCATTACTGAAGAATTAATATTTCATATCCTTACTCATTTACATAAACGCACAGGCGTTGATACTCTGTGTATCGCTGGTGGTGTCGCGCAAAATTCAGTCGCTAATGGCAAAATATTAAGGAATACACCCTTTAAAAAGGTCTATATTCCGCCTGCAGGGCATGATGCAGGGACATCAATCGGATCGGCATTGTTTTTACACAACCAAATTTTAAAACAAAAACGTGTTGCTCCTATGTTTTCAGGCGCTTTGGGAAGTCATTTTACAGACACGGAAATAGAAACTTATTTAAGATCACAAAATGTAAAATTTACAAAATACCCCGACGAAGAATTATTTGATAAAGTAACTGATTGCATTATTAATGGAGGTGTAGTCGGCTGGTTTCAGGGGAGAGCCGAGTTTGGGCCACGCGCATTGGGCCATCGTTCCATCATTGCAGACCCCCGCAGAGCAGATGCTAAAGAAATTTTGAACCTGAAAATTAAACGAAGAGAATCTTTTCGTCCGTTTGCTCCATCCATTTTAAAAGAATTTGTTCCTGATTATTTTGCTGACGCGGATGATGTTCCGTTCATGGAAAAAGTATATTTGATAAAAGAAGAAATGCGCAGTAAAATACCTGCCGTTACACATGTTGATGGAACAGGCCGTTTACAAACCGTGGATGCAAAAACAGAACCTAAATATCATGCATTGATCTCCGCGTTCAATAAAAAAACCGGCGTTTCTATTTTATTAAATACTTCTTTCAATGAAAATGAACCCATCGTGAATTCGCCTGCTAATGCACTGGATTGTTTCCTTCGCACCAAAATGGATATGTTAGTGATTGAAAATTTTATTGTTTCGAGGTAAAACCTTACGCTTCATATTCTCTCCAAGGATAGGGGGCAATACCCAGAGGCTGCAAAATACTAATTGAATGAAAATAAAAAACAACGTACTTTACACGCAGTCTCTCTCCCTCGGAGATGGGTGGGGGTGAGGTCTAACATGCAAAGCAGAAAAATGCTGAAAGTCTCCATCATAACGGTTTGTTATAATAGTGCAAAAACTATTGAAAATACTATACGTTCTGTCATTTCTCAAGATTACAACAACATTGAATATATTGTTGTTGATGGAGGGTCAATAGACAATACACTTCATATTTTAGAAAAATACAAAACAAACATTTCAAAATTAATTTCAGAAAACGATGAAGGTATTTATTTTGCAATTAATAAAGGAATAGCTATTGCAACAGGTGATATTATCGCCATACTTCACGCGGATGATTTTTATACAAATAATCAAATTATTTACACGATCGTTAAAGCATTTACTGAAAACCAAACCGACACTGTTTATGGTGATCTGCAATATGTTGACCGGAATGATACATCAAAAGTAGTTCGTCATTGGCGATCAGGAGAATACAAAATAAATTTATTTTTAAAAGGCTGGATGCCACCGCATCCTGCATTTTTTGCGCGTAAAACATGTTATGAAAAATATGGAGCATTTGATACTACTTTAAAATATGCCGCAGATTATGAATTGATGTTACGATTGTTGCATAAAAATAAATGTTCAACTGCATATATTCCTCAGGTATTAGTAAAAATGCGTGTAGGAGGCAAAAGTAATGTTACATTATTAAATCGCATCAAAGCTAACAGAGAAGATAAAAAGGCATGGCTGATCAACAATCTGAAACCCGGAATATTTACATTTTTTCTTAAACCATTTTCTAAGATTAGGCAATTTTTAAAATAAATAATTATGAATTATATTCACTAGCTATGTGTGGTCATTTCGAAGTTATGGAAAAACGTGCGAAAGCTATTCCACATACTTTCTCGATAAATTCGAAATGACATCACTCTCACTACTTACAATATAGGCTATCAACTTGAAATCCAAAACATCCCAATGCATACAATATTTAGCATTACTCTCTATTGGCTTGTATTTGTGCTGGTTATTTTTTAGTGGGTTAAATATTACTGAACTTAAACAGGTAATAAGCACCGGAAATTTTTCCTGGTTTTATTTAGTAATGGTAGTTTCCCTTATGGTTTATATATTCAGAGTATTGCGATGGCAAATGCTTATTAAAGCTATAGGTTATGATAGTAATTTTTTCAATGTATTTTCTGCTCTCTCCATTGGCTACTTTGTAAGCTTTGTCGTACCTCGATTGGGAGAGGTTACACGTTGTTTATCTGTCAAAAAACATTCGCAAATTCCCTTCATGGAATTACTAGGTACGGTTATTATTGAACGCATTGTTGATCTTATTAGTTTACTGATTGTTTTGATCCTCACTCTTATTTTGCAGTTCGATCAGGTTATTGTTTTTTTTCATTCAACTGTTTTTTATCCATTATATAACGGCATCGTATTAAAAATTATAAATGGGAATAATATACTCCTGATCATTATACTTGTAACAATAGCACTTGCATGTTTATTGTTCTTTTACTTCCGCAAATACATTCTTGAACGATCACCAAAATTTATTTTACAATTTATCAAAGGCTTTAAAGAAGGGCTGGTAAGTATTACAAAACTTAGGCAGAAAAAATTATTTATGCTTTATACCATTTTGATCTGGATATGTTATTATTTCATGACCTACTTCTGGTTATTTGTTTTTAAAGAAACATCTGTCCTTGGCTGGGGTGCCTGCCTTACTATTTTAAGTATTGGTACCATCGGACGTTCAGTTCCCATACAAGGCGGCGGAATGGGTGCTTATCACTTTTTAGTGGAAAAAGTAGTGGTACTTTATGGAGTTGGCGGTTTGTTTGGAAAAACATTAGCGACACTCATTCATGCAGGACAAACTTTTTTTACCTTTGCAATGGGGCTAGTCGGACTCATAATTTTCTTTGCTAATTACTGGAGAAATACCGCCCGAGATAAAATGAAAGGTGGTTGGTTTTAAAACCGTCCCTTTTAAAATGTAGTTTTCAAGTTCTCCAACTTTAAAAATATGAACCAAAGTACAAATTTTGCCGGACAGCACATCTTCTCTCAGATAATATCATCAGGGCAACGCATCTAAATTAACTGAAAGGATTGAAATTATTGGAGCGTAGTAGTTTTTTGCATTTCAAAAAATGCAATCACACATCGATTATTTTTCAAAACTAAAAGATCCACGAATAGATCGTACCAAAGACCATCTTCTATCTGACACTCCAAGGAGAAGTGTAAAGGGACACGCCTTGAATGCCGGTTGAGATAATGAGTAGTTCCTGAAAAATTTTAAAATTTAGATGTATTTCCCTGGTTTTTCACTAAAAATTTTGCCAAATTAAAAAAATACGTATTTTTGCAGGCATTATTAATGCGAAAGTAGCTCAGTTGGTAGAGCGCGACCTTGCCAAGGTCGAGGTCGCCGGTTCGAACCCGGTCTTTCGCTCCAAAACCTCACCCAACCCTCTCCTGAAAGAGAGGGCTTTTTATAGGTTTTTGTGAAGTTGATCATTATGAATTTTTCATTTATAATTTTCAACTTTTAATTCCAAGCCTTAGCTTGGCTGCCTGCCCAGGTGGTGGAATTGGTAGACACGCAGGACTTAAAATCCTGTGATCATTGCGATCGTATCGGTTCAAGTCCGATCCCGGGTACTAAGGGAAAGCCGAGATTCAATATCTCGGCTTTTTTGTTTGGGTTAAACATGGGTTAAACATTTTAATTCTGTAAATCTGTTTCAAGAAAATATTCGCCTTGCAAACAGAGATACTTTTGCTGCAAAAATATGTAAACAGCTACTACAATGAAATTTCATAATTGAGCTTAATGTTTTTGTTTAAATTAGCTTAAACTTATTTACATGGCAACAAAAAAAACCATAAAGGAACAAAGCATTGAAGAATTACTTCCACCTCTACTCGCATTCGGAAGCACCACCCTTTACCAGCTCGAACACAAACTTTTGAATGAAGTTCTTATCAATGAAAAAACATTTAAAGATTTGTCCCATACGCTGAAACTTACAACAAGTCGACAAAAGGCTGTTTTTATTAATGGGATCCAACGATTAATAAAAACACTGAACGAAGCGAATGAAAAGATGAACGCTTATAATGTAGTTGAGCAAAAATTTAATCAGGCAAAGGAAGAGCTTGAGGTATTGAAAGAAAAACTAAACGTACGAAACAATCTTTCATTAGAGGCGAAGAATGCCTTGGCTCTTTCAATTGACAATATGGAGTTTTCGGAAGGCTCAAAGGTGTTTGTAATTCCGCAAATATTCGTGGAGTATCCGACCTCGTTGGATTTACAAGGATAGAGTTTCTAAAGGTACGAAATTGCGGAAAGGTAACTGCTGATGAAATGGAAGTGTTTTTTAATAACCACGGTCTTTCTTGGGGAATGAAAATTTAAAACAGTAATTGCATTATAATAAAACACTACCCATTTACGACTGGTGTTCTTATTTCATTCTAATTAAATAGTACAGATAATGGCAGGTGTTCAATAACAACTTCTTTATGACATATCAATCAATCGACCATAATAAACCACTCACAAAAATTGCTAAAAGCAAGACTTCTGTCGATGTAAGTAGTAAAATGGACAAATATACACGTGAACTGAAAAAATTCCACAGTAGATGGTCTAACTTTAATTATTGCGCAAGTAGATGTTGAAAAAGTCCTTACGTTATTTAATTCTATTGCTTCTATTAAGCAACTGCACTTTTAGTCAAACTATCAGGGGGAAGATTGTTGATTCCACGCAAACCCCAATTCCATTTGCAACTATTGCCGTATTAAATAAAACAGATAGTTCAATAGTAAAGGGAAACATTGCGGATGAAAATGGCAATTTTATATTTCAACAGATCGGTGCAGGTACCTATATACTTAAAGTTATTGCTGTCGGATTCAATACTAAGTTTAGCGCTCCAATACAAATTGATACAGCATCTTCCGTTGATCTATCCAACATTACGTTAAGCACCCAAGGTAAAAACCTAAAAGAAATTTCTGTATCCGCTATTAAAAGAACCATTGAATTCAAAAATGGCAATATTATAGTAAATGTGGAGGACAGCCCATTGGCAAAGGGAAATACGGTTTATGATCTGCTTACTAAACTGCCGGGGGTAAGCATAGATAATAATGTTATTCTGTTGAACGGGAAGAGTGGGGTAGTAGTTATGTTAGACGGTCGTGTACAACAGCTTACCAATGTTCAATTAATTAACATGCTTAAAAGCATCAATGCAGAGTTGGTGGAGAAGATCGAACTAATGAAAAATCCTCCAGTTAAATATGATGCTTCCGGTACTTCCGGTATGATCAATATCAAAACAAAAAAAACAAAACTGTTAGGATTTAGCGGAAGTGTTTATACATCGGCATCGCAGGGCTTTTATGCAAGGTCAATATCGGGTATGTCGCTCAATTATAAATCAGATAAAGTAACTTTATTTTCGAATGTTGATTACAGTTATAGTTATTTTCAAACCAAAGAAACGTTTAATAAAAAATTTACTTCCGATACTGCTCTTACAGAATTTACTACAATTAATACGGTGAAGGATTTGGATAAGGAATTGAATTATAAAATTGGTGCGGATTGGTATGTCAATAAAAAAAATATTCTTGGATTCAAGATCGATGGCGGCCCCGGTTCCTATACTTCTAATAATAGTGGCACAAATGCTATTTCACATTATAATAATTCAGGTTTTGATCATTTGGATGCTTTGGTGCATACGCCCGACAAGTGGAACCTGAACAACTATAATATAAATGCGGAACATCATTTTGATACAACCGGAACAGTTTTAAATTTTACGTCGGATTACACTCGCTTATCCGAAGAGTATTCAAGTACTATCCAAAATATTTTTTTAGACGCTAATAATGCAGAGGCGCTTCCTCCGGCTTTTTACCGCAATGATAATATTACAGCCTCTGATATAATTGCTTCCAAACTTGATTTCACGAAAGTTATTGATACTAAAACTTCTTTTGAAATGGGAGCAAAGGCAAGTTTTATTAATACATCAAATAAATATTTGTTTGAAAGAAAAGATAATGCTACCGGAAATTATTACAAGGATACTGCTTTAACAAATAATTATACTTACGTGGAACAAACCTATGCAGCTTATTTTAATTTCATCAAATCGTTTAAGAAAGTGAATATGCAATTGGGGCTTAGGGCCGAGAACACTAATTTTATGGGACGAAATACGATAAAGACATTTGAGCTGAAACGGAGCTATTATAATTTATTTCCAAATATTTCGATTGAGTATGCTCTGTCAGAAAAGCATAATTTCCAGTTAAATTTAAATCGCCGCATCGACAGGCCGCAATACAATGATCTGAATCCTTTCCGAGGATACAGAGATCAGTATTCATATAGCGAAGGAAATCCTTTTCTTCAGCCTCATTACAGCAATACAATTGACTTGACTCATAGCTATAAACAGTTAATAACAAATACACTCACGTACACTCGGATAGATCATGTTATTGTGGATTATACAAAACAAAATGATACTACCAAGGTTACTACCGAAACGAAAAAAAATATGAAGTATAATAATTATTACGCATACTCTTTCTTTATTCGGCATAGCCTGAAGCCTTGGTGGGACGTGTCTGCCAATGGGCTTCTTTCCTATATTGAATTTACAGGTGATGTAAGCGGAGTTCCTTTTAAAACGGCTTCAGCTTATTATACACTCTCTTTAACTAACACACTTATTGCACCAAAAAATACTAAAATAGAAATTATTGCTTTTTATAATGGTGTACAAAATGTTGGTTTAACTCAGATACAGCCCCGTTGGATGCTTTCGTTTGCAATTAAAAAATCTTTAGGTATATACGCTTAGGTCGCAAAGTTTTATAACTTTGTAGAATGGCAGATAGTTTTAAATTTGCGGGAGTGAATTCAATAACTTTTCATAATCGATTTAAAACTGAAGCAGACTGTTTGGAGTATCTATCTTTATTAAAATGGGGAGAAAGCTACAGCTGTAAAAGGTGTAAAAATGATAGTTATTGTTCGGGCAAAAAGCCATTTAATAAACGATGCACCAAATGTAGTTACGATGAAAGCCCAACGGCAGGAACGATGTTTGACAAAGTGAAATTTTCTCTGTTAATCGCCTTCCATATTGTTTTCAAGATTAGTACTAAGAAAAAAGGAATGTCTTCATTAGAATTGAGTCAAGAATTTGAGCTACGACAACCAACCTGTTGGGCGTTTAAATGGAAAATACAACAAGCCATGCAAAGCAGTAAACAAAATGATTTAACCGGAGAAGTGCAGGTAGATGAGTTTTTTATTGGAGGACCGGAAGAACAAAAACGTGGACGTAGTAAAGGCAAAAAAAAATTAGTAATAGTGGCATTAGAAAAAGTAAATGGTGGTGTTGGTAGAGCATATGCACAAGTAATAGAACATGCATCTGCTAAAGAGTTTAAGCCATTCTTTAACAATCACATAAGTAAAAATGCAAATGTGGTTACTGATGAATGGACGGGATACGCTCCACTAAAAAAACAATACCCTAATTTACATCAGATACCATCAAATGACGGTGCAAATTTCCCTGACTTGCATTTCCACATCATGAATTTGAAAGGATGGTTAAGGGGGATACATCATCATTGTAGCAAGGAAAGGTTGCAAGGCTACTTGGATGAGTATCATTATAGATACAATAGACGTAACCACATGGGGTCAATCTTTAACTTGCTTATAGAAAGAATGATTAAAAATGAGCCTAAACGCCTAAAATCAATCGATAAAGAGTGAGATCTAAACGTATATACCTAAAAATCTTTTATGAAAGAGAAACTGGATTGCAGCATTGGAGTAAATGATATATTCTATTCAGCATATTACCGCACCGGAGTTAATTTTAATAATCAGAACTGGAATTTTAAAGCCATGCAAGATAGTCGTAGATTGATGGTAAGTATTAATTACAATTTTGGTAAAGTGAAAATAAAGGAAAGAGAAACAAGCAGTAATGAACAGGAAAAGGGAAGGCTTAGTCATTAAACTGATTTCTGGATCGATTTTCCCTTAGATTTTTTAATTTCATAAAAATGCCCATAAGCATTTTATTTTATTTTTGTTGTTCCATCAATCTAATATACTTCTCTTGCGTATCCATTAATTTCTTGTCCTTTATCTTTAATTCTTTTCTGTAATAGTCAATCGTTTTTTTAAAATCCGAAATTTGATTGGCCACATCATCCATATACTTTTTCATTTCCTTTCTTTCTTTTTCAGGCATTCTTTGAATTATCTTCTCAGCGGTATTAAACTACTATACACTTTTTGTTAGATTGTATTTATGATAACCTTCGGAATGCACTAACATATTACATTTAAGCTGATTTTCAATATACTCAATCAAGTTAGTAATTTCAATAAAAAGGTTTTGGATAATAGCTATCC
>JBBSPS010000052.1:0-19342 GCA_038258655.1 Bacteroidia bacterium
AATTACGCAATGGCTGATGGAATTTATGAACTGTTGAAAAAAACACGAGTCGGGATAGATAGTTTTAAGGGGAAACAGGGAAACATAGACCATTTTCAATTAGATTTATTCCCAGAGTAATTTTTGAGGAAACTCCAGAAAATTTAATGGCAAATGAAAAAGACAACTATTTTGGTAGTCGATGATAATGCAGATCATAGAGAATCAGTAGGAATAGCACTTATAGGAGCGCGGCCAACTCTCAGGATTGATTATTGTATAAATGGAGAGGATTTGATGAATTATTTAAAGAGAGAAAAGGAATATAAAACTCGTTCAAAATCACAACCTGCCTTGATATTCCTGAACCTATATATGATAAATAACTGTGGATTTTCAGCATTACGAGAAATAAAAAAGAACGCAAGTCTTAATGAAATTCCTGTCATTGGCTTCACTAATTCAGATCAAGAACATGATCTTTTAAACATGGTATATAGATTGGGGGCAGCTGATTATGTTACTAAGCCTACAAATTTTGTTCAGGCAATCAGGCTTTTTAAAGGTTTATTGGATAAACATTTAAAGTAAATATTCGTAGCTAAGATAGTATAATATTATATTTCATTTCCTTTTTTTATGTTTAATATAAGGCGTACCGGGCATTATATAAAACGATTTTAACCATTTTGTGGCTTTTTCTTTCGATGTAAAAGATTTGGTTGGGATTACTGGTTTTTTAAACCAGATATAAAGGATTGCAGTAAGTCTGCTGATAAATGAATCAACAAGAAATGCGGTGGCAATTCTATTTAACGGAATATTATTACTTGCTGCATAAATTTGCGCTTCTTTACTAAATTTATATTTTACTCTGCTATCAATTAGTATCAATACTTTATCATTGCCTAATAGTACTTTACAGGCATTGTAATTTTCTTTAATATTTTCTAAAGTTACATTAGCACTCTCAATTATTTTGATGTGCAAAATTCCATCTTCATCAACATATATTTCTGATATTGATGTTTTGATCGTATTCATTCTCTTTGGATAAGAGTTGCAGGGGATGCGAATCAAAAGTATGAAAAAAACTGATTACCGAAATAATAATCCTAATAGATGCTTGTATCGAAAGGAAAGAGAACAAAAAATAGTTTAGCTGAAAAAAATAAAACCCTTATCAAACAATGATCGGAGATTAATGAAACCCCTCGCTAAAAAACTCTTCCAAAGTCATATCAAGAGCTTTGACAATTTTTACTAAACTAGAAAAGCGTAAATCCTTTCCTTTCTCATATCGTCCATATAGCGCACGTGATAATCCATGTTCATAGGCAAATGCTTCATAACTCGTAAAACCTCTTTTGATTCTCAACGATTTCAGCCTTTCGCCCATTTTTAAAACTTCTGGAATGGGCTGATTCGTTATTACCTGTTTCTTTTTCTTAGATTTCATTCTACAAATTAAAAGCAAAAGCTCATCTTTTGTAACGTCAGAAAGGTAACGTTCTATAATTAACGTCTTATAAAGCGTTTAAAAAATTAATATATTTGCATTCTTTTACATGAATTAATAACCAAACCCCATATATGAATGCAACCGACAAGAATAAGCTCAGATCAAAATACAATAACAAAAAGAAGATTTATTAACAGAATGAAAAAAGCAGGTTTAAATTATCTTTTAAATTATCATTCCGGGCATTGGTGGAGCCGTGCAAATAATTACAATATGTACTTAGCCAGTAACGATTGGAGATATTTAGATAACTTAATTAAAGACGGTTTTGGTACACCTATTGCAGAATGTAATTTAAGCTACGTTGAGAAAATAAAAATTTGAAAATGGCTAAAGTCAAACAGGTTGTTTTATTAGAAACCAATAATTTGATCTTGATTGAATTGTATAATTATCCTAAATCAGGACTCCACTTGCTGCAATGGAAGCCCTTGAGGATATTGAACATGTTAAAGAAAAACTGGTTAAAAAATATGGTGCTATTGAGGTATTTGTTTCTAAAAAAGGTGCATTTCGTCAAATAATTAAAATTGCCAAATAAGGGCAGTGAAAATTATTTGTTTTTTTAAAACGAAGAGAAAAAAGTAAAATAAAAAACAGAAAAAAAACGATTAGTTACTTGAAAATCAGGTATTTACTTCGATAGGAATTTTGGGGGTGTTTTGTCCATTGAAATACGATCAATTACTTAGAACTTTGAAAAACTTTGTTTTTCAAAAGGCAAAATTTTATTTTTTACGCTTACCGATCTTAATAATAATTTACTATACATTTAATAACAGTTTATTTAATAATCAATACAATTGCATATATTTACTAACCCTAAACTAAAGAAAATGAAAAAAACAATTACATTACTAGCGTCAATCTTTATTTCAATTACTTCATTTGCACAGACCGAAATACCGGGAACTGATGAAAATGCCACAAAAAAAATAATAGCGGAAAGGCAAAATATAATAAAAGATGCCCCTTTTATTTTTGAAGGGACAGTTATAAAAACAGAAAGTTTTATTGGAAAGGATAAAGATTTTTATACCTCTAATATAGTACAAATAACAAAAATTTTAAGAGGAGATAACGGTTTAAAACTAGGAACTATTGAAGTAATAACACATGGCGGGAATGCAACATATGAGGATCCGAACCATCCTGGCTCTACTCGTGTATGGATGCCATGTCAAGACTGCCAAGAACTTTATCTTACACAAGGACAATCAAAAATATTTTTTTGTACTCCTGCGGAAAATAACTTAGCAGTTTTAAATACAAATACAGATAATAATATTAAACTTAGAACCAAAGAATGGTACATTGGTTATACTATTGATATTACACAAACTGGTGGAAGTTTTTCTTGGATGAATCTTGCTTTTAAATCAAAAGGCGAACTGTATGATTTTTTGGGGAAGCAAAAAAACATATCTATTCCTAAAACTGAAACTGAAAAAAAAAGTCCAAATGTAGAACCGGAAAAAATAAAAAGTGATACTACCAGCAATAGCATAAGATACGAGCAAAATGTGAAAAACTACGAAGCTCATTATGCTCATCTTTTAAATAAAATCAAGAATGCTAATGTTAATCCAAATCGAAGCATCTCCGCTGCAAACGATATTACCTTCGCATTAGCCAACCAAACAACTACTGGAATAAGTCCAAGATATTATGAGTTTGATATTACCGCAGCAGCGAATACTAATTCTACTTATTTTGACGGTGCTTTATTTAGAATTTCATATAACACTTCGGCTTTTGGTAGCAGTATTGTTCTAAATAACAAAATAACAATAACTCGCGGAGCTACATTTAATAATGTAACGTATACTAACCCTCAAGCTGATAAAATTGACCAAACTTCTTCACAAATTGGAGTTCCATTTGGTTCAGATTTTAATCAAACATCATGGAATAGAACTTTAATAACTACCACCCCAGTTAAATTATTACATTTTAAAATAGAGATTAAAAATTGTGGACAAAATGTAAATATAGATTTTGGCGATCAATCATTTACACCAATGTTTTCATACTATACAACTACTGCAAGCGCAGCAATAACCAGTTCACTTCCTTACAATAATACTTTTTATCAAAATCCTTTGAATACCATTTTATGTCAACTTCTCATTAATAATTTTAATAGCCCTCTTAATGCAGGAACAAGTAATATACTTACAATAGACGGTATTGGTTTTGGTGCAACACGAGGTACAGGTCAGGTGAAATTTAAAAATGCCGATAATGGCGGTGGCTCATACATTCAAAAACTTAATGCTATTGATTACCTTTCGTGGAGTGATATTCAAATAAAGGTTAAAGTACCTTCAGTAGTCGATTCATTACCCGCAACAAATTATCCAGTAGTGCCGGGTTCAGGAAATATAATTGTTAAAAATTCTTTTGGAGATAGTGCGGTTTCTACAAGCAATTTACAAATATATTATGGTGTTGTTAATAAATCAAATAATTTTTCACAATATGAGAAATTACGATCTAACCTTGTTAATATAAATGGTTCAGGGGGATATACTCTTCATCTTAATCCAAATATCTCAGGTAATGCTGGTGCAAAAGGCTGTATTATAAAAGCGATGCACGATTGGAAATGCTATACAGGTATAAATTGGATATTAGGTGCGGATGCTTCGATTGCAACTTCCGCCCCGGATGGTAGTTGTGTACTTTATTTTAGCAATCTTACAAGTGGTATTTATGCACTTACACAGCCACAAGGTGTTTTATGTACAAGCGGCACTCCTCATTATTCCATAATAGATGAAAGTGATATAGCGTTTAATCAAAGTACAAATTGGTTTTATGATACAACTGGATTAGCATTACCTGCGGGTAAAGTTGATTTTTATGAAGTAGCATTACACGAGCTTGGACACTTTCAACTTTTGACTCACGTAAACGATATTAATGAACTTATGTATTATACACCTAAAATTGATCTTGTTAATAATATTCTGGCGGTCAATCGTAGGAGGCTTAGCCCTTCAACGGCAGCAACAGATGGCGGCTCTAACTCAGTTACAAATAGTATTACTGTTATTGTAGGTGCTTGTAGTTACACTGATATGATTCAACAATTTTCAACAAATTGTACTAATTCTATTGATGAAATTAAAGGTCTGCTGAAGGAGTTAAGAATTTATCCTAACCCTGCTACGAACAATGCAGTAACTATTTCATATCGTCTTGAAACCTCTGCTACGGTTAAAATTCAAGTGATTGATTACTTAGGAAGACAAGTTCTTTCACTTAACGAGGAAAATGAAAACAGTGGGGAACACGAAAAGCAAATTGATGTAGCCGGTTTATCATCTGGCTTATATTTAATCGTAACCAATATTAACGGTCAAGTGATAACAAATAAATTAATAAAGAGATAGCTTGAATGTTTAAAAGATTAATCCTATTCATTAATATTTTATTATTATCGCCACCGATAGAAGCATCACATCTTATTGGTGGCGATTTTACTTATATTTATTTAGGAAATAATAAGTACCAAATTACACTTCAAGTATTTCGTGATTGCTCGGATGCCTATGATTTTGATAACCCCGCCCCAATTACAGTTTATGAGTCAAATGGCAGTTTAATAATTAATCATTTGATTCCTTTAGCATTTAGAAATAAAGTAGGTGCTAATCCTCCCGATCCTTGTTTTATTCCACCGCCCGGTATCTGTGTTGAAAAGGGCATCTATATTGATACCGTTTTATTGCCCAATTCTATTTACGGCTACGATATGGTTTATCAACGGTGTTGCCGTAATAGTTCTGTTTTAAATATTCAAAATCCAAGTCTAATCGGCACAACAATTACCTCACATATACCGGCAAGCAGTATTGTTAATTTTAATAATTCAGTGCAATTTGTTTCACTGCCGCCTATCTTTATTTGTGCAAACGCTCAATTCACATACAACTTTTCCTCAACGGATAGTGATGGAGATAGTTTGTTTTATAAACTTTGTACTCCTTTTGATGGTGGAACATTTGCTAATAGCCGTCCTAATCCAGCCAGTTCCGCACCTTATAATAATATTGTATGGACAGGGGGGTATTCGGCTACCAATCCAATATCATCTTCATCAGGAATTAATTTTAATTCACAAACAGGACTGATTTCATTTACTCCCAATATGATTGGGCAATTTGCAATTTGCGTTAGCGTTGATGAGTATAGAAACGGAATTTTATTAAATACTACACGAAGAGAAATACAATTAAACTGTGTCCCTTGTGGAACAGTTGCAAGTATTCCTTCCCAAACTATATTTTGTGATGGACAAACGGTAAATTTTAAAAACACCAGTACAAATTCAAATTCATTTTTTTGGAATTTTGGAGATCCAAATATTACAACAGACACTTCCAATTTAAACGCCCCATCATATACCTATGCTGATACAGGAGTGTATAAGGTAATGCTAATTGCATTGAACAACACTTATGGAACTTGCAGAGATACAGCTTATACTACGTTTCGGGTATATCCTCTACTAGCAGCGACAATTCAACCAAAGCTTCAATGCTTTGATAACAACAATTTTTCATTTCAAGTAAATGGCTCTTACTCATCAACTGCAAATTTTAATTGGAACTTTGGGAATCATGCTAAACCAAGTAGCTCCATTGTAAACAACCCCAATAATGTGATCTTTGATACAACAGGCATATTTTCTATTTCTGTTATTGTTTCCCAATATGGTTGTTCCGATACTTTACATTCGACAGTTCAATTAATAAAACCATTTGCTGATTTTTACATTGGTAGTCTACATTGTTCTGGCTTCAAAATTCATTTTACCAATAACAGCACAAATGCAAGCACCTATTTATGGGACTTTGGGGATAACAAAATACTAACAGACACATCCTCGTTTTATGATCCGACATATATTTATTCTGATACTGGACGTTATCAGGTTACATTGATTGCCTTTCAAAATGGTTGTTCAGATACATCTATTCAAACACTTCATGTTTACGATACACTAAAATTATTTTCTCCAAATACTATTCCTACACAATGTTTGAACGGAAATTCATTTAACTTTTTTGCCAACGGAATTTATGGAAATTCTGCCACTTTCTCCTGGCTTTTTGATACATCTTCCAACATACTAACATCCATTTTAGAAAACCCTAAAAACCTTCATTTTTCAACGGTTGGAAATCATTTAATACATATAATGGTTTCTGAAAATGGATGCACTAAACAGAGAACAGATGTTATTAAAGTATTACCCGCTCCTATTGCTTCGTTTTACACTTCTGACACTATTGGTTGTCAACCTTTATCCGTATCGTTAATAAACACGTCAATATCACCAGATCAATTGAAATACAATTGGTTAATAGAAGGCATAAATAATACCTCTGCGAATTCTAATTATATTTTTTATAATCAGGGTATATATTCAATACAGTTAGTCGCAATTGATACACACGGTTGTTCGGATACTTTAATAAAAAATAATTATATAACTGTTAATCCAAAACCTCAAGCAATAGCACTTGTGAATCCTGTAAAAACAGATATTTTGCAACCCCTTATTACCTTCAACGATAATACGCAAGGCATACATTCAATGTTATTTAATTTTGGTGATGAATATTTTGAAACTATACCAATTGTTCAACATTCTTACTCGGACACCGGAAAATATAATTGGTTTTTAGTAGTTACAAATAATTTTGGATGCAAGGACACTATTGATGGAATAATAGAAATTACAGAAACTAATCAGATGTATATTCCAAACAGTTTTACTCCCAATAATGATGGCATTAACGATGAATTTAAACCTGTTGTAGCCTATTATAAAACTGCTACGCTTCAAATTTTTGATCGTTGGGGAATTTCAATTTTTAGTACAAATGATATTAGAAAAGGATGGAATGGCAATTTTAAAAACTCTGACAATCGTTGTCAAATTGATACTTATATATACAAACTAAACGTAACCTTTACCGATAATTCTGAAAAGGAATATAAAGGAATAGTTACACTTCTAAAATAACTCCTACCCTATTGCTTTAATAATGATCTTCATTGATTTATCTATCGCTGAATTTTCAGGTAATTCAGCAAATGTGAGTGATCTAAAATGATTTTGGTAAACATCTTGTAACTCCTTCCATACGTTTTCCCAATCTGTGAAAATCAGTGCATCTTTTAATGGTTGTTTTGTCCAATCTCCCTGAAATTGGCTGTTTTTTTCATCATCAATCAATACTTCCTTTATTGTTTTTTGAAAACCATTGCCTGTGATAAACTCTTTCATACTTGGTTTATTTACAATAAAATGCAAATCGTAAATGTGTCTTACCCGATCAGATAATTCTTTCGTAGGATTTTCAGCATAACTTGCCCTTACAAGAGATAATACTTTTTCAGTAAAAGTTCTTTCAAGCCCAAGTACATTTATATTAAAGGAGTTTAATCCGTAGTCATCCACTACACTTTTTCTATCTGTTTGCACAAAAAAATCAGCAATGATACTTTGTATGGGCATTTCACTATATGGATGCGGGTTAGCAAATGAGTTTATTTCAACCAATAATTTATCCTTTGCTTGTCCGAAATCATTATTACCAATGATTCGTGGATATTCAAATACCGTTTTCCTGAATTTTGAACCTTTGCTTGTTAGTTCTGTTACAGTTTCTATAAGCCCTTGTGTTGTTTCAGATTCTACCTCTTTTATTAATTTCTTTATCGCATTACCGCTAAATTCATCCGCTCCAATAATGGCAAGGTCTATGTCTTCTGAAAAACGGTTTATTATCCGGTATGCTTTAGACAATGACGTTCCACCTTTGAATACAACTTTATTTTTATGTTTCGATTGTGATAAATTTTTCAAAACATACGTAACCCAATAATCTTTTTCTATGAAAAGATCAACAATATTAAAATGTTTTGAGCTTGCTATTATTGCTTGTTCAAACGCTTCTTTATTTTCGTGTAACTTCATTCTATTTTCCATTTATTTTTATTGGGTAATTTTTTTTCATCAATTCCGATCTTGTATTTCGACAATGGGTTTAATGTTTTATATAATTTATCTGCTCCTAAATTATTCCCCATCAGTTCAAACATTGCGCCTACCAAAGCTTTTGTTGAAGGAGGGTAATTTAATACCAATCGAACAATCTCTTTTTGTTCGTTCAAAGATAATCTTTTCAGTTTCCCTTTTATTAATTCAAGAGCAGTATTAGTACCTGTTGCCGGAATAACTCGGATGTCCTTTATTGCATCCAGTAATCTCAATAAATCAATATTATTATCTGTAATTTCGGAAGAATAGGCTTTTACAAATCGGATTCTGACACCTTCTTTTTTTATCGACCTCCGTAATTCATTAGTCGCAATAACATATTCGTTTGGAATTTGAGTAGTTAAAGACATTTGATTATATGCCATTGTACCTGTTACATAACCAACCCTGTTTCCATTTTCTTTTAATATGGATTGTAATATTTGGCTTTGTGCTAATGGTACTTCTCCGAACATTCCTTGTTTTGGTTTAAAATATTTTCCTTTTTCAAAACGCTTGATAATCCCTTTTGAAACCAATTTGCTCAAAGTATTTGCCATTGCCACCATACGATCAGCAGGCAGCTTAAAATCACGATAGGAAAATAGTTTTCCCGGCTCAATGATTTCAATTTGTTTTGTTATAGTCGCTGCAATATTCATAATTTGTATGGTTTCTATTACAAAGATAGTAATTTTATGTTAAATTAGAGAAGTTTTTACATGAAAAAACTTTTGTAAATGTAATGATTATTTTTATATTTGTACTGGACAACCTATGCTATGAACTGGGATAATTATATAAAAAGTTACAAATCATTTTTGCTATTGGAAAAATCACTTTCTCCCAATACAGTTGACTATTACATACATGATATAGAACGGTTTGTGAAATTTCTTGAACAGAAGGAATACAAACTTTCGCCCAAAGAGATTGAATATAGCCATTTACAGGAATTTTTGAAATGGATAAATAAATCTAAGATCAACGCAAGTACACAGGGACGTATCGTTAATGAATTTAAAAGTTTTTTTAAATACTTGTGGATAAAAGGGGAAATAGAAAAAGATCCGGCAAACCTATTAGAATCACCAACAGTTGAACGGAAACTTCCTACAACTTTAAATATCAATGAAATAAATGCAATTATTGATGCAATCAATACAGGTACACCCGAAGGACAGAGGAATAAAGCAATGGTGGAAACATTATATAGTTGTGGATTAAGGGTAAGTGAATTAATAAACCTTAGAATATCAGCATTGTATTTTAGTGATGGTGTGATAAAAATAATAGGAAAAGGGAATAAAGAACGTTTTGTACCTATTGGCAGCGTGGCTGTGCACTTTATCAATAGTTATTTAGAAGAAATACGCAGTCAATACAAGATAAAGAATGGTCAGGAAGACTTTGTGTTTTTAAGTAAGAGAGGAACGAAGCTTACAAGGGAAACAGTATTTGATATTGTAAAAGATTTGGGTAGAAAATGCGGATTGTCAAAATCTATCAGTCCACATATATTCAGACATTCTTTTGCAACTCATTTACTTGAAGGTGGTGCGGATTTAAGTGCAGTACAAGCAATGTTAGGCCATGTATCTATTACAACTACTGAAATTTACGCACAATTAGATAAAAAACAGGTTCGTTCAGAGATACTTAGATTTCATCCCAGGTCGTAACCTTTTAATTTCTGTGAGATACCTTTGGGAAACTAAAGAAAGCAGCTGTTTTTCTAACAGGAAATTATGGGAAATTTCAGGGAATTGATAAAAACAGCAAATTTTCTTATCTTTACAATAAATTTCTTGACCCTATTGATAAGGGTTTCAGGCTAAAATGAAAAAAACACTTGGAAATAAATATATTTTGTATATAAATTTGCAGCCGAGCGTTTTAAATGTAGAAGCTATTAATTTTCCGAAACATGAAAGGAATTAGTTTAAATAAAGATTTTTTGGCATCAGCGTATAGTTTCGGAGCGCAGGTGTTGTTCAATGACTTCAATAACGCTCAAATAATTGAAGTAGGCTTAGCGGAAGGAGTAAAATCTTTCCGCTTTTTTATATATTAAAGGTTTATTTACAGTTCCGATTAAATTTTAGAATATTTCGTTCTTTCCTTTAATGTTTTACCATTGAAAATATCAATTTCCCGATTGGTATTTTATTTTTATTACCACGTGCAAAAGTTTTAAAACTTTTGCTCCTACCCTGCCTAAACCTCATAAATAAAGGCAAATACCAACCCAACAATATATATATTATAAGACATAATTATTTTAATAATTACTCATTTTTTCCCAGTTTATTTCTCCTATAGTTTTTCTTACATTTGTTTATCCCCATTTTATAATTCTCAATTCATGAAGTCTTTAAAAATTTGCTTATTATTTACTCTTCTGATTATTGGTTTCAAATTTTCAAAAGCTCAACAATTTTTAAAAACTAATCCTCCCGGCAAAAAACTTTCTTTTATAGAAATGCAAAAACGTTTTGATGATTGGGCAAAAACTACCGATCTAAAAAAAACAAAACATTGGAAATATTACAAGCGTTGGGAAAATGATATGTTGATGAAAACCAATGGTCACGGTGAAATTGCAGATCCTGCCATTTATATTAATGAAGCTATAAAGGTTGCTCAACAAAAACAAACAGATAATTCATCACGTTTTTCTACTGCTGCATGGTCGCCTGTCGGCCCTTTCACATTGCCCGGCAATGAAACCGGCTATATGCAAAATGGTATTGGCCGAATTAATTGTATCACTTTTCATCCTACTAATCCTTCTACTTATTTTGTTGGCGTAGCTCAAGGAGGTGTCTGGAAAACCACTAACAATGGTTCTACTTGGACTCCCCTAACCGATAATTTACCTATTACGAGAGTGAGTGATATCGCTATTGATCCGAACAATACAAATGTTATGTATATTTCCCTTTGTGATTTTGAATATATTTCTTTTGGATTAGGTTTAAATGTAAATGGTAGAAAACGCAATACACATTTCGGCTTGGGAGTTTATAAAACTACGGATGGCGGCACTACATGGGCTCCCACCGGATTAGCTTTTCAATTAACGGATGGAAATGCTTCACTCATTCGCAAAGTATTGATTAATCCTGCTAATAGTAATCAATTGGTAGCGGCAGGTGTAAACGGTATGTACACATCTTCAAATGGCGGTGTAAATTGGACACGCACACTTGATACATTATTTTGGGACCTCGTTCAAAACCCTCTAAAATCAAATGTATTGTATGCTACATCCGGTTGGTTGGCTTCATCTAATACTGGCTATGCGGCTATTTATAAATCAAATAACTTTGGTGTAACCTGGACAAAATTAAATACCGGTATTCCTCCTACGGGCACTATTCAACGTTTAAAACTTGGTGTTGCACGTTCGGATACAAATTATGTTTATGCAATGGCTGTGGATGCTTCCGACGGATCTTATGGTATTTATAAATCAATAAATGCGGGAACAACATGGCAATATATTAACCCTGGTGTAAATATGCTTGAAGGTGGTACCGGCACGCAGCCCGGTGGACAAGGAACTTACTACCTGGGTTTTACGGTTAACTCCACAAATAAAAGTACGGTGTACGTAGGTGGAGTAAATATTTGGGCTTCTACGGATGGTGGCACAACATTTAACCCGGTTAGCCATTGGACATTGCAATATGGATCAACGATACATGGTGATATTCATTTCATAGAAACACAAAATTTAACCGGTAATATTTTTGTTTGCAGTGATGGCGGTTTATATAAAACAACTACAGTAACACCTCAAACATGGGCAAGTGCAACTAGCGGAAATCCTTGGCCAACAAGTTGGACAACCATCAGTAATGGAATGGCAATTTCAGCTTTTTATCGTATTTCGAGTTCGCGTAATACCACGGGAAGAATAGTTGCGGGAGCGCAAGACAACGCTACTTTTTATTATGACGGCACAACATGGAATACTATTTTTGGTGGGGATGGAATGGATAATTATTTGGATCCTGTAGATAACAATGTAATTATTGGCTCGAGCCAGTATGGTAATTTTTATTATTCATACGATAACGGACAGACGAGTTTTAATCCCGGTGTAAATGTGAACAATGAACCGGGTGAATGGACCAGCCCTATTGTTGGTGATTATAATATTTATGGAACAATATACGCTGGGCTTACCAATGTGAGCGCCTCCTACGATGCAGGAAGCACATGGGCCGCTTTAAGTCCATTCCCTTCCAATGGGATCTATGATAATGAAATGTCGGCCTTGGCCGTTGCCAACTCTAATTTAAATGTAATTTATGGGACACGGCGTATTCGTTTTGAATATGGTTCACCATCAAGCGCATACCGAACAACGGATGGGGGGAGTACATGGACGGACGTTACTTCCAATCTTCCTGATACATTGTATTATACGAGCATAGAAGTCAGCCAAAAAGATGCAAACACTGCTTATCTTACTTTAGCCGGGCTTACGCCTGGAGTTAAAGTATATAAAACAAATAATGGCGGAATTACTTGGCAAAATATTTCTTTTAATTTACCGAATGCGCCTGTTAATTGTGTAAAAACGATACCCGGCACAGGTGAAGTTTTGGTCGCGACTGATTTTGGTGTTTATATGCTTGATTCGATAAATAGTAACTGGATAAGTGAAAATACAGGATTACCCAACGTTATTGCTTCAGATATTGAATTTAATGTGGCGCTCAATAAAATGTATCTTGCTACATTTGGAAGAGGTATTTGGGAGAGCAATATCTCTTCAATCACCGGAATAAATAATGAAAAAACAAATAATATTGGAATAGAATTATTTCCTTCTCCCAATGATGGAACATTCACGATAACCATTTTGCAAAAAAATGCGTTTAATGAAATATTAAATATGGAAATAGTTGATATTACAGGAAGGCTTGTTTATTCTACTGTTTTAAGTGGACAGTTAACGTATAAACAAACATTGAATCTGCCATCCGGAATGTATTTCGCTAAAATAAAAAGCAAAAATAAAAATGGCGTAAAAAGCTTTGTAGTAAAATAAACTCTTATACCCCTATTGATAAGAGTACTCGTTTAAAAATAATGAGCCCCCCTCTCCCTATTTTTTATAATTTTCTTGTAAAAATAAGAAATAGCAAGACTTTACTATATTACTGAAAGTGTGCCAATATATTTTATCTTCGGACATTCGAATGATTTATATGAAACTTAAAAACAAATTATTTCTATTAGGCCTTCTGTCTTTACTCTCAAGCTTTAATACATTTTGCATTGGCCAGGAAAATAATACCTCTGGGGTATTATTAATTGACGGATTGGTATATGGTTATAACCAGGATTCTGGAAAAGGATTTCTGAAAAAAGAAAAAAAGATTTTGCTCGAAGGAACTTTGAGTGGGGTTTTAATAGCTGTTTCAGAAAATGATAAACCGATCTATAAAACCCGTACAAGTAAAAAAGGGGAATTTCTACTAAAAGTAAATTTCGGTAAAGTATATAAAATTGAATTTTTAAAAAGCGGGTTTAAAAAAATTATATTATTAGTTGATACAAAGGATATTCCTCAGGATCTAAGCAACTATACTATTCCATTTTCCGGAATGGAATTGATATTGAATAATTATAAACAAAGTGACACTTCACAAATAAATATTCCTTTTGGCAAATTATTTTATAACAAAAGAGCCAAATTTATTGATTTTGAGGCGAATCAACCAAAAACAAAAAAAGGACTCTTTGCTAAACACGAAGATCAGGGAACTCTTATTTATTTGATGAAACATTCTGTCCTTAAAAACAAGGGAAATATCAGTGCCTTGCAAAAAGAGAAAAGTAAGGATGGTGATCAGAGTAATTACATACCCCCTATTTCTTCTACTCCACCAACAAAAACGATCTCGGAATTAAAACTGTCGTCCTTTCAAGATATAAACCTTAGCGAAAATAATTTGAAAGATCGTGAATCTGAAATTAGAAAAGCACGAAAAGAACTTGAAGAGGCTAAGTTAACAATGATTACGAAGGGGGACAGTCTTTTAATAGAGGAAAGAGATAATTTGTTAAATAAGGCAATAACTGACTTGGAGACTGCAAAAAAATTTATCACTTTACAAAAAGAAGAAATTTCCAATCAAAGAAAGTTATTATTTTTGAGCACAGGAAGCGTGATATTACTGTCCATATTTTTATTTATAATATATATACAATATAAAGAAAATAGAAAAACAGGCTTTCAATTAAAAGATAAAAACAAAAAAATAACAGATAGTATTAACTATGCTAAACGAATTCAGCAATCCATTCTTCCTCAGGAAAATGAAATTCAAAAACTATTACCCCATTCATTTGTTTTTTATCAGCCCAGAGATATTGTAAGTGGTGATTTTTATTGGTTCTCTGAATTAGAAGATAAAATTATTATCGCGGCCGTTGATTGTACCGGACATGGTGTTCCCGGAGCATTTATGTCATTAATAGGTAATACACTATTAAATGGTATAATTAATGAAAAACGCATCGTTGATCCATCATCCATATTAAGCCTTTTGCATTCAGAAGTTTTAAAAGCATTGCGCCAGCAAGAAGGAGACAATCAAAGCCAGGATGGAATGGAAATGTCCTTATGCGTAATTGATAACAAAAAAAAGATAATCGAATTTGCAGGTGCGATGACTCCCATTTATGTAGTGAATGATAACATTCTGGATGTTGTTCAACCAGATTCAAAAGAAATTGGAGGTATCAATTCCGTCGTTCGAAAAAATAAAAAAATCGAATTTACCACCACACAGATACCCATCCAAAAAAACATGTGTGTATATATGTTTACTGATGGATACATGGATCAATTTGGCGGTAAAGAAAATAAAAAATTTAATACACTTAATTTCAAAAGTTTGTTATTAAATATTCAGGAAATGGATATGAACAAACAAAAGCAGGCAATAGAGCTTGCGATGAAGGATTGGAAAGGGAACTACCGACAAATTGATGATATGCTTGTGATAGGAATAAAATTTTGATCTTAAACAATAACAGTCAGCTCAAATGGGATAGTCAACATGTTTTTAAATTCCTGTCCTTTGATTTCCATTAAATCGTCACCTTTTGTATAAAACCATACAACTTTAGCTTTGTTACCTGATTTTATTACTTCTTCCAGCAATATAAAAAGCGCCAGTATTTGTTTAACGGAACTTGAATTAAAATAGTCAAGGTTGATATTCAACTCTGTATTTGGATTCGGCTGCATCGTATAAGCTTGCATCCAGGCAATTATCGGTCGATAAAACTCAGATGGATCTTCGGGTAAAGACCTTCCACTTATAGTAAATTCCTGATTGCTACTATCAAATACTATTTGAGGTGTATCTTCTGTACCTTTTAATTTCAAAGCTTTTTCCATAATTATACTGTAATGCTTAATGAAAAAAATGATAACGTATCAGTAACCGGTTTAAAATTATATTTTAATTTTTCACTGCTGTATTTATTGATCTCAATTAATCCAATCCCTACATTACCTGCGAGCGCATCTTGTTTGTCAAACATTTTCTTTTTATAAATTTCTGATAATCCGATTTGATCCATGCTTACAATACTGTCAAGATTTTCTTTCAAAGCTTCAATATTATTGATGTCAATATAGTTGCCAGTATTAATAACATATTTATTATTTTCAACAGCAATAATAAGTATTCCTTCACGAATTCCTTTCTGTTCAGAAGCATGTTTACTTATATTCTGAAGCATTTCAACAAGAAGATAAACTATTTTTTTTCTGGCGCCAAGTATATTCGGCCCTGAATTCAGGTTGTTTTCTATCATTGTCAAAATCGGTAAAATAGATTTCTGCGAAAAATCCCCTTTTCGGATCATCAGAATATTATCAGCTAACAGTTCATTGTAAAGCTCTTTTGTGTTGGCAATCGAAATAGCGGGGGTACTATCATCTTTATCTGAGGATACCGCCCGAAACTGCATAAAAAAATTGGAAAAAAAATAGTTGATATAATCAAAGTCGAATTCAAGTGGAAACCCCGATTTTCTTGCCATTTCAATAAGACCCAAGCCAGCTCCTCCCTTGTCAGAAAATTCATTATTCTCTAAGGCATCTATGTATGCAGCTTTTAATTCCTTTTGACTTAATGTGTTTATTGATCTTAACTTTGATGTTAGCCCTTCTGTTTTTGTATTGGCAATTAAATTCGTTGATCCGATATAGAATTCATGCCCCCTGCTACGAACTAAGATCATTTTTGGTTTATTATTCGTCCTGTTGATGATATCAGGTTTATCTGCATGACGAAGAATATTTTGAAAGCATTCAACTATTATAAAAGAGAGTTTTTTCGTGAATATGTTAGGCGCCTTGGTGCTGGTTTCATTTATGCACAATAGCGACGCTGTTATCTCATCATCAAATCCCCCCATATAAATGAGGCTAAATTGATCATTTTCCAATCTGTTAAAAAACCGATATGATAATTCAGAATTCATTTAATCCTATTTTACTTAATGTAAAAGTATAAAGTTTCACTCATCATTTAATTTGTACGGGGAATTACAAACTTTTTAAAAGACACCAATGCTTTATTTAGTGATAATTATTTTTTTAGTTAAAACCTGATCGTTCACTTTCAGTTGCAATAAATACATTCCTACAGCCATATTTTGAGCATTCCATTTAGCAGAATAATCCCCCTTTAATTTATTGCCACGTTCAATTACTGCAACTTTATTTCCTATAAAATCAATAACATTTAGTTCAATTGCAGCATCTTTTGAAATGGAATAATGAATGGTGGTAGTTCCGTTAAAAGGATTGGGATAGCTTTCAAATAACGTGTTTAAATCGCTATTTTCTTTTATCGAGGTAGCTATTTGTTTGTATACTCTCACATAATCGACAAACATGGTATCGGGGAATGTTGTAGTTGCATCGGGATTCCCCGGCCAGGTACCTCCTATAGCTAAATTAAGAAGTATAAAAAATGGACTATGGAATTCATCTGTGCTATTTATGTTATTGGCAATGTTAGCTTCCCAATATTTAGTTCCGTCCAAAAACCATTTTATTGCACTGGTATCCCATTCTACAGAATAGACATGGTAGGCTGTTGTGGGACTATAATCAACATCGCCACCATATTGGGCATGCCCGTTATTGTCCCAATGCATGGTTCCATTTATCTTAGGATTATTGTTTACATGTTCCATTATATCAATTTCCCCACATTTTGGCCACCCTACCTGAGCTTGATAAATACTGTTGCCTAACATCCAAAATGCAGGCCAAACACCTTTTCCTAAAGGAATCTTTATTCTAGCTTCAACTTTCCCATACGTCCAACTTTGTAACCCTTGGGTCTTCATTCGGGCGGATGTATAGTTGCTTCCGCCGTAAGATTCTTTTTTGGCAATAATGAGCAAGTTTCCATTAGAGATGATTGCATTCGCAGGTCGGTTCGTATAATTTTCCAATTCACTATTTCCCCAGCCTCCCCCACCTGTTTCAAATACCCAGTTGGCTGTATTAATAGTTGTGTTTGTAAATTCATCTGCCCAAACAAGATTCCATTGAGCGTCTATTTTCATATAAAAGAAAAGAAACGTGATAAGCAGGTATTTTTTTTTCATGAAACAGGAGATTTTTAAAGTTTGTGCCTGTTTCAAATATAATAATATAAATTGTGCGATAGTACTGAAATTTGTTTTTGTTATTAACTGTTTGCTAATAGCATGGTCGTTATCAATTTACCTATACACATTTGGAAAAATATATTTAATAAGCCAAATGAAAGTATTCTGTATATTAGCCCTTATAATTTTAAAAGTTTATACTTATCTTGTGTTTTACTTATTTTAGCATAGCGAAAAGATTTATTGACATATGTCAGGCGATAAAACAAAATCATTAGAAACTCAGTTAAATACGCTTAAAACCTTAAGCGACATTGGCCGTGAAATCACTTCTACTTTAGATTTGGAGAAGATTTTATTTACGATCCATAAACAAGTAAATAAGTTAATGGATGCAACAGTATTTTTGATTGGATTATACGACCCTAAAAAAAAATACATAGAATATAAACTTGCAATTGCTGAAAATAAAAGGTGCAAGCCTTATACAAGGGATGTCAAGGATAAAAACCAATTTCCTGTTTGGTGCATTGAAAATAAAAAAAACGTTTTTATCAATGATGTTAACAAAGAATATAAAAAGTACCTGAAGAAAAAACCTGTACCTAAGGACGATTTGGAAGACGGCACCATAGAAAAAATTGCACAGTCTATATTGTATCAACCAATTATTGTTAAGAACAAAGTCATTGGCATTATTTCTGTTCAGAGCTATAAAAAAAATGTCTATAGTTCCTATCATATAGAGGTATTACAAAATATTGCGTCTTATGCAGGTATGGCGATCGAGAATGCGCGGCATATTCAAAGTATAGAAGAAAAAATAAAAGAACGAACTACAGATATAATAAGGCAGCAAAAAGAAATAGAAATATCTTATAAAAATACTAAGCTGCTTAGTAATATCGGCCGTGAAATTGCATCATCACTTTCTGTAAAAGATATCCTAGAAAAAACATATAAGAATGTAAATAAATTAATGGATGCTAATTCCTTTGGAATAGCGATTTATAATGAAAATGATAGCCATTTGAATTTTATCTATTACATTGAAAGTGGTAAATCACTTCCCTTTCACTTTGTAGATATTAAAAAAGATATTCGTCCGGCTGTAT
>JBBSPS010000053.1:0-19153 GCA_038258655.1 Bacteroidia bacterium
GCTGAATTATCAACCTCTGTATACGCTATCGGATTAAGCTATTCCTTGTTGAGTTGCTCTCCAGCATTGCTCAACTCCGCTTCGCTTAATATTGCAAATTTAATAAATCTAAATAGCACAGTTTAATTTACACTCCCTTGATTAATTTTAATTATTCTGTTCGGCTCCATTTATATATCTTTTTACTGATTCTATTTCTCCATTTTGCTCGTAGTAGGTCCATTTACCTTCTTTTTTATCATCTTTATATAATCCTTCTGCTGCAACTTTTCCATTTTCAAAATAAGATGTAAAATAGCCATTACGTTTTCTGTTTAAAAGCTTTGTTTTTGTCTTAATTATGTTTGGTTCAGAAAAAAATATTTTTTCTTCTATTAATTCTCCCTCCTTAAATAGCTCTATCATTCTTGTTATTCCGCCTGTTCCATACAAAACAAATTCCCCATTGGGCTTACCTTCTTTAAATTCCCATTTTGATTTTAAAACTCCGGTTGAATCATACATTAGAGATGTTCCTTCTTCTAAGCCATTTTTAAAATTACTTTTGTCTTTTATTTTTCCATTTTCATAATACCTTAGCTGAAGCCCTTCTTGTTTTCCATTTTTATCCTGTAACTTCAGTTTGACTTGTCCATCTCGGTAATAGTATATTGCTTCTCCTTCTTCTAGACCATTTATAAAAAATACAGAATCCTTAATTTTTCCATTTTCATAATAAGCTATTTGAGAACCCTCCCATTTGCCCTCTTTATAATTTTCGATACTAAATATTTCTCCCTTTTCATAATGTTTTATTGCTATGCCATTCTTTTGCCCATTTAAATAAGTGATTTTTTCTTTCAGCTGAGAATTCGGATAATATCTCAGGTATTCTCCATCTTCTTTCCCATTCTTATAATTAATTTTACTTTGTAGTTTTCCACTTCCATCAAAATAAAAACATTCTCCATCTAATTGCCCATTTTTGTAGTTATGTTTCAAACTAAGTTCTCCATTACTCCCATAAAATTCCCAAATTCCACTATAGTTTTCGGGTAAATCTGTTATTTTTTTTGCTTTATACACTTCATTTTGTGAAAAGATATTGTGAAATAACATTAACAAAAAAATAAATATTGAATGTGATTTTTTCATGAAAATAATTTATTAACGACCACTAGCGACTAATAATCGCTATGCGCTCACCGCTTCCACAGCAGCATTCACCTTCTTCACCAATCCTTGTAACACTTTACCCGGGCCCACTTCAACAAAAGATAAAGCACCATCAGCAATCATTTGCTGAACAGTTTGTGTCCATTTTACAGGAGCGGTTAATTGTGCTATTAAATTCTTCTGAATATCCGCAGGATTGGAAACTGCATTGGCGGTTACGTTTTGGTAAACCGGACAAATAGGTTGACTGAATGTTGTTGAGTTGATAGCTGCTTCCAATTCCACGCGAGCAGGTTCCATTAACGGTGAATGAAACGCGCCTCCAACTGGTAATACCAATGCACGTTTTGCGCCTGCTGCTTTTAACTTTTCACAAGCAATATTTACTCCGTTTATGGTTCCGGAAATAACCAATTGTCCCGGACAATTATAATTCGCGGCAACTACAATATCACCTGCTTGTGTAATTTCCGCACAGATTGTTTCAATTATTTTATCATCTAAATTTAAAACCGCAGCCATTGTTGATGGATTTATCTCACACGCTTTTTGCATTGCCATTGCACGTTTATAAACTAATTTGAGTGCATCTTCAAATGATAATGTTTTGTTTACTACTAGCGCTGAAAATTCACCAAGGCTATGGCCCGCTACCATATCAGGTTTCAAGCTATCGCCCAATGTTTTTGCTAAAACTACTGAATGTAAAAATATAGCAGGCTGCGTAACTTTAGTTTGTTTGAGTTTTTCATCACTTCCGTTGAACATTATATCTGTAATACGAAAACCAAGAATATCATTCGCTTTCTCAAATAATTCTTTTGCTAATGGAGAGCTTTCATATAACTCTTTTCCCATTCCTGAAAATTGTGCTCCTTGTCCCGGAAAAATATATGCCTTCATAATTTAGTTGATTAGTTAAGCTGTTAAATAAATTTTATGCTCACACACTTTCTCGACTACGCTCGAAATGATAGCACGCGTTGTTATTTCGAGCGTAGTCGAGAAAGTGCGTTTGGCGAACACAAATATTTCCTCAAATAACCTAAAAATAAAAAGAGGAAACAATATGTTGCCTCCTCTTTTTATTCACAATTCTTTTTTGTCGTACTGAACATACTACTCCTCTCATACGGAGAGGAGATTAAGGGCTGAGGTATTATAATGCCGCCCTCAACTCCATCAAAATATTTTTGATCGATTTTAATTTATTTTCAATCTCACTGAATTGGGTTTTCTCTGTTTTAAATTCGTGTTTAACGGTTTTTTTATTTTCTTTCAAATATTTTTTGGCGCCTTCTAAGGTAAGCCCCTGCTCTTTTACAAGGTTATAGATCACTTTAAAATTATCAACATCTTCCGGAGTAAATAAACGATTGCCTTTTTTATTTTTCTTTGGTTTGATAATATCAAATTCCTTTTCCCAAAAACGGATCAGCGAAGTGTTTACTTTAAACATTTCGGATACTTCACCAATGGTATAGTACAATTTAACAATATCAGTTTCTTTGTAAGGCAAAATCTAATTGTTGATTTGTATTGTTGATTTTGAGAATCACTAAAACAAATATAAAATATTTTATCGATTAATTCTAAACATCGCCCTTTCTCCTTGGGAGAGGGATGAAGAGGTGAGGTCTTAATCAAACGATTGTGATGAGCGTGCTGAAAGTTCTATTAATTTTTGGTATTCTTCTGGGGTAAGATCGTTGTAATAGAAGTTGATGGGATTTACCGTTTGTCCACCTTTATGCACCTCGTAATGCACATGTGGTGCGGTTGAAAGGCCTGTGCTTCCCACATAACCGATCAATTGTCCGCGTTTTACCTGTTGGCCAACATGCACTACAAATTTAAACATGTGCCCATACAGCGTTTCATAACCATAACCGTGATTAATAACTACATGATTTCCATATCCCTGTGATGCTGCATCAGCTGTTTCCACAATACCATCACCTGTAGTATGAATTTCCGTTCCTTCAGGCGCAGTAAAATCCATCCCAGGATGAAATTCAGGTGTTTTATAAATTGGATGGGTGCGCCAACCATACCCCCCTGGTTGATGTTTCAGATCTTTATTAGAGATGGGTTGTATAGCAGGAATTGATGCTAGTAATTTTTCTTTGCTCTTAACCAATTTCGCTACTTCATCAAATGATTTTGATTGAATATATAACTGCTTACTGATCCTGTCGAGGCGCTTCGTAGTTTCAATAAGTATATCGGAATTGTTATACCCTTGTAACTCTTTATACCTGTCAACCCCGCCAAATCCTGCTTTCCGAATACTTGCTGATATTGGTTCGGCTTCAAAAATAGTACGATACACATTGTTATCACGTTCCTGAATATCATCCAATACTTCCGTAACCTCACCCATACGATTGTTCAAAAGCTCATACTGAAGCGTAAGCTCCGATATTTCCCGTTTTAATTGTTTCTCCTTAGGGGAATCAAAATAATTGTAAGCGATGAATGTGGTGATGGTTGCAAATACTAATCCCGTAGCCAAATATGAAAGAACCTGTCCAACCCTATTGCTGATTGGCACTGTTACCTTTTCATAGGTGAGTGATTTGGTATTAAATTTATATTTTATTTTACTCATCAATGCGAATTTACGTAAAGTAAACTAAATTTGCAATCCTATAAATCAGTTGGCAATTTAACAGTAGGCAATTAGTAAAATAAATAATAAAATTAGGATGGGATTTTCAATCCGAAATTGAACTTCCGAAATTTGAAATAGAAACCATGGAATCAACTAAAGTACGTCAAACATTTTTAGATTTTTTTAAATCTAAAGACCATGAAATTGTGCCGTCAGCACCAATGGTGGTGAAAAATGATCCTACGCTTATGTTCAATAATTCCGGCATGGCGCCCTTCAAAGATTTGTTTTTAGGAAATACTCCGATAAAATTTCCACGTATTGCCGATACTCAAAAATGTTTGCGTGTAAGTGGTAAACACAATGACTTAGAAGAAGTTGGTGTAGACACCTATCATCATACCATGTTTGAAATGCTTGGTAATTGGAGCTTTGGTGATTATTTTAAAAAAGAAGCGATAACCTGGGCGTGGGAATTATTGACCGATGTTTATAAAATTGATAAATCACGATTGTATGTAACCGTGTTCGAAGGCAGCAAGGATGATGGTTTAAGCTTTGATCAGGAAGCGTATGATACGTGGAAACAATTTATTCCAGAAGACAGAATTTTACGCGGGAATAAAAAAGATAACTTCTGGGAAATGGGCGATACCGGTCCCTGCGGACCGTGTTCTGAGATTCATTATGATGGACGTACAGAAGAAGAAAGAAAAAAAGTGAGTGGCGCATCACGTGTTAATAATGATGACCCTCAAGTAATTGAAGTTTGGAACAATGTGTTCATGGAGTTTGAACGCAAAGCGAATGGCAGTTTGGTTAAATTACCGAAACAACATGTGGACACGGGAATGGGATTTGAACGTTTGGTGCGCGTTTTACAAGGCAAACAATCCAATTATGATACTGATGTTTTTAAACCTGTAATTGATACGATCGAAGAATTATCAGGATTAAGATATAAACCGCTGGAGGAAGAAAAACATCCGAAACAATTAATTATAAATATTGCGATGCGTGTGATCGCGGATCATATCCGTGCTATTTCATTTAGTATTGCTGACGGGCAATTACCTTCCAATACCGGCGCAGGATATGTGATCCGCCGAATTTTAAGACGTGCGATACGTTATGGTTATCAATCGTTAAATTTGAAAGAGCCATTTATGTATCGTTTGGTGTCGGTGCTTGCAAATCAAATGGGACATGCTTTTCCCGAATTAGTATCACAAAAAGTATTGATAGAAAAAGTAATTAAAGAAGAAGAGATTTCTTTTTTTAGAACATTGGAGAATGGATTAAAACGTATTGACCAAGTATGTGCGAACATTCTAAAAGATAAAAAACAAATTGTTGATGGTGCCACTGTTTTTGAATTGTATGATACGTATGGCTTTCCTGTGGATCTAACTTCATTGATCGCACGTGGTTACGGTTTTATTATTGATGAAAGCGGTTTTCAAAAAGAATTAGAAAAACAAAAGAATCGTTCGCGTTCTGCAACTGCTGTGGATACCGGTGATTGGATTTTAGTGGAAGGAAGAAAACCAGAAGAAGGCGGAAGAATTTTTTTTGGCTACAAACAATTAGAAAGTGAATCCAAAATTATTCAGTATAGAAAAGTAAAAGCAAAAGGCAAAGAGCAATTTCAATTGGTGTTAGATAAAACTCCCTTCTATGCTGAAAGCGGCGGACAAGTGGGTGACTCAGGAGTTTTAGAATCAGCGAATGAAAAAATAACTATTACTGATACAAAAAAAGAAAATGGGATCATCATTCATTTTGCAGATAAACTTCCTGAAATTTTCACGCAAACATTTATCGCGAAAGTAAATGGCGAAAGGAGACATCTTACAGAAAACAATCATAGCTCAACACATTTATTACATGCTGCATTGCGTAAAGTATTGGGAACACACGTTGAACAAAAAGGTTCATTGGTAAATGAAGAACATTTACGTTTCGACTTCTCGCATTTCTCAAAAGTAACGGATGAAGAAATTGCCCAAATCGAAGCCATCGTGAATGAAAAAGTTCGTGAAAATATTGCTTCTGATATAAAAGAAATGAATATTGATGATGCAAGGAAAACAGGAGCTATGGCATTGTTTGGCGAAAAATATGGTGATGTGGTTCGTGTGGTTACATTCGATAAAAATTATTCCATAGAATTATGTGGAGGTACGCATGTTCCTGCAACCGGGCAAATAGGTTTATTTAAGATCTCTTCGGAAGGAGCAGTTGCAGCAGGGATCAGACGTATTGAAGCCATCACATCTGTAAAAGCAGAACAATTTTTTAACGATCAAAATAAATTGGTGAATGAAATAAAATCACTTTTAAAAAACCCCAAGGATGTTTTGAAAAGTGTAGAAAGTCTGATCGAGCATAACAGCGAACTACAAAAACAGATGGAGCAAATGCTGCGTGATAAAGCGAAAGGGTTAAAAATATATTTGATAAATAAAAAACAAAGCATCAACGGAATTAATTTCATTGCTGAAAAAATTGAACTAGATTCCGCGGATGCGATCAAGGACCTTTCCTTTGAAATTCGTAATCAGGTAGATAATTTATTCATGGTACTTGGCGCTGATGTAAAAGGAAAACCAAGTTTGTCCATTATTATTTCTGATAATTTAGTTGCGGATAAAAAATTAAATGCCGGAACCATTGTTCGCGAATTAGGAAAAGAAATTCAAGGCGGCGGCGGCGGACAACCTTTCTACGCAACTGCCGGAGGAACCAATTCACAAGGGATTGCAAAGGCATTGGAGAAAGCGAAGAGTTATTTGAATTAGCACAACGTCATTGCGAATGAAGCACAACGCAATGAAGCAATCTGAATGTGGGAGGAATTAAAATGAGATCGCTTCGTTCCTCGCGATGACGTGCGATTTAGAATTTACTTCAACTCCTCAGGAATCACACAAACAGGTATCGGTAACATTTTATGCTGATTGGCTTTATTCATTCGAGTATAAATATCCAACACAATTTTTTGTCTGCCCGATAGAATAGAAAAGTCGTGAGGATTTAAAATAAATTTCATTGCCCATTCCAGTTCATTATACGTTGCTCCTATCTGATCTTCATCACTGCGGCTATCTGCAAATAAACCATCCGTTGGTGGTGCTTTAATTATTGATTCCGCAACTCCTAACTCTTTAGCCAACGCATATACTTCTGATTTCATCAAATCAGCGATCGGGCTAATATCCACGCCCCCATCCCCGTATTTGGTAAAAAATCCGATTCCAAAATCTTCTACTTTATTTCCTGTTCCTGCAACCAGCATTTTTTTATTACAAGCAAATGCATATAAAGTTGTCATGCGCAAACGCGCTCGTGTATTCGCCATGGTGAGCCAATCTTGAATATCTTCAGGCAATGCGTTGCTGATCTCTTGAAATGTTTTAGTAAGCTCTACTTCGTGTGATATTACATTCGGGAAATTTTTTTTCAACCAATCGATGTGTTCATGTCCTCTATCATATTCCGTTTTATGCTGGTGAATGGGCATGTTCAAGCAGATCACGGGTTTCCCTGTAATGGCACAAAGTGTAGATGTTAACGCAGAATCAATACCTCCGGAAATACCAATGACGAAACCATTGGTTTTGCTTTGCTCTAAATAATGTGTGAGCCAGTGAACAATGTGATTAATGACCTCTTTGTTTTTCATATAAAAAAATCCCGTCCTGCTAGTAAGCAAGACGGGGATAAAATTACTTAAAATAAATTTGCCTTAGAATAATACTCCAACTGTTAAGATCACTGCATTTGTTTTAATTACCTGCGGCATTGGATTTTGAGTATAACTTGCACCTGTAGCATCATTAGTGCGTTTTTCCAAATATTCCGAATTGCTTTTAACCACATTGGTAAAACCTAAATTGTAATTCAGGCCAAAAGTTAAGGAAGTAGTTCCTGAAAGGTTTAATTCCGCGCCTAAACCAAAATTTAAAGAAGCGGTGTAAATGCTTACATCTTTAGTAATATCAATATTCGTTTTACTATCACTGGCACCATAATTTAACGCATCAAGAACAGTAACCTTATCATTAGCTTTCGCTTTCCAGCGGAAGGAATTATTTATACCAATTTGGCCATAATAGGTAAACGTACCAATTTCTTTGGTTTTCATTTTTAATGTCAATGGAACGGTGATGTAGGTAGTTTTAAATTCACGTTGGTTTAATTGATAATGCGTGTATCCTGATGTCCCAGGAGTAACAGTATTGTATCTTGCGATATTATCATCTGCATTATTATAGTAATAACTTATAGTATTTGCTCCAGGTGTAGTATATCCGCCATTCGCATATTTTATGTTTCCGCCATCAAGATCAATCTGTATACCTGTTTGAATAGATATTACTTTCGCCAAACGAAATTCCAAAATTAATCCTCCACCAAATTTCACACCTGCACCATTCCCAGACATAATTTTACCTTCTGGTTTATACCAATTTACAGATGGTGTTACCTTCAACCCAAAACGAAAATTTTTCAGTTCATTTGCGCCATCTTGTGCAAATGAAGTGCTTGTTATCAAAGCTATTGTTGTTATTGTAAGTAACTTCTTCATATTTTTCATAATTTTGAATTTTAAATGAATAGGGATCTAAACTAATTTCCCAATACAATATTAAGTATATTTTTTTATATGAAGCACTTTGTAATATATATATCGTTGGTTACAACGTTATTTTTTTCGTCTTGCGGTAATAATCGTTTGAATGTTAATGTTGCTAATGTTTCTATTCCGGAAGTAACAATCGATCGATTAGATCAGGATATTTTTAAGATGGATACGGCTAACATAGAAGTTGCAACAAAAAAGTTAGAAAAAAAATATGGACATTTTTATTCGGGTTTTATAATCGGCATTCTTAATAATGGTGGGTTGCGCGATTCATCGTACTCATACCGTATAAAAAAATTTATTAGTGACCGTGATATGCGCCAGGCGTATTCCGATTGTCAAAAAATATATCCTACTACTGATACATTGCAAACACAATTTACCGAAGCATTCAAATATTTCACACATTATTTTCCGAACAGGAAATTACCAAAAGTAGTTACCATGATGTCGGGGTTTAATCGTGATATCATTCTATTAGACAGCACACTTGCTATCGGGCTCGAAATGTATTTAGGAGATAATAATCTGTTTTACAAGATGCTTGATTTACCACATTACAAAAAGATGTTCATGAATAAACAAGCTATTATGCCTGATGCTATTCGCTCCTGGATGATAAATGAATTTCCCTATATGATGAACGCAACTGATTTTTTAAGCGACATCACCTATATGGGAAAGATAATGTACCTCACAGATGCTTTACTTCCTGATGTTAATGATACCCTGAAATTAAAATACTCTCAAAAACAAATTGAGTATTGCACACAAAATGAATTTAATATCTGGAGTTATTTTGCCGCACAAAAATTACTTTATACTACTGATCAGGCGGAAATAATGAAATACACAGCCGATGGGCCTTTTACTTCCGCTTTGAGTAAAGAATCTGCCCCACGGATAGGTTACTGGATAGGACTGCAAATTATAAAACAATACATGAACAACAACCCGGATATTACATTACAACAATTGATGAAAGAAACAAATGCACAACAAATACTGACCAAAGCAAAGTATAAACCGAAGAAGTAGATATGAGTGTTGAGATGAGAGATATGAGATTTTTTTAAAATAGAGACAATAAAACAATTGGAAATTGGGGAGTAGACATTTGTACAATCGAAAAAATTAAATTCTGCGTCTTTGCGCCTGCACGAAAAACAGGCAGTTGGCAATAAAAAATAATTTAACAACCATAGATTTGTACATTCGTAAAAATTAGTAAATCATAAAAAATGAAAACATCTGAAATTAAATTTACTGTAAGCCTTGATGAAAATAATTTACCTGAAAAAATAGATTGGAGCGCAACCGATGCTAATGAAAAAAGCAGTAGCAAAGCGGTGATGATAACATTGTGGGATGCAAAAGAAAATAACACCCTGCGTATTGATCTCTGGACAAAAGATATGATGGTGGATGAGATGAAACAATTTTATCATCAATGCCTTTTATCGATGGCCGATACTTTTGACCGCGCAACCGGTGAAGCTGAATCAGCGAAAGAATTACGCAGCTTTGCTCAACATTTTGCTGAAAAATTAAATTTGATCGTCAAGAAAGGACAGTAAGTGTTTTGATTTTCTCGCTGAGTTTCGTAGATAAAAAAAACCATAAAGCATAGAAAAAATAAAATCATAGAAGTAAAAGGCAACAACGGAAACAGTTTCTGCGAAAGAGATTCAGTGACCATCATTAAAAGTGCTTAATGGCAAAAAAGATTATGGAACAAATAAGTGTTTTTGATATATTCAAAATAAGTGTAGGCCCTTCAAGTTCACATACAATGGGGCCTTGGGTAGCCGCAAATACTTTTATAAAAAAAATAAAAGGCAATAAAATAACTTCGTTAAAAGTGCAACTGTTTGGCTCCTTAGCAAAAACAGGAAAAGGCCATGGAACCGACATCGCTGTTATGTTAGGTTTGTCAGGTCACAACATTGAAACGATCGATGTGGAAAAAATAAATTATTACATATCGGAAATAAAAACAGCTAAACAGCTAATGATTAATGAACAAGTTATTTCATTTGATCCTGAAACGGATATTGAATTTATTTATAAAAATCTTCCACAGCATCCAAACGCATTGACGTTTACAGCAATGTCCTATCTCGAAAAGATCGTTGAATCTACATTCTATTCCATTGGTGGCGGTTTTATTTTGGAAGAAGGGGTAGCGATTTCTGAAAAAAGATCGGGAGGAAAACTTCCATATCCGATCGAAAATGCGAGCGAATTACTTGCTCACATTGCAAAAACAGGAATGTCCATTTCCGAAATTGTTTTAAAAAATGAATTGATCTGGAAAGATGAAAAAACAATAAATGCAGATCTGAATAAAATTTGGCAAGTAATGCAGGAATGTATTTACAGAGGTTGCCATACAGGCGGGATCTTACCGGGTGGCTTGAATGTACAACGCCGAGCTGCAGGTATGACCAAGAGTTTATTGGAAAATGTTGTTTCAGAAAATTCTATCGAGTGGATAAAAAACATTCAAGCAACTGATCAGTCTTTTTCTAATGTAATTAAATGGGTAAGCGCTTTTGCACTTGCTGTGAATGAAGAAAATGCTTCATTCGCCAGAATAGTAACAGCTCCTACAAATGGCGCTGCGGGAGTTATTCCTGCTGTATTGATGTATTTTTTATGTTTTTGTAAAAATAAAGGTGAAGAAGATATTACCAAATTCCTTTTAATAGCCGGAGAAATAGGCAGCTTATTTAAAAAAGGTGCTACCATCTCTGCCGCTATGGGCGGATGCCAAGCCGAGATCGGAGTTTCATCAGCAATGGCTGCTTCCGCATTGACAGCTTGTTTGGGTGGTTCGGAAAAACAAACAATGATGGCTGCTGAAATTGCAATGGAACATCATTTGGGTTTAACATGTGATCCTATCAATGGATTGGTACAAATTCCATGTATTGAACGAAATACCATGGGCGCAATAAAAGCAATCACTGCCAGCCAAATAGCATTATCCAGTGATCCTGAAAAAGCAAAAGTAAGTTTGGAAAGTGTTATTAAAACAATGAGAGATACTGCTTTGGATATGAAAGATAAATACAAAGAAACTTCTGAAGGTGGTTTGGCAGTACATGTTTCGGTGAACATTCCGGAGTGTTAAAAAAAGCATTGTATGGCGGAGCATTTCTAGAAGGAATTTTGGAAGCAGAAAATAAGTTTTAAAATGTTATCCTATATATACAAATGCTAGGGGGAATTAAAACTAGGAATTAGAGAATTAGAAAGAAATTTTTCCACTAATTATAAAATATTTATCTTTGCATTATGGAAAACAGTTCGAAAAATAAACGAGAAGTAAAAACTCCAAATTTTACTGTTGAATATAATGAGATTATTAACTCTTCTGAAAAATCTGTTGTAGTTGAAGCACAGTGGACGAAAGATGGAGATTTTTTTCAAAAGCTTTCAATGTATGACAATTCTTACGTTCCTGTTGAAGCTTTAGGAAGTACTACATTGATTAAGACTTTATAGTATGCCAAATTGGAATGAAGTCATTGTTGAAATACAACAAGAGCAACAGAAAAATCCTAATTCAAATCCATTAGACACCGTAAGAAGAAAATACCTCAAAAAGGTATCCGAAGTTTCTGGGCGTAATACTATAGCCTATTACTCTGGTTGGCTTCAAAAACCACAAGCTGCAGGGACAGCAGTTGGCGACAAGGATAAGTCTGGATTTATGCTTACAATAAACAAATTAGATAGAACGAAGGGGTTAGATCTAATTCTTCATACCCCAGGAGGGGATATTGCCGCAACAGAATCTCTCGTTGATTACCTTTATTCAATGTATGGGAAAGATATTAGAGTTATTGTCCCTCAAATTTCTATGTCAGCAGGCACTATGATTGCTTTTGCTTCAAAGGAGATTGTAATGGGGAAACATTCTAATCTAGGACCAATTGATCCTCAAATGGGTGGATTAGCTTGTCAGGCAGTACTGAATGAATTTGAGCAAGCAAAGGAAGATATAAAGCAAAACCCACAGTCAGCAGCGTTGTGGCAAGTTATTATAAGTAAATATCATCCAACTTTGTTAGGTGCTTGTAAGCAAGCTATCGAGTGGTCTGAGAAAATGGTTTTCCAGTGGCTTGAAAAAAATATGTGCCAAGGAGATAAAAGTAAGGTTGAAAAAATAGTTAGCACTTTCTCAAACCATACCGAACAAAAGTCTCACGCAAGACATATTTCAAAAAAAGAATGTGAAGAGGTAGGTCTAAATATTACTAATTTGGAAGATAATCAAGACTTTCAAGATGCCGTTTTAACCACCCACCATGCTTTTATGCACACATTTTCAAGTACACTTTGTGTCAAAATAATTGAGAATCATAATGGTATTGCCTATATTGAACAGGCAATTCAACAGTCTGTTAATAAATAAAATCTGTTAATTATTGTATCTGAAATCACACCCTGCCGAGTACTCAATTTAATAATCACGATTACTTAAACACCTTATTCGTCTTCGAAATAAAATCCAACACTTCTTTTGCTCCTTCTTTTTTTTCTGCTGAAGTATAAAAACATTCAGGTAATGCATCCCAGTGTTTTCCCATCTCTTCTTTGTAATGATCGATATTTTCTTTGAATTGTTTTTTCGAAAGTTTGTCAATTTTAGTAAATACCATTACAAATGAAATAGAATGTTCGCCCAGCCAATCCATAAATTCAAGATCAATTTTTTGTGGTTTTAAACGGGAATCCAACAGCACCATTAAACACAATAAATTTTTGCGTTCTAAAATATATTCTACAATAAATTTCTGCCAAACATCTTTTTGAACTTTCGATGCAGTTGCATACCCGTAACCCGGAAGATCCACCAGGTACCAGTTGGCGTTCACAATAAAATGATTGATGAGTTGTGTTTTTCCCGGCTTGCCGGATGTTTTCGCCATGTTCTTACGATCAACCAACATATTAATGAGAGATGATTTTCCAACATTTGATCTCCCGATAAACGCATATTCGGGCAATGTAGGCGCAGGGCATTTCGCTACATCGGTGTTACTTATTACAAATTGAGCTGATTTAATTTCCATAGGTACGGATAGCGAATAAAAAACGAATTTACGAATCTTGATTATAATAATTATGGCGAATATACAAAACATCCCCCTACAACACACTTGCATTCGCACTCCCCCTTCTAAAAAAGAAGGGGGACACACAGATTCGTAATTTCGTTTTTTTTATTCGCTATCAGTACTATTTTTTGTAAGTAGCAATGTGGCGTTCCATTTTGGTTGGATAAATATCAGCGATGGTAACGAGTATACCAGTTTCTTCTACTTCACCAAAATGATCGTTGAGGGCTGTTCCAAAACTTTTCATGGTGGAAGAAAGATTCATATATGCATTCATCATAGGAGGAACATGTTCACCCAACGCACGTACACTTTGAGTTAAAATACGATGTCCTTCCTTGTAACTCAATCCGGTCAATGACTTTAAGAATTCCGTTGTGTCTGTTTTCGGCAGCACCGGTTTGATAGGGACTACCATTTTATCTTTATCAGGAAAATAATAATTCATAAAAGATAAGATTATATCACGCGCCTCAATATTAAAATCAGTGTACATCGTTACTTTCCCGTAATAATGTTTTATATCCGGATTGTCTACAATGATAGCACCCAAGCCATCCCACAAATTATCCAATGAAAACAACCCCTTACGATTATCTACACTCGGCTGAAATTTTGGTTGCACAAATGAACGTCCTAATTCAATAGTAGTAGGGACATATTCTTTTACAAATTTTTCCGAGAAATTAAATAATGTAGTGGTTGATAATTTCACTATTCCATTTTCAATAGGTGCATCTTTGCATTTAATAAAACGGTATCCTCCTACAATTTCTTTTTCTGCTTCATTCCAAACGATCAATTGTTTGTAAGGAACATTAACAGTATCATATTCATCAATATCAATACTTTCGCCTGTTCCACCACCGGCAGAACGAAATGTGAATTCGCGCAAGCGGCCTATCTCACGCATTAAATTTGGTGAATCGTGATGAGTAATGATGTAAATTTTATTATCACCATTATTGGTATCACGTATGAATTTATCCTGCGTAAGTTCCTTTTCTAATACACTTTTTGCAATAGGATCGATGATGTTTTGCATAAATGAACTATTAAAATTTAATTAAAGTTTATGGTTTTATAGTGGGAAGCATTTTTGGTTTTGTCGCCCGACTGTAAAGCATATACATGTTGTTTTACTTTCTCCGACCAATATTCAGTGGGTTTATCTTTTGTAAATGTTTACCATGATATTGCTTCGCCAAATATAAAGGTAATTGTTTTACCTTTTTTATTGATTTATGTGCTTGGTTACTCATACTCAATTTAAAATTGTTAATCTTTACGAATGTACGGATATAACATTACTACAAAAACGAGAAACTTTTTCATCCGTAATTTTAGCCTTATTCACGACCTGTTTAAAAAAAACACGATGGGATTACTTGATAGAATCATTTGGAGTTATACATTTGTACTATAACAAACAATTATCCGAATTAAAATAAATACTATTATGAGTGATACATCTCCGAATTTTTTGCAATCATCGATTGGAAAAAAATTAATAATGAGCATTACAGGCTTGTTTTTAATTTCTTTTCTGATTGTCCATTGTTTACTTAACTCATTTATATTTTTTAATGATGGGGGTTTATTATTTAATCAAGGGGCAAAGTTTATGGCAACCAATCCTATCATCCGTATAATGGAAGTAGTGCTGTTCATAGGGCTTATATGGCACATGGTTCAAGCCTTAATACTTACATTGCACAATAACAAAGCACGTCCGATCAAGTATGCGGTAAATAATGGAAATGCAAATAGCAAATGGTATTCACGTTCCATGGGCATTTTAGGAAGTTTATTATTATTATTTTTAGTGATCCATCTGGCTAATTTTTGGGTGAAGTCACGATTTACCGGATTACCGGGAGAGGATGCAAATGGCAATGAAAATTTATACGCGGTGATGCAAGAGGTTTTTAAAAATCCTTTGATCGTAGGTATTTATCTGTTAGGTGTAATTTCATTAGCATACCATTTGATGCATGGATTTCAATCTTCATTTCAAACACTGGGATGGAACCATCCAAAATACACTCCGGTTATCAAAATAATTGGTACATGGTTTTCTATTATCATTCCACTGATCTTTGCACTTATGCCAATTGCATTTTATATAGGATGGATCAAATAATTAATGATTACAGATTAAAAGATTACCAATTTCAAATTGAACAAATAATAATATGTCAAAACTTGATTCAAAAATTCCGGAAGGACCATTAGAAACAAAATGGAGTAACTATAAATCCTCTGTTGCACTTGTTAATCCTGCAAATAAACGCAGTTTAGAAATTATTGTAGTAGGTTCAGGACTTGCTGGATCGTCTGCTGCTGCATCTTTAGCCGAATTAGGATATAAAGTAAAGTGTTTTTGTTTTCAGGATTCGGCTCGCAGAGCGCATTCCATTGCCGCTCAAGGAGGTATCAATGCTGCTAAAAATTATCAGAATGACGGCGACAGTACCTATCGTTTATTTTATGATACTGTGAAAGGTGGCGATTACCGTGCACGTGAGGGCAATGTATATCGATTAGCGGAAGTAAGCGCTAATATCATTGATCAATGTGTTGCGCAAGGCGTGCCTTTAGCGCGTGAATACGGTGGAATGTTAAGTAACCGTTCATTTGGTGGAACACAGGTTCAACGTACGTTTTACGCTGCCGGACAAACAGGACAACAATTATTATTAGGAGCATATAGCGCATTACAACGCCAAATAGGTTTAGGAACAGTGGAGATGTTCACCCGCCACGAAATGTTGGAGGTGGTTACTATTGAAGGGAAAGCGAAAGGCATTATTGCGCGTGACCTAATTTCAGGAAAACTGGAACGTCATTTCGGACATGCTGTTTTATTATGTACCGGCGGATATGGAAACGTGTTTTATCTTTCTACCAATGCCATGGGATGCAATGTTACTGCTGCCTGGAAAGCCAATAAAAAAGGAGCCTATTTCGGAAACCCTTGCTTCACACAAATTCATCCTACATGTATTCCCGTTTCCGGTGATCACCAATCAAAATTAACATTGATGAGTGAATCATTGCGTAATGACGGGCGCATTTGGGTTCCGAAAAAACAAGGTGATACTCGCAAAGCAAATGAAATTCCGGAAGAAGAAAGAGATTATTATTTAGAACGCAGGTATCCTGCATTTGGAAATTTAGTACCGCGCGATGTTGCTTCACGTGCCGCAAAAGAGCGTTGTGATGCAGGTTATGGAGTAGGTACTTCTAAAATGGCTGTTTACTTGGATTTCAAATCCGCTATTGCCCGTTATGGACATAACCAAGCTGTTAAATTAGGAGTACACAATCCAACTGAAAATCAATTAAAAGAATTTGGTAAACAAGTGGTGGAAGAAAAATATGGTAACTTATTTGAAATGTATGAACAAATTACCGGTGAAGATCCTTACACATTACCAATGCGTATCTATCCGGCGGTTCATTATACAATGGGCGGTTTATGGGTGGATTATAATTTAATGACAACCGTTCCGGGGTTATATTCCTTAGGTGAAGCTAATTTTTCTGATCACGGAGCGAATCGACTTGGAGCATCCGCATTAATGCAAGGGTTAGCTGATGGCTATTTTGTGATACCGTATACGATCGGTGCATATTTATCAAAAGAGATAAGTGTAAAAGCCATTCCAACAGATCATGTAGCTTTTGTAGAAGCTGAAAAAAACGTTCAATCCCAAATTGATAAATTTTTCGCAATTAAAGGAAGTAAATCTGTTGATCATTTCCACAAAGCTTTAGGAAAGATTATGTGGAACAAATGTGGAATGGCCCGTAATGAAAAAGGGTTAAAAGAAGCGATACAAGAGATCCGCACATTGCGTGAGCAATTCTGGAAAGATGTGCGCGTACCGGGAACTAATAATGAATTAAATCCTGAACTGGAAAAAGCCGGACGTGTTGCCGATTTTCTCGAGCTTGGTGAATTAATGTGCATAGATGCATTGAACCGTTCCGAATCCTGTGGGGGGCACTTTCGTGAAGAATCTCAAACCGAAGAAGGAGAAGCATTACGTAAAGATGATGAGTTCTCGTATGTTGCCGCTTGGGAAAATAAAGGAAACAATACCTATGAATTACATAAAGAAGAATTAATATTTGATGTTGTGCATCCGAGCGCACGGAGTTATAAATAATTTGATGATTTGAAAATGTGCTGATTTGAAAATTAGCCACCAGCATTTTGAAAAAATAGTATTAAGATAAAATCAAAAAATATGAGTCAGGGAAACATGAATTTGACATTAAAAGTTTGGAGACAAAAAAATTCAAAAGAAAATGGTCAGCTAACCACTTATCCTGTAACGGATATTTCTCCGGATATGTCCTTCCTTGAAATGTTTGATGTATTGAACGAACTGCTTATTACCAAAGGAGAAGAGCCGATCGCTTTTGATCACGATTGTCGTGAAGGGATTTGTGGTATGTGCAGCATGTTCATCAACGGAGAACCACATGGACCTAAAAGTGGCGTTACTACTTGCCAGTTACACATGCGTTCGTTTAAAGACGGAGATACAATAGTTGTAGAACCATGGAGAGCAGCGGCATTTCCTGTGATTAAAGATCTGACGGTTGACCGTTCCGCATTTGATCGTATCATAACAAAAGGTGGTTTTATTTCTGTGAATACAGGCAACGCACAAGATGCAAATTGTTTGCCCATTCCAAAACCGGATGCTGATGCTGCATTTGAAGCTGCTGCATGTATCGGTTGTGGTGCATGTGTTGCAACCTGCAAAAATTCATCCGCTATGTTATTTGTTTCCGCGAAAATTTCTCAATTGGCATTATTACCCCAAGGGCAAGTGGAACGTATTGCACGTGCTAAAAGTATGATCGCACAAATGGATGAAGAAGGGTTTGGAAATTGTACCAATACAGGTGCTTGCGAAGTAGAGTGCCCAAAAGAAATTTCATTAGAAAATATCGCTCGAATGAATCGTGAATTTTATATGGCGAATATTAAGGAGTAGCCTTACTATCCCTGACCTCTCCCTTGGGAGAGGGAAAATTGTGTTATTTTTTCTCCACAGCAAATCCTGATTTTTCCCAACCGGAAAAACCTTTTTCTAAATTATAAACTTTCTTAAACCCTTGTTTTTCCATATACTCAGCGCAGTCGCCGCTACGTCCTCCTGACTGACAATAAATATAATAGGTTTTATTTTTATCCAATTTTCCCATTTGTTTATCAAAGTCTTTCGACAAATAATCAATTTGTAATGCACCTTTTATATATCCTTTCTTTATTTCATCAGGAGTACGAAGATCAATTAGTATCACATTTTTGTCTTCGGCAATACCTGTTTTAAATTTTTCCGCAGACAAGTTGGTAACAACTGTTGTATTTGCTGTTTGTGCTATCATCTCCACTGAAAAAACAGTAAAGAGGATTAATAAATATTTTTTCATGGTATATGTTTTTAATAATATAATATAACATTAGTGTTGCGTTATAAGTCAAACATTTTCAATTGGTTATGATTTTGTTCTTTGAAATATTGTAATTGAGTTTGCTGAAATAGCTGATTTATGGGTGTTTTATCAAAAATGGATATGCTTAAA
>JBBSPS010000054.1:0-19121 GCA_038258655.1 Bacteroidia bacterium
AAACAAATAACTATTCTAAAAAAGAGCAAAATAATATACCGCAAGGAACGAATGGGTTTTGCATTGGATAATTTATCACATTTTCATACACATATAGGGAATTATGAAGAGGCGGCGGCAGATGCTAAAAAGGCACAAGAGTATTATATTAAAAATAGTTTTAATTATTTTATTTCCAAGGAACAGGAGTTTCATGCCCACATGTATAATAATAATGGACCTCAGGCTTTAAAATGTTCAGAAGAATTGTTAGAGCATTCCCTTACCGACACCGGTGAATTCAGGAAATCCAAATATGTGTATTATCAGTCATGCGTTCTATTTGCTTCGAAAAATTATAGGCCTGCATTGGATCTGTTAAAAATGTCCTTAGAAATCGAAAAAGATAAAACCCGTTGGAATGTTTCCTTACGTATTTTAAATATTGTACTTTATATTGAGCTAAACAAAATTGATGAAGCGGGAAGAGCATTAGAGTCACTTCGTAAATATATGGAGCGTACTACAAAAAATGATGAAATAAAGCCAAGGGATGTATTGATAGTTAAAGTTTTAAGAGAAATAGAAAAAGACAGTTTTGAATTTCAATCAAAAAATGAGGGTATAGCCAAAATGCTAAATGAGTTATCCGAAAAGGACACACCTGTGTCTTGGGAACATTATAGCCCGGAACTTATTCCATTTCATAAATGGTTGGAAGGGAAGTTGTAAGTGATGAGTTTTGAAGTTGTTAGTGTGTGTGCTATTTTGTATAATGGAAGCGCAACGCAATGGTATCGAGAAACAAACGGTGAAAAGAAGAAGTTGCCCGTCATTGCGATTTTTCATAAAGTGATCTGAATGCAGAAGGCGAAAAAGGAGGTGCTTCACCATGCTCCCTTTCAATACCAAATAAAGCAAGCTCAAAGCAAGCTTTTATAGAAAATTACAAAAAAAAACTTCAGCTTTCGCTGAAGTTTTTTTTGGGTGGCCAATGGGGCTCGAACCCACGACCCTCGGTACCACAAACCGATATTCTAACCAACTGAACTATGGCCACCATAATTTTGAGTTTGCAAAGATAGAATTTTTTATAGTTAAAGAGCCGAAAGAACAAAATAATTTGCCGGTAGATTAAAGCAATTCAGCTGAGAGGCAGGATGAAGTTGACTATGGCTTTCATTAATAAAATATTTTTAACTTCGTACCCTTATAAATGGCTGATAAATCAATAAATGTAACGCTTCAGGTGGAAGTGATGGATTGCGCGAATTGCGCATTGGGTATTACCAAAAATCTTTAAAAAAAAGGAATGCAAAAAGTATATGTTGATTTTGCTACAGGTGAAGCCCGTTTTTTGCTGAATGACAAAACTAAACTGGAGCCTGTTATTGATAGTATTAATAAGCTGGGTTATAAAGTGGTTGACAGCAAGCAGACAGCTGATAACGCAGGCAAATTAACAACTATTGATAAACGCTTTTATTTTACTCTTCCTTTTACTATTGTTCTCTTCCTGGTTCATCATTGGCATTTTTTTATAATATTATCGCGATACAGGTGCAGCTATAGGTTTATTAAAACCAATAATGGGCGCATTAACAATGGCCTTTTCAGATGTAATTGGTAATTCTATTTGTTTAAAAAAGTAAAAAGCTCAGCTAAACATGTTAAAAAAAATCGCTTTTACATTTAGTATACGAGCTTTAATTGCTGTTTCAAATCTTGCGATTGTGATTTTACTATCCCGGTACACCGGCGCCCAAGGCAAAGGCGAAGCAAGTTTAATACTGACCAGTATAGCAATGATCCTGCTGTTTTGCAATATTGTTGGTGGATCATCATTGGTATATTTTGTTCCCAGATATAATGTTTTTCAATTATTTATTTTAAGTAATGCATGGTCGGTTATTGTTTGTATAGCGGCTTATTTCTTTTTTCTCAACTCTACTCTTATACCCGTTACATTTATTTCTTCTGTTATCTGGCTGTCGCTGATTAATTCCTTTCTCGCCACAAATCTTACCATTTTATTAGGTAAGGAAAAAATAGCGCTGTATAATATCGTTTCATTATTACAGGCATTGATCAACTTGGTAATATTGTTTTGCATGTTAAAATGGATGGATCAAAATAATATCAATACATATATTTTATCATTGTATGTTGCTATGTTATTTTGTTTATTCTTTAGCACAATTACAATCTTAAAATACCTGACTGTTGTATCCTTTGAAAACATACAAACACTTTTTATTAAACTCACACACTATGGCTTTGTTAATCAAATGGGGCATATAATGAAATTCATGAGTTTCCGTTTAAATTATTATATACTGTCAATATATTCAGGAGAAGCTTTGCTTGGAATTTTTTCGAACGGAGTATCTTTGGTGGAATCCGTGTTGATTATAAGTAACAGTTTTTGCACTATACTGTATCCAAAAGTAGCTAACTCAAACGATTTAATTCAGTCGCAAAAAATCACGCTTCAATTTATAAAAATAAGTATGGTGCTATGTTTAATTTGTTTAATACCAATGTTGTTTTTGCCTTCTTCATTTTATACTTGGCTTTTTGGCTCTGAATTTAGTAACGTTAATCGTGTTATATGGATATTAGCACCAGGAATAGCGTTTTATAATATTTCATTGATCATCGGACATTATTTTTCAGGGATCGGCAATTATAAAATTCCAACATTTGCCAATTTTATTGGGCTTGTTACCACGATAGTAATCAGCTTGATTTATATTCCAACTTACGGTTTAACGGAAGCATCAGTAATTTCAACTATTTCGTATCTCACAACTACTTTTACCATCAGTTTTTATTTTATAAAACAATCTAAATTTAAAATCCATCAACTATTACCAAGTTATTCTGATTTTAGTATATTTTATAATGAATTAAAAACATTTGTAAAAACAAATTAAATTATTTCGCTTGTTGAATAATCAATTAAAAACAATAGTATTTATTCCTGCATGGTATCCTCATAAACAAGATGCGATGTATGGTTTGTTTATTCAACGACATGCAGAAGCTATTGCAGCTCTTTACAATGTTATAATAATTTATCCGCAGGGATATTCAGATAGTGAAACAATAATTGATCTGACAGAAGAAAAGAATTTAACCACTATTCGTATTTATTACAAAAAGTATACGTTACAAATTCCATTGATCAGCAATTTTATAAGAATGGCGTCCTATTTTTATTACTTAAATAAAGCATACACCATCGCGGAAACGAAATATAAAACCCCCGACCTATCACACGTCCACATTCTTACCCGTGCAGGTGTGTTTGCTATTTACTTAAAATTAAGGTTCGGAATTAAGTATGTTATAACTGAACATTGGTCGCGTTACCTTTCAAATCCTGGAACTTATAAAGGCGCAATACGAAAATGGCTTACAAAAAAAGTTGTAAAAAATGCGGAAGCTGTTACAAGCGTATCGAACTATTTAATTGATGCGATGAGATCACATCAATTAAATAATTCGAATTATTCTGTAATAAATAATGTAGTTGACACCGCACTTTTTTATCCGAGTAAGGAACCAGCTCCTGCTGTAAAAGAATTTATTAATATTTCCTGCCTCGAAGACAAATCAAAAAATATTTCAGGTTTGATAAAAGTGATCGCGCAGTTAAGTCAGCAACGAAAGGATTTTGTTTGTTATATAGTTGGTGATGGTATTGACAGACAAGTGCTGGTGAAAATGGCGACTGATCTTGGAATAATAAACAAGTATGTGGTGTTTACAGGCCAGTTAGAAGGTGCGGTATTGGCGGATCGTTTGAGAAAATCTCTTTTTCTCGTATCAAACAGTAATTATGAAAATATGCCCGTAGTTATTTCAGAAGCCTTCGCTTGCGGATTACCTGTTTTAGCAACAGATGTAGGAGGGATACATGAACATATTAATGCAACGAATGGTATTTTAATTCCTAAAAATAATGAACATAAATTGATAGAAAAATTAAATTACATGTTGGATAATTATTCACATTTTGACAAAGAGGTTATCAGAAAATATGCGGTAGAAATGTTTTCAAAAGAAGCTGTCGCTGCAAAATTTGACGTGCTTTATAAAAATGCTTTAGCGAAAAAGTAACATGCAAAATAAATCACGATTCGCGATAATGGCCAACGGAAATACACTTTCCGTATGGCAAATGGATTGTATCGACAAACTTATCGAAAGCGGTAAGGCTGAACTTATTTTAATTATTTCAAATGACAATATCACCTCTTCATCAAAATTTAGAAAGCTCTTTCATAAAAATTTGCTGTATTTCTTATGGACTCGTTTCTTTTTGAAAGTGTCTGTTGAAGAACAATCTTCATTCGAAGAAAAATTCAAACATATTCCTGTACTTAAATGCAAAACACAATTACGATCTAAACACGCTGAATATTTTCATGATACTGATATAACAAAGATCAAAATACATGAACCGGATTTTATATTACGATTTGGATTTAATATCTTAAAAGGAGAAATATTGACTTCGGCTAAATATGGTGTGTGGTCATACCATCATGGAAATGAACAGGAATTCAGAGGAGGACCGCCGGGATTTTGGGAAATTTATAAACGAAAACCAACAACAGGAGTTATACTTCAAAAACTAACTGAAAAATTAGATAGCGGAATAATTCTTGAAAAAAGAGAATACAAAACGATCCAACATTCTTATAAAGAACAAAAACAAAAAATGTTTTTTTCAAATACCGATATGCCTTTGGTGGCAGTGAAACAACTGCTGAATTATGACTACAGTTGCATGAATGGAATGCCTTCAACAACAAGCGCGAAAATCTACAAGTTCCCAACTAATTTGCAACTGCTTGTTTTTTTTTTAAAACTGATAAATGCCCGCTTATGTTTTTATTTTAATAAATATTTTTTAGCTGAACAATGGGGCTTGGCATTAATAAACAACTCAAATACAAATTATAAAATTGGTAAAAATTCAACGATAGATAAAGAATATATAAGTGTAAAAAAAAATATTTTTTATGCCGATGGGTTTTTATTTTCAAAAAACAATAAAACATTCTGCGTTTGTGAAAAATATGATTATAAAAAAGGAAAAGGAGAAATTTCGGTTATGCCGATTGATAATTCATTTGGTAAAGAATCGAATTTTTTGACTGCAGATACACATCTTGCATATCCATACGTATTCGTTCATGAAAACACTCACTTCCTTTTACCCGAAACAGCTAATGAGAATCAATTGAAATTATATAGCATTAGTGAAGAAGATAACCAACCAAAATACATTGCTAATCTCCTCGATAATTTCCCAGCTATAGATGCTTCTATAGTTTATGATGGAAATTATTTTTGGATCTTTTGTGGCAACAAGAATGATCATCCGAATGAAAAATTATTTATTTTTTATTCCAAAACACTTATAGGCACCTATACACCTCATTTAAAAAACCCTGTAAAAGTAACTCCTGCTGGTAGCCGTAGCGCCGGTAATATTATTTTAGACACTAAATTTTTTATACGTCCGGCCCAGTATTCCGTAAATTATTATGGAGAAAAAATTATACTTCATAAAATAAACAAATTAACGCCGTGTGATTTTAGTGAAGAAATGGTGGATGAAATTACTCCGGCACATTTTAATAAAAAATGGAAAGGGATTCATACTGTATCACAGAATGGATCGGTGATGCTCATAGATTTCAAACACCATACATTTATTGGGTCAGCGCTAGTTGATAAATTCAAAAAAAGGTAGCAATTTCCATCTTTTTATCAACAAGATTTAGAAACTATTGTTTTCGATTAACGATTTATATATACATTTGTTGAAATTAAATATAACGTTTAACTAAAAAAAATATTATTATGAAAAAACATCTACTATTTGTTTTCGGTGTTGGCTTTTGTATCAGTGCTTCTGCTCAAATTAAATCACAAGGAGTAAGCCTAAACAATACCAATAATCAAAACAATTCGACTGATTTCTCAACCGGCAATTTTTATCAGTCGGTTAAACCATTATCTGTAAACAAGGCCAGTAAAAATTCACAACGTGCTGTTACCAGGACAAAAATTTCAAGTTCTTATAATGGCTATACTCTATTGGTGACTGAATCGAATTGTTTAACAGCTGATCAAGCTACTAATTTAATTATGTTTACTCACCGTGTTAGTAAGGATTGGAAAGCGACAGGTGTAAATAGTGGATTTATACAATCTACATTTTCTACTGACGGTGGTTTAACTTGGGATTCCATATTACAAGTTCAACAGGCAGCTCCTAATTTATGCCGTTATCCTTCCGGCGCTATTTTTAATCCATCAGGAAACACAACACCCGGCAACGCGTTTGGTGTAGTTACCGGTCCAATAACAAGTGGCGCTGCCACTAACGGATGGCAAGGCAATTATTTTGCAAGCCAACAATTAAACAAAACAAATCCTAATACAAGCATTCGATTAAATGCAACTTCCGGTGTTGCAAACCAATTTTTTGCGCGTGTCTCGATCCAGTCAACTGATACTAAAGTGATTGTAGCAGGCGCTTTATATGGTGGAGATCCAGGAGCCACAGGGGCTACAGCTGCCAGCAACAAATACAGGGGCGCAACTATTAATTATGGTACACCCAGCGGAAGCAGTTTTACATGGGCTGTCGACTCTATTAAACCCACTGTAAAAACTAACCCTACAGGTTTAAACAACGAACTTTCTTCTACTGCTTTAACAGCATGGTCTAAAAACGGAATGATAGGATACCTTGTTTTCTTTGGTATCCCCACTACCGCTACAGGTACTGAATTAGCTTACCAACCAATCGTTTATAAAACTATTAACGGTGGTACTTCATGGAATTTAATGGCTAAAATTGATTTTTCAACACTACCATCCATTATGCCTTACCTTAAAAAAAGTAACCAACTAGTAGGAGGATTACAATCAGGGCCAAAAAAGGCATCCTATGGTTCAAATGGAATAGACGCAGTTGTTGACATGAATGGAAATTTGCACATTATTGGTTTAGTTTCCAGCGGCTTTACTACCAGTCCTGATTCATTAGACTATTCGTTTAATGTTTCTTCTTCTTATACGACTTCTAACTTTTTATTTGATACTTATACAACCGGGACTGTTTGGAATGCAGTGCTAATAGATTCATTATTAAGTGCGTCTACTACTACAAATTCATTATTGTATAGTTCAACCGGAAAGGTTGCTACTACCGCTCGTATTCAGGCAAGCATAAGCACAGATCGCACACATATTTTTTATATGTGGGAGGACTCGGATCCGGGTTTAAGTAGCGGTGAAAATTTGTATCCTGATATTTATGGTAGAGGTTTCAATGTAACTACGGGCTTGTATACGCCAACAGTTCCGTTTACCAATACCGGTGATAATTATTTTATGTACACATCAAACGTTGCATTGGTAAGTGGCACCACTTATAAAATTCCGACTACCATTTCCCTAACCCGCAATACAGGTACAGCTGTTACTGGTAATGTTGACAGTACCCAGAACCACTATTTTATAGGTGGTATTCAATTCGACGAAAGCGAGTTTACTGTAGGGATCAATGAGATTACTCAAAATGGAAATGTTGGTATTTCACAAAATTATCCTAACCCTTTCAGTAAAACTACTTCCATTGATGTTACCTTGAAAGAAATTGCCAATGTGTCAATAGATGTTTATAACACAGTGGGACAAAAAGTGATTTCAGGAACTCCTCAAAAAATAAGCGTTGGAACGCATACATTAACTATTGATGGTTCACGATTAACTGCCGGTGTTTATTTCTATACCGTTAGAGCTGGTGATGCTGTTGTTACACGCAAAATGATTATTCAATAATTTTAGAACATCATTGCGAGGAATGAAGCAATTTGATCTCACATGAGAGAAATTGCTTCGGTGATCCCTCAATACTGCGGGACGCAATGACGTTAGTAAAAAACCTCCGATAAAAATTTATCGGAGGTTTTTTTGTTTTTTGACAAATATTTTATATCATACTATCATTTTAAGCAATAATATCTACGTTATTTTTCATAGCAACTATTTTAAAAGATAAATTCAAAACAGATCAATAGGGCAAAAAAAATTCCTTCGGAAAACCGAAGGAATTTCACTTTTAAAAAAAATTCTTTTTTTAAGAGAAGGCACAAATAACACCTCCCATTAACGTCATTGTTACAATCCAGTATCCTGCATTAATAGCAATATACTTAGCACTTTTACGTTCAAAAAGGGCATTGGTAGCTATAATTGGTAAAGCTATCATGATGCCACCTAAGGCACCATGCAATGCACCATGTTTAAAAGTACGGAAGTTAGTTCCGTATTTTTCCATAAAACCTTTTACCATCATACTCACCTCAGAATTAGGATCTTTCATCCCCGGCTCATTCATCAGGATGGAGTACAAATGAAATTGATGGATTACCATAAATTGCATTGCCATAGATAGAAAAAAACTAAAAAGAAATGCTAATCCAAAGACCAAAGCCATATTAGATCCTTTCATTTTCTCTTCAGTCATTCCGGCTGCGTGCATCCAGGCTTTGCCTAATACTTTAGGGTTATACCATATAAAACCCATTACCATTGGCACAAGTGCGGCCAAAAGAATAATTAGAAAATTTACGTGCATAGTTTTTTATTTTTGGTTTATCCAAAGATATACACCAAAATATTCTAAATGAGTAATTTCATATTAAGTAATTAATATCCCATTGTGAATAACTTTTGTAATTTCAATCACAGCAATAAGACCAAGAAATTTTAGTAGATACATTAAAAAAAATAATTTTGGTAACGCTTCTCATAAAAAAGTAACCATGAAAAAAGAGGATATAATAAACTGTCAAAACCGAATAGCTCCATTTATACACCGCACACCTGTTTTAACTTCACAATTAATAAATAAAATTGCGGGCGCTGACTTATATTTTAAATGCGAGAACCTTCAGCGCATGGGCGCATTTAAAATGAGAGGAGCTACTAATGCTATACTTCAACTTTCGGAAGAACAAAAAAAGAAAGGTGTAGTTACACATTCTTCGGGAAATTTTGCGCAGGCTTTATCCATAGCGGCAAAAAATAGTGGTGTTAAAGCATATATTGTAATGCCATCTAATGCGCCGCAGGTAAAGAAAGAAGCCGTAAGAGAATATGGTGGTGAAATTATAGAAACTGAACCTACATTACAAGCAAGAGAATCGGCAGCTAAAAAAATTGAAATTGAAAAGGGCGCCACTTTTTTTCATCCATCAAATAATTTGGATGTAATAATTGGACAAGGAACTGCGTGTATGGAATTATTACAAGATGTTCCTGACTTGTATGCAGTTTTTACCCCTGTTGGCGGTGGCGGGTTAATTGCCGGAACAGCATTAGCTGCACATTTTTTCGGTAATAATTGTAAAGTATTTGGTGGGGAACCAAGTGAAGCGGATGATGCTTCGCGTTCATTACAAACAGGTAAAATAGAAACTAACAAAGCAGCTAATACAATTGCAGACGGATTAAAAACTAATTTGGGAGATATAAATTTTCCTATTATTCAACAGTATGTTACCGGCATAATAACGGTAAGTGAAAAAGAAATAATATCCGCTATGAAACTTATTTGGGAGCGAATGAAGATAATTGTAGAACCTTCCAGCGCTGTTCCATTAGCTGCAGTACTAAATAAAAAAGAAATTTTCTTAAATAAAAAAATAGGGATTATCATATCAGGAGGTAATGTTGATCTCAGTAATTTACCTTTTTAGAATTGTCGCTATCCTTATATTTAATTATATAGCAGTATAACTTTACAAATGTGGCGCCTATCGGACCAAGAGTAGTTGGCTTGGACAATGTTTTTGTATATTTATGCACCAAGCCATAAGTGGAATTCCTACCTTTATCATATGTCACTTGGAAATGGTCTAAACAATAACATCTGTTACCAAAATCATAATTTGAAACCGGGAGTATTAAATTAACTTTGAGGAACATTCTGACTATAAAAATATTATGAGCTCGACATTAGAAAAACTAATAGATGCTGAAGCAAAAGCAACTCAACTATTTAAAGCAATAGATACCCGTAAGTTGATTACAGCAGGAAAAACAGAAAAAGAAATTAACACTGAAATATACAATCTTGCATTCGAACTGTTTGGAATTGACAAATATTGGCACAAAAGAATTGTGAGAGCAGGAGCAAACACTTTGAGACCTTATGATGACAACCCACCCGATTTAATCGTTCAAAAAGATGATATTTTATTTTTGGATTTTGGACCCGTGTTTGAAGATTGGGAGGCCGACTTTGGAAGAACTTATGTAATAGGCAACGACCCCTACAAACACAAACTGAAAAACGATATTGAAGCCGCTTGGTATGAAACAAAAGAATGGTTTAGCACGCAGACGAAATTAACAGCGGCAGAATTCTATCAGTATATAATGGAGATTACAAAAAAATATGGATGGGAATACGGAGGACAATTAGCAGGGCATCTTATCGGAAATTTCCCTCATGAAAAATTAGAACAGGGAAATCACAGTTTATATGTTCTTCCCGATAATCACAACGATATGTTTCTACCAGACGCTAACGGAAACAAACGGCATTGGATTTTAGAAATTCATTTTGTTGACAGGGAAAAACAAATTGGAGGTTTCTTTGAACAGTTGTTATGTTAATTTTAATATATACTTCTTCTGATTAAAAGTAAACCAGCAGCTAATAAATAATTGCATGCAAGCTTAAAAAATGAAAGGATTGTTGATCATATACATACAAGTAGGCAACTTTAACCCAGCAGCCGCATATATTTTCCACGCGTGGCAATTATTAATTAAGCGTCCTGCTTAAGAATGCAAGATGCATCAAAATAAAAATCACGAGCAGAATGTTCGCGATTTCGGAATGTTTTACAAAAGTAAATTCACAATTTCTATACCCGTTTCGAAATATATTACGATTCGTCCTTTGTGGTTCGTACCAAGCTAATACCAGCTATAAAAAATATGAGACCAAGTATGCTATAAATAATAATCGCTTTAACATCATGTGTCCCACCAGTGGTATTAACAAATAACACTGCAACATAAATGAGTCCACCTATTCCGAGAATAGTAAGTATGGCTCCAAAGATTCTTTTGATATTCATAATGTTTTTATAAAGGTTAAGTTATATACAATTGTGGAATTACATTGTAAATGTGTTCAATAATACTTTAATAAGCAAATGTACATTCCTAAATTTCAAAAACTTTACAGAACCTTGGAAATAATTTACATTATTCACTTCTTTTTCTTTACTATCTAGTGTGCAAACAAAGTGTTTCAAAAGCAGGAATAAAGAAGCCGGTAACACTTCATTGGCTCAGACATAGCTATGCGTTTACCCATGGTAGAAAGACATATTTTGTTTTCGTGCAGCCGACAGAAGATGATTCATGGCTAAATCAATAACTACTGCTACACAGGCTATACGGCAATGCGGAGTTTGTGCAAGCTGCAAATGCGTTTTCATTTGTGCGCTGAGCGCAGAATGTTTTGCATTTGCAATTTCCTTTTGTACTTTAATAAATTTTATCGGTTAAGACAATTTAGCGCTTCTAAATTCCGTACTGCGACTACGCTCAGGATAAACTTGAAGCGGGGAGGAATGGTCTAACATATATTATCGGTATTACACAAAAATAGTTACACGCTCAGGCTTCAAAATACGCTCCACTACTGTAATTTGGGCGGGGGTCGACTTCCGCAGGGCGGGGGTTGGCTCCCACATGGCAGGGGTTAAATGCTCCCGGGGGCGGGTTGATTTCCCTCGGGCATCTACGTATTACTGTATGGCAGCATTTATTTCCCGAAGGGGGCGGTCAAACTTTCTTCGGGCATCTGTAAACAACAGAAGGGGGTGCCAGAAATCAAGACGAATTTTTTTTTCAGGAAAAATGGCATGCCATCCGGGTTGTCTGGCACCCTATGGAAACAATAATAGTTGCCCGGCGGAAACCTACCCCTGCCCAAAAGGAGTCTACCCCCGCCATGTGGGAGCCAACCCGCCCCCAAAAGGAGTTAAACCGCCAATTGTGGAAAGCAAGCCGCGCCTTTGGGTAACTATGCCCGCTTACGGAGGAAATAAATGCAGCTGTAAAGGAATCAACCCTCCTTATGCAGAAACCAAGCTCTGCCCCGAAGGAGCTGACCCGCCCCCTTAAGGAATCAACCCTTGGCCTTCGGACCTTAACCCCTGCCTTACGGAACATACCCTCTGCCAGAGGAAACAAAAAGCAAGCGGAAAGGATTTCCGTGCAGCTATTCCATTTATTGGGGCGCAGTTTATCTAAAACAATTGATGTATATGTAAACAAGAGCGTCAATAAAAAGTTTACGTGATATTAAAAGCCCCTTGCAAAGTTGAACATACAGTTTTAAGGATATGCGTTTTTGTATAAAAATGTTCTATTTTAGTGCTTTACAAAACAAAAAACATATTTGTATATAAAACGGGAATATAGCCAAAACCAAACAAGAGCATTTGTAGGAGGAGGAAATTCTAAGAAAAAGAAAGAGCCCAATGAGTTGGCTATTCTAAAGAAAAAATTAAGAGAAACAGAACTTGAACGAGATATATTAAAAAAGGCGGTAGGCATCTTCTCCAAGAACGACAGGTTAGATATAAGTTTATAATGGAACATAAAAATATATTTCCCGTTGGGAAGGTGTGTAATGTATTAAAGGTTAGTCGGAGTTCTTATTATGCTTGGGCTGGTGGTAAATCCTCAAAACGAGAAGCGAGCAATATTGCATTAGTAAAAGAAATCAGGGTAGTATATAATCATAGCAAATCTACCTATGGCAGTCCAAGAATAGCAAAAGAGTTGAATTCTAAAGGTGTTTTCACATCAAAAAAACGAGTTGCAAAACTAATGCGAAAAGAAGGAATACAAAGTAAAATTAAAAAGAAATATAAGGCTACTACCGATTCTAATCATAAATATCCAGTAGCAAAAAACATATTATCTCGAAATTTTATTGTAGAAGAATTAGCAAAAGCATGGGTGTCAGACATCACTTATATTCATACCAATCAAGGCTGGCTTTACTTAACCATTATACTGGATTTGGCTGATAGAAAAGTAATTGGTTGGGCATTGAGCGGGAGTTTAAAAGCAAGCGACACCGTTATTCCAGCATGGGAAATGGCAGTAAAAAACAGACCTATATATAAACCCTTATTATTCCATTCAGATAGAGGAGTGCAATATGCTTGTAATGAATTTTTATTTCAATTGAAAAAAAATAAAAATGTAATTCAAAGTATGAGCAGAAAAGGTAATTGTTGGGATAATGCTGTGGCGGAAAGCTTCTTTAAAACATTAAAAGTTGAATGCGTTTATCACTATAAATTTACAACTAGAGAACACGCTGAATTGACTGTTTTTGAATACATCGAAACTTGGTATAACAGGAACAGAAGGCACTCTGCTCTTAATAATTTAACTATTTTAGAATTTGAACAATTTAATAAAAACAAATATGCGGCGTAAGGCTTAATTTTTTTGTCCGGTTTTTAGTAGGAATTCCACATTAAAAAGTTAGTTCATAGACAGACTGCCGTTATAAGCAAAGCGGTAAGACGTGAGAATAAAACTTATATTTGGCACAGAACATTTATATTTAGACACATATAATCGAAACACTAATATTTAATCTAAAACTACCATTATGAAAAAATTATTATTCCTGATTTCACTCCTTTTAATTACAAGTTTGACATATAGCAATATTTGGAAAATTACTGTTACAGTATCAGAACCTGATGCTGAAATATTTGTGAATGGAGTAAAAATAGGCAATTCGCCTTCCATTGCGAAAATAGAAAACAAATCTTGCGCACAAATAGAAATTAAAAAAGTTGGATTTTTGACTGAAAAAAGAACATGGTGTATTGGTAAAGCTGGCATTCCTGAACCAAATAAGAAAGAATTTATTACTATGAAAAAAGACGAGGCTTATGACGCTTCCTCTAAGACAGATAAGGCAAATATTGACTTTCCAATAGAAGTTAGCAAGAAGCTTAATGAAGATGCTGCATGGAAACAAGTCAGTATGATTGTCACGAACTATATAGACGATATTGCGCAAAGTAACAAAGAGACCGGATATTTAATGACAGCATGGAAAGTACAGACCTTCCCCGGTAAGACTGTAAGAACGAGAATAATCGTTAAGCTTAGCAATTCAAATCCTCTAGGTTATAAAATAAAAATTGAAAGTCAATACTCGGACGAAGAAAACGTGAGTGCTAAATCCGATGAAAAGTTTAAGGAATGGGATCGCGTTCTTAAGAAATATGACAATTTAATAAGCGAATTTCAAACTCGATTAGGAAATAAGTAACGACAATTTGGTAACGACTTCCACTGACCTTTAGACTCTAAAAATTAAATGTCCGCTCAGCTTATAACAGCATCTCCAAGAAATTGGCGGTTCAGTGGTTAAATGAAGCTTTGTGCTTCGTATTAAGTTCAGCGCTTGCAGTCAGTTTAGTGTTTCAAAATCCGCTTCTTCGCCAAGCGCCAAAACGTTAAAAGCGCTTTCTGCGTCTAGCCTCAAACGTTGTAAGCGTATATCCCTTTTCAATTGTATGGCTTATTTGCTGAGCGCGAATTTTTGGCAATTATCATACGCTTTTATCCAACAAAAAAACGCCTCATCATAGATATTTAAGATGAGGCGTTTTTTTAATTTAAATAATTTTTATTTACCGTGACACTGCTTATATTTTTTGCCACTACCACAAGGACAAGGATCATTGCGCCCCACCTTTTGTTCCGCTCTTACAGGTTGTGCCTTCGGTTTATTTTGTTGTTCATTCGAAACTTCGCTGCGGCTGGTTTGCACTTGTTCCTGGCGCGGAGCCTGAACACGTGCTTGCTGAATATTTTGTCCTTCGTTCGGTAAATTAGCACGCATCAGGAAGGAAACAATTTGTTTGTTCACATCATTCACCATGCGTTTAAATAATTCGAACGATTCAAATTTATAAACCAGTAACGGGTCCTTTTGTTCGTACACCGCATTTTGAACGGATTGTTTTAGCTCATCCATTTCACGCAAATGTTCTTTCCAAGCATCATCTATCATGGATAGTGCTGTTCCTTTTTCTAAACCTAAAACTAATTCACGGCCTTTTGTTTCGTATGCACGTTTTAAATTTACGACAACTTGCAACGTATTTATTCCGTCAGATAAAGGTGTTACGATGTTCTCAAATTTTTGCGATTGATTTTCATACACCTCTTTAATAATAGGAAATGATTTTTGCGAAATGAATTCATTTTTATGAACGTAATTGGCTTCCGCTTTTTGATATAATTTTTCTACAGCCTCTTCTGAATTTATGCTTGTAAATTCATTTTCATTGAAAGGGGGCTCTGTCGCTAATACACGTATCACTTCAATATTAAAATTCTCAAAATCTTTTACTTCGTGATATTCATTTACAATTGTTTCGCAAGTATCATAAATTGAGTTAGCAATATCGATCGCTAACCGTTCACCAAACAAGGCATGTCGTCTTTTTTTGTAAATCACTTCACGTTGTGAGTTCATCACATCATCATACTCGATCAAACGCTTACGAGTACCAAAATTATTTTCTTCCACTTTTTTCTGGGCACGTTCAATGGATTTAGTAATCATCGAATGTTGAATCACTTCACCTTCTTCAATGCCCATTCTATCCATCAATTTAGCGATACGTTCCGAACCGAATAAACGCATCAGGTCATCTTCCAACGAAGCAAAAAATTGTGATGAACCCGGATCACCTTGCCTGCCTGCACGTCCGCGCAACTGGCGGTCGACACGTCTTGACTCATGTCGTTCAGTACCAATGATCGCTAAACCTCCTGCTTCTTTTACACCAGGTCCAAGTTTAATATCCGTACCACGACCTGCCATGTTAGTGGCTATAGTAACTGTTCCTGTTTTACCTGCTTCCTGTATAATTTCCGCTTCACGCTGATGCATTTTAGCGTTCAATACATTGTGTTTAATACCACGTAGTTTTAACATACGGCTTAATAATTCCGAAATCTCAACCGATGTAGTTCCAACCAATACCGGGCGGCCCGCCTCCACACATTTTACTACTTCATCAATGGAAGCATTGTATTTTTCACGTTTGGTTTTATAAACAAGGTCTTCATGATCGTTACGCTGAATCGGCCTGTTGGTAGGTATTGCCACCACATCCAATTTATAAATATCCCAAAACTCCCCTGCTTCCGTTTCCGCGGTACCTGTCATACCCGCCAATTTGCCGTACATCCTAAAATAATTTTGCAAGGTAACAGTTGCGTAGGTTTGAGTAGCGGCTTCAACCTTTACGTTTTCTTTGGCTTCAATCGCTTGATGCAAACCATCGGAATACCTACGACCTTCCATGATACGGCCTGTTTGCTCATCCACAATTTTAATTTTACCATCCATGATCACATATTCCACATCTTTTTCAAATAAGGTATATGCTTTTAGCAATTGATTAATGGTATGTACCCGTTCCGATTTAATAGAAAAATCACGGATCAACTCTTCCTTCGTTTTCGCTTTTTCTTCTGCCGACATTTTTGATTTTTCAATGTCCGCTATTTCAGCGCCTACATCTGGTAATACAAAGAACTTAGCATCTTCTGATGAAGTAGAGATCAACTCAATTCCTTTTTCAGTAAGTTCAATGCTGTTGTGTTTTTCATCAATTACAAAAAATAATTCCGCATCTACCTTATGCATTTCACGTGATTGATCCTGCATATAAAAATTCTCAACCTTTTGTAATAATGCTCTATTGCCCGATTCACTTAAAAATTTGATTAACGCTTTATTTTTTGGCAAGCCACGATAAGCTCGCAATATGGCCATTCCACCTTCGCCTTCCTTCTCTCCTGTTTTACCTTCAGCGATCAATCGTTTAGCATCTGTTAAAGCTGTATTAACAAACGCTTTTTGTGCATTCACAATCTTTTCGATACGAGGTTTAAGCGGTGCAAATTCCTGATTATCACCTTTAGGTGTAGGACCCGAAATAATTAACGGAGTACGCGCATCATCGATCAACACACTATCAACCTCATCTACAATAGCATAGTTATGTTTACGTTGTACCAAGTCTTCCGGAGCACGCGCCATGTTATCACGCAAGTAATCAAAACCAAATTCATTATTAGTACCAAACGTAACATCCGCTAAATACGCTTGTCTGCGTTCCGGCGAATTAGGTTCATGTTTATCAATACAATCAACACTTAAACCGTGAAATTCAAACAATGGTCCGTTCCATTCCGAGTCACGTTTCGCCAAATAATTATTTACTGTAACAATGTGAACACCCAATCCTGTAAGTGCATTCAGGTAAACAGGCAATGTACCTACTAATGTTTTTCCTTCACCCGTTCCCATCTCGGAAATTTTTCCTTGATGTAATACAATACCACCAATCAACTGCACATCGTAATGCACCATGTCCCAAGTTACCTCATTACCGGCAGCAATCCAGGTATTGCTCCATATAGCTTTATCGCCTTTTATTTTAACAGATTCACGTTTTGCTGCAAGATCACGATCCATCTGTGATGCAGTAACTTCAATGGTAGTATTTTCTTTTAAACGCTTTGCAGTTTCTTTCATTACCGCAAATGCTTCAGGTAAAATTTCGTCTAAAATCTCTTTATTGTTTTTGATGATCGTTTTTTCCAACTCATCCATTTCTTCGTATAATTTTTCCTTAGATTCAACATCCATTTCTAGTTCCGCATCAATTTTTTGGCGGATTTCATTTATCCTGCCTTGTTCTTTGGCGCTATGATCGGCAATACGCTTTTTAAATTCCGTTGTTTTATCACGTAATTGATCATTACTAATATTGGCAAGTTTAGGAAACTCTACTAATATCTCATCAACAATAGGCTGTATTTCTTTTAAATCTCTATCGGATTTTGTTCCAAAGAATTTGGAAACACTTTTGGTTAAAAAATCTAACATTCTACTCGTTTTAATTTTTATTTATAAGGATTGTAAAAATAGCTATTTTTTAGCTTTGAAAAGCAGTCAAAAGCTATTCCTTTTATGAGAAACTGACAAATTGACCTCACCCCAGCCCTCTCCTTGAAAACGGAGGAGGGTGAGAGGTGAGGTCTTTTCATATAAACTTCAATATTCCTTTAGAATTAAAAAGTAAATTAGCTGCATAAATGAAGATCTTATTAATAGAAGATGAAAAAGAGTTGCTTGATTCGATGAAGACCTATCTCGAATCAGAAGGATATCGTTGCGAAACAGCCAATGATTACCAGAAAGCTTCTGAAAAGATTCATAGCTATGATTATGACTGCGTAGTAGTGGATATTACTTTGCCAAAAGGTAATGGATTACAGATCGTAAAAGAATTAAAAGAAAAAAGATCGGAAGCGGGAATTATCATTGTGTCAGCAAAAAATTCATTGGATGATAAGTTAAAAGGGCTGGAATTGGGTTCAGATGATTACCTCACAAAACCTTATCACTTATCGGAGCTTAACGCACGTATTAAAGCCATTGTACGCAGAAAAAGTTTTGACGGAAAAAATGAATTGATCCTCAATGAGATAAAGATCCATCTCCCTTCACGCGGTGTTTCTGTAAATGATTGTCCAATCACATTGACAACAAAAGAATATCAGCTCTTACTTTTTTTTATTGTCAATAAAAATAAAGTGATCACAAAAAATGCAATAGCTGAACATCTTTGGGGTGATGACATGGATCAAAGTGATTCATTTGATTTTATTTATACGCACATTAAAAATTTGCGTAAAAAAATGTTGGAACAAGGCGCTACTGATTATATTAAAACGGTTTATGGGATTGGGTATAACTTTAATACATTGTAAGTTTTTTTATTGCAACGTCATTGCGTGGGAGCTTTTCGCGATCGAAGCCCTTATGTTTGTAATGTGTAAGTTTAGAAAAATTTATACAGATGAAAACAAAGATAAAAGATTTTAGCGGAGAAAACATTTATGTAGGCTTTGATGTACACAAAAAAAGTTGGCAAGTAAGTATTATGACAGAC
>JBBSPS010000055.1:0-18829 GCA_038258655.1 Bacteroidia bacterium
GCAGTTGTAAGTCCGGCTATACCAGCACCTACAATCACCACGTCTGTTTCAAGATCAGATTCGAGTGTTGGAAAATTGTTTGACACAAGTCCTTTTTCAAACCAACAACTGATATGTGTCCCCGATGTATGGCTTCCATTTTCTGAATTGTTATTATTTTGAATTTCCATTCAACCAGAAAATGTTTTTTTTATTTTTTATTCGTAACTAATAGAATAACACCGCCAACAAGAAGCACCCCTCCAATAATTGGCGACCATTGCACAGGATGATTTTCTTCTTTATTCACCTGAATTGGACCTAAATCGACCACTTTTTTTTGAGTCACAAAATTAAAACCTGTTATCAGCATCATAACTATTCCGATTACAATAAGTACAATTCCTAAGTTTTTCATATGGATAATTTTTAAATTATTATTTAAATTATTTGTACAAAGATGTTTCTATATATGTTAAAAGACTTACATATTTTCAGAAAAAAATTACAAGATTCCCACATTGTAATTTATAGTATGTTTATGCTAAAAAAACAAGCAAGCCTGCAAGTACTTCTTTAAATGTTGAAAAGTCAGATGATTCCAATAAAACCATAACACTTAAAATATACAAGAAGATAATTTCAACTACACAAGTTACCGCTCAAATAAGTAAATATTTTGGCTCTGCCTACAGGTGTATATTTTATACTATTAAACCTAAAAATACAGATCAAACCCTTAAAATTTATTAGCCAGGATTAATAATCTTTTTTGAACCAAAACAAAGATAAGTCTTTCAAATTTTTCTGAAAGGCTTCTTTGTTTTGGGAAGAACTTGGCATACCTTTACAAGGAAATTCACACATCTATAATTTAACTCCCAATTCTCTAAAAATGTCAAAACGAATGTTATTGTTCATAGCAAGCTTTGTTGCTGTTGCTTTGATTGGACTTTCTGTGTTAAAAAAACACTCTCCTTCTTCTGAGAATAAGGTAAACCCTGCATTCGGTAGCTACATCAATGCCTATACCTCCGGAATAATTTCAAGCGAATCAACAATTCGAATTTTGCTTACAGATGAAGTGAAAACAGCAATTGAAATTGGAAAACCAATTGAAAAGACCTTATTCGATTTCTCTCCATCCATTAAAGGAACCGCTGTTTGGCTGGATAGCAGAACGATCGAATTTCGTCCGGAAAAACCATTGCCAAACAAAGAGCATTATGATGCAAAATTTTATTTATCAAAAATTTTAGAAGTACCCGGGGAATTTGAAACATTTTCTTTTGATTTTCAAACGATGCAACAATCGTATGAAGTATTTGTGGATAGGATGACGACAACGGATAAAAAAACGTTAATTGTTCAGCGCTTAGATGGGACACTATCAACTGCTGATGTTGCGAATCCGGAGATAATTGAAAAAGTAGTAACGGTATCCCAAAATGGAAAAAAACCTTCCAATTACATGGATACATGAGGGAAGCAGAACTATTTCCCGTTTTTCTATTGATGGCATTCAACGTACTGCACAACCCGGAAAAGTTGAAATAAAATGGGAAGGTACATCTTTAGGAGTAGATACAAAAGGAAGCAAAATTATAGATATTCCTGCGTTAGGAGATTTTAAAGTGATGGATGTAAAAGTATTTCAAAGTCCTGAACAATATGCTGTACTTCAATTTTCAGATCCCGTTTTGGAAAATCAACCCTTAAATGGTTTGGTTACTTTGTCAGGCGGAGCCGCCTTAAAATACATTATTGAGGATAATGAAATAAGGGTATATCCTCAAGCTCGTCAGATAGGAGCGCATACGATTACTGCTGAACTAGGTGTTAAAAATATTTTAGGAATGCCATTGAAAGAACGTTATTCAATGGAAATAATGTTCGAAGAATTAAAACCGGAAGTTCAATTGATTGGCAAAGGTGTAATTCTTCCAAATTCGAATGGCTTGATATTCCCTTTCAAGGCAGTTAGTTTAAAAGCTATTGATGTTAAAATTTTAAAGATCTACGAAAAAAATATTCCCCAATTTTTACAAGTGAATAATTTGCAAGGCGACCGTGAATTAAGGCGTGTTGGAAAAGTAGTATTGAAAAAAACAATTCAGCTGACACAAAAAAGCGCAATGGATCTTGGCAAATGGAATACCTATTCGTTGGATCTGGCACAGTTGATAAAAACAGAACCGGGTGCTATTTATAAAATTATCATCAGTTTCAAAAAAGAATATTCCACATATCATTGTGATAGTACTGATGTACATAATAAAGTGGGAAATGATAATGATGAAATGGTAGAAGTAAAAAATGATGGAACAGATGATGATGACAGTAAAGATTGGGATTATTATGGTGATTATTATTACAACGATTATAATCAATATGAAGGTGAAGGCGATGATGGAGAGAGTGATGGAAACAATAATAATAGTTATGATCAACGCAATAATCCTTGCAGTAAATACTACTATAGAGGCAGAGAGGTTAGTCGTAATGTATTGGCTTCCGATTTAGGGTTACTGACAAAGCGCGGAACGGATGGTTCAATGAATTTTGTTGTTACCAATTTAGTAACTACAAAACCTGTTTCAGGTGCAACAATTGAATTATATGATTACCAATTGCAGATCATTCAAACCCTGAAAACAAACGGTGATGGGATGTGTGATTTCACCTTCAAGAAAAAACCGTTTTTGATGGTTGCTAAAAGCGAAGCACAACGTGGTTACCTGAAACTGGATGACGGCTCCGCATTATCATTAAGTGCATTTGATGTTTCAGGTGAAGTAGTTCAAAAAGGTATCAAAGGATTTATTTATGGCGAGCGCGGTGTATGGCGTCCCGGTGATACATTGTTCTTGTCTTTTATTTTAGAAGATAAACTAAATACACTTCCGAAAAATCATCCAGTAGAATTTGAATTGCTCAATCCGCAAGGACAGGTATTTAGAAAAATGATGAAAACAGTTGGGCTAAACGGCTTCTATAATTTTACTACAACAATTGAAAAAAATTCCCCTACCGGTAACTGGACTGCACGTGTAAAAGTCGGCGGAGCATGGTTTACAAAAAGTATTAAGATAGAAACCATAATGCCGAACCGTTTAAAAATAAAATTAGATTTTGGTGCGGAACAACTTTCGGTTGCACACAAAGATCGAAATGGAAATCTGGAAGTAAAATGGTTAGTGGGAGCTGTTGCAAAAAATTTAAATGCAAAAGTGGAAGTTACATTGGCTCAAACGCAAACTACGTTTAAAAAATATGAAGACTATAGATTTGATGATGTAGCGCGTAATTTTAGTTCAGAGGCACAAACAATTTTTGATGGTAATATCAACGAACAAGGCAAAGCCGTTGTAAAGCCAAACCTTACTGTAAAAGATGCTGCGCCGGGAATGTTGCGTGCAAGTTTTAAAGTGCGGGTATTTGAACAAGGTGGAGCGTTTAGTGTTGATCAGTTTTCATTGCCGTATTCTCCATACTCTTCTTATGTTGGTATGAAAGTACCGGATGGACAAAAATTCAGTGGTATGCTTCAAACAGATACCAATCACATTGTTAAAATAGTAACAGTGGATAGTGATGGAAAACCTATTTCAAAAAGTAAATTGAAAGTACAGGTATTTAAAGTTAACTGGCGCTGGTGGTGGGATAGTTATAATGGCGATATCGCAAACTATGTTGGTAATGAATATAAACAACCGATACAGGACCAAGTTATTTCAACAGTAAATGGACAAGGGCAATTTGTATTGCGAGTAAATCGCCCTGATTGGGGACGCTTTTATGTTTGTGTAACTGATGAGGAAAGTGGGCATCGCACCGGACAAACAGTTTACATTGATTGGCCGGCATGGTCAGGTTCTTCTCCGAAAGGAAATGAAGGCGCTACTTTGTTATCTTTTTCAAGTGATAAAAAACAATACAATGTTGGTGAAAATGTAAAGCTAACAATTCCATCAAGTGGTGAAGGCCGTGCATTGATAAGTGTTGAAAGTGGTTCGAAAGTGATTAAAGCTTTTTGGGCTGAAACTCAAAAAGGAGAAACTACTTTCAATTTCCCGGTAACGGCTGATATGACACCAAATGTTTATGTGAATGTAACATTGATACAACCTCATGCACAAACGGTGAACGACTTGCCAATACGCTTGTATGGCGTTATTCCGGTTTCGGTGGAAGATCCGAATTCACACGTAACTCCGGTAATCACCACTCCGGCAAAATGGAGTCCGGAAACAAAATCCAGTTTAACCGTTTCAGAAAAAGATGGTAAGGAAATGACTTATACCATTGCTATTGTGGATGAAGGACTATTGGATATAACACGTTTTAAAACTCCTGATCCATGGAGTGCATTTTATGCGCGTGAAGCATTGGGGGTAAAAACGTGGGACATGTTTGATATGGTAATGGGTGCCTATGGAGCTGAACTATCGCGCATTTTAGCAATAGGTGGTGATGGCGATATAAATAGAAAAGGTGGAAAAAAAGCCAACCGTTTTAAACCGATGGTGAAATTTATGGGGCCGTTCTTTCTTAAAAAAGGAGAAACAGCACATCATGATTTTATGATGCCGCAATATGTAGGTTCAGTGAGAACAATGGTAATAGCCGGTTACAAATGCGCCTACGGTGCATCAGAAAAAACTACTCCTGTTCGTAAACCATTGATGATACTAGGTACACTACCGCGTGTAGTTGGTCCGGGTGAAACCGTTGACTTACCTGTTGATGTTTTTGCAATGGAAAAACAAGTAAAAAATGTGAATGTAAAAATTCAAACCAATACTATGTTCAGTCCACTGGATGGAACTTCTAAATCCATTTCATTTAAAGAGATTGGTGATGAAGTGGTGAATTTTAAATTAAAAGTGAATTCAATGTTGGGTATTGGTACGGTGAAAATAATCGCTACCAGTGGTTCGGAGAAAGCTGTTTATAATATCGAAATTGATGTACGTAATCCAAATCCGAAAGTGGTAAACGTTGTTGAAAGTGTAATTGAGACAGGTAAAACATGGTCATCACCATATACACCTGCGGGTATGACGGGCACTAACAAAGGAACAATTGAGTTATCCAGTATTCCACCAATTAATTTAGGTGAGCGTTTGAAATATTTAATTGACTACCCGCATGGATGCGTGGAACAAACAACTTCGGCAGTATTCCCACAATTATATTTGGCGGATATCATGGAGCTTAACAGTGATTTTAAAATTGCGATGGACAGAAATATCAAAGCCGGAATTGAGCGTTTGAAATTATTTCAAACTTCAAGTGGTGGTATGAGCTATTGGGCAGGGCAATATAATGCAGATGATTGGGGTTCCAGTTATGCCGGACATTTTATGATAGAGGCTGAAATGAAAGGCTATACGCTTCCTTCTGGCTTTATGGATAATTGGAAACGTTATCAACGCAACCAGGCAAATGCATGGGTACCAAGATCGCGCGACCACTATTATTATTACAACAATGATTTGGAACAAGCATATCGCTTATATACACTGGCGTTGGCTAAGTCACCCGAACTAGGTGCAATGAACAGGTTAAAAGAATGTCCTGATCTTTCTATTTCTGCAAAATGGCGATTGGCTGCTGCTTATGTAAAAGCGGGTCAACCGGAAGTTGCTAAAAAATTAATTGATAGTTTAAGTTATAAGGTCCCTGCATACAGCGAAATGGCTTATAGCTATGGATCTAGTGATCGTGATGAAGCCATGATCTTAGAAACAATGACCTTGCTTAATATGAAAACAAAAGCGGCGCCATTGGTAAAAGAAATTTCTGCTGCATTAAGCAGGAATCAATGGATGAGCACACAAACCACAGCGTATTGTTTAATTTCAGTTTCAAAATTTGCGACAGCAGGTGGACCAAGTACCGAAATGAAATACAATGTAAAGATCAATAGCAATGCACCGATTAATTTAAACACAAAATTACCTGTGAAACAAATTGATATGGTATTGAAAGGTGCTGCACCGGGGAATGTAAGCGTAACTAATAATGGAACAGGAATTTTATTTGCTCGTGTAATATTGGAAGGTATTCCTGAAACAGGCGATCAAACATCAGTTGATAATGATTTAAAGGTCAATGTAAATTATACCAACATGACGGGCGGGTCAATTGATGTTACAAAACTGGAACAAGGAACCGACTTTATTGCAGAGGTACAAATTACAAATCCGGGAACACGTGGTGAATACTTACAAATGGCATTGTCGCAAATATTTCCGAGTGGATGGGAAATTCATAACACACGAATGGATGAAGCCGAAAGTGTTATTAAAAGTGATTATCCAACTTATCAGGATATACGTGATGACAGAGTTTATACGTACTTCAATATTTCTCCAAACAAAACAAGTACATTCCGTATTGTATTGAATGCAGCCTATGTTGGAAGATATTATTTACCAACGATTTATTGTGAAGCCATGTATGATAATACTATTAACTCACGCAAAGCAGGTAAATGGGTGGAAGTGGTTAAGCTGGGGACGGAGTAGTTTTTAGTGATTCATTTTGTAAAAGGATTTTACCTTTATGAATATTATTTAATAACTTTGTTTAGTGGAAGAATTAGGATACATAGAAATTAAAATTGAAGGCATTATAGGGAGCCAGCCTCTTAAGCCTAAAGATGTTGATATTGCTGAAGTCAAAGAACTTATTAGCGATATTGAAACATTTTTATATCCAAGCAGGTCAGAAAAATCCGCCCGTCCTCTTATTTCTTATAAAATCGAAGATGGTTCTGCAAAACATTTATTTAATCTGCCTATTTCTGCAGTTATATTTTTTAATGGACTAATTGGTGAGATAGCGGTTAGAAAAGCTGTTGATTTTTTAGATTTTAAACGGGCGCAAATTATTGATAAATTTCAGAATCTTGCAAAGGAAAAAAATTTCGAAATTACATTCTCAGATTCAATTTCAAATTCAAATATTTTAAAAATAACAAGAGACACTAATTTTTTTAATTCCACTCCAGCATATATAGAAACAGAATTTATATTGTATGGAAAAATAAATGAAGAAGGAGGTAAGGATCCTAATTTTCATATCATAACAAAAGAATATGGAAAACTTATAGTTTCTGCTACAGAGGAACAACTACTTGAGGGAGAGAAAAGACTTTTTAAAGTTTATGGTGTAAAGGTTAGCGGAAAATTAAGTTTAGTTGATAGAAAACCTTATGATCTTAAACTTTCTCATTATATTGAATACAATCCATTTTTTAATAAAACAGAGTTGGATATTCTTATTGAAAAAGCTACTTCTAGATTATCTAAAATTAAGAATGTAGATAAATGGATTAATGAATTAAGAGGAGGTACAATTGGATAGTATTTTGTTAGATACTTCGTTTTGTATTAGGCTTTTAAATCGGAATGATGAATTTCACCAAAATGCTTTGGATTATTATCAATATTTCATAGAAAATAAAATTGAAATGTATATTTCTACAATTTCAATTGCAGAATATAGTGTTGTGGATTCTCCAGAAAACTTACCTTTAAAAACTCTCAAAATAGCACCTTTCGATTATTTTGATGGAATAAAAGGTGGAGAAATACATGCGATGCTATTAAAAAAAAAGGAACTTTTGGCTGATGTTTTAAGAAATGTTATTAAAGACGATTGTAAATTAATAGCACAATTAATCAACAGAAAAATAAGTGGATTTGCTACTTCTGACAAAAGAGTTATTACACAACTTGCTACTCCTATCCATGAATATTTAGGAGAATCAGTAATAATTATAGATATAACAGTTCCCTTATCAACCTTTAAAGGAACACTTTTTTAGTGTGTAGATATATCTTAAACACTATTTTACCCTGAACCGCATTACTTCAATACTCTACTTCTTTAAAACCAAAAAAGGAATAAGTGTATTAATTCTTCTCGTACTTTGTATTTGGTTTTGGTTCTGTTTGCCTAATCCACTTTTTAAAAACAAAACAAGCACCGTTTTAGAAGATAATAATGGCAACCTGCTTTCGGCTCGTATAGCAGATGACGGGCAATGGCGTTTTCCAACAAATGAACAGGTTCCATCCAAATTTATTTCAAGTATTATTCAATTTGAGGATCGAAGTTTTTATAAACATCCTGGATTTAATCCATTGGCATTTGCACGTGCAACTCTTCAAAATATAAAATCAAAAAAAGTAATAAGCGGTGGAAGCACTTTGTCTATGCAAGTAATACGTCTTTCACGAAAAGAAAAAAGCAGAACAGTTTTTGAAAAAGTAATTGAAATTATTTTAGCATTGCGTTTAGAACTCAGCTATTCAAAATCTGAAATACTTGCTTTGTATGCTTCCAATGCACCATTTGGAGGAAACGTGGTTGGTATTGATGCTGCTTCCTGGCGATACCTTGGAAGAGAAGCTGAAAAACTTTCATGGGCCGAAGCGGCAACATTAGCAGTTCTCCCAAATGCTCCAAGCTTAATTTATCCCGGAAAAAATCAGGAACAATTACGATTAAAACGCAATTGTCTGCTCGACCAATTATGCAAAGCAAAAATTATTGATAATGAAACCTGTGAATTAAGTAAACAAGAATCTCTTCCGGGAAAGCCGCATACTATTCCACAAATTGCTCCCCATTTATTACAACGTGCCGCTAAAGAAGGACTTAACGGAACAAGAGTAAAATCGACCATTGATAAATATTTACAGGAACGAGTAAATGAAATAATCGAAAATCATCACAAGATTTTAAAAGCAAATGAAATTCATAATGCTTGTGCAATTGTGTTAGATGTTGCTACAGGAAATGTATTAGCGTATGTTGGAAATACTAATAACACCAGTAAGCCCGAATATGAAAGTGATGTAGATGTAATAAATGCACCACGAAGTACCGGAAGTATTTTAAAACCTTTTCTATTCGCCAGTATGCTCAATGATGGTGAATTGCTTTCTACTACTATTGTCCCTGATATTCCAACACAAATAGCAGGTTATGCTCCGCAAAATTATAATATGTCGTTTGATGGCGCTATACCTGCAAAGCGTGCATTGGCAAGGAGTTTGAATATTCCGGCAGTTCGCATGTTACAAAATTATGGAATTGAAAAATTTAATTACAATTTGAAAAAGATTGGGATGACAACACTCAATTTTACTCCCGATCATTATGGATTATCAATCATATTAGGTGGCGCTGAAGGTAAATTATGGGACATTGCAGGAATGTATGCAAGCATGGCGCGCACACTTAATCATTATACAACCTACAATGGTAAATATGATAAAGATGATTTTCATCCTCCGTTTTATATTCCCCAAAATAAAAAAGAGGAACCTAATTTAAGTGAAGCTACATACTTGGATGCTGCTTCCATTTATTTAACATTTGAAGCGATGGTTGAAGTATCCCGTCCTGATGAGGATGCAGGCTGGCGACAATATACATCAGCTAGTAAAGTAGCATGGAAAACAGGAACAAGTTTTGGTTATCGTGATGGCTGGGCAGTTGGTGTAACCCCAAAATATGTTGTTGGTGTTTGGGTTGGAAATGCAGATGGTGAAGGCCGTCCTGGATTAGTAGGTATACAAACTGCTGCACCAATTTTATTTGATATTTTCAGTTTATTAAAACCGGGAAAATGGTTTTCACAACCATATGATGAAATGGAAAAAGCACCAGTATGTCGCCAAAGTGGTTGCAGGGCAACAGATATTTGTGAACCTATTGATACCATGTGGATACAAAGATCAGGATTGCGTTCGGAGCCTTGCAAGTATCATCGATTGATACACCTAGATGCAAGCGGAAAATATCGTGTAAACAGTAATTGCGAAGATGTAAATAAAATGCAGCATGTAAGTTGGTTTATATTACCACCAGCAATGGAATGGTATTACAAATCAAAAAATCCAACATATAAAGAATTGCCACCATTTAGGAGCGACTGTCAGAGCAACGGGTTAAACGCAATGGAGATTATTTATCCGAAACAATTCAGTAAAATATATGTCCCGATTGAGTTAGATGGAGCAATGGGAAAAACCATTTTTCAGGTAGCACATCGTAAAGCAAATACAATTATTTATTGGCATTTGGATGGAGTGTACGTGGGAAGTACACAAAATATTCATCAAATGGGATTAAACCCTGATGAAGGAATTCATATTCTTACTTTAGTAGATGAAGAAGGTGAATCAATTGTTCACAAATTTGAAATTGTTAGTAAGAAAATAGATAATAGATAATAGATATTTTTTTGAAATCTAATAATATCTACGTTAAGTCTAATTGTTAAAGAATATTTTAAACGATTAGTTTAAACCTTATTTGTTTTTGGTACTCTATTACATCATAAAAAAAATCATAAATATGTACATTTTGGAGATTGATTATTTTACCTTTGTCCTCATAATCTAGTTCGATTTGAAGCCTTAGCCAAAATAATTATTAAATTTTATACCTTTTATAATGCCGATATACAATTCATCGCAACAAAAAAATTTAGTTTTAGGATTGGTCTTATTGTTAGGTGCTTTTCTTTTCTACTCTACATTAAATATTTTCACTTCACTGCTTGGAAGTATTGTAATGTATACACTTTTCAGGCCTCTTCACATTTATCTTATTGAAAAAAAGAAAATCAGAAAATCCTTTAGCGCATTAATTATAATTGTTGTTTCCTTCCTGATAATTATTATTCCTATGCTTGCATTAAGCTGGATGATTATCAATAAGTTAATCGCTTTTCAACAAAATCCGGAAATCGCTTCAAAACTTATTGATAATGTAAACAAGCTTGGAGGATCAAGAATTAATAAACCTGAATTAATTAAAAATGGAATATCAAATTTATCCAACTGGGCAATTGGCCAATTTTCTTCCTTTATCAACAAAACTTTCAGAATATTTATTAATCTTATGATCCTTTATTTTTCACTTTTCTACATGCTGGTTTCTTATGAAAATTTTGAAAAAACAATCTTAAAATATCTTCCTTTTCAAAAAAGAAACAGCTTGCGTTTTGGCAAAGAGTTAAAAAACATGACCTATTCAAATATTTTTGGGCAAGGCATTATTGCTGCTGTACAAGGTATTATAGTAGGAATCGGATTTTTAATTTTTCAAATTCCTGATCCTATATTTTGGGGAATTATTTCGTTCTTTGTATGTTTTTTACCTGTTGTGGGCGCGCCCATTATAATTGTTCCTGCTGGAATAATTGAATTGGCAAATGGAAATACAATTGCAGGCCTTGGAATTATTATTTGGGGAATAGTGCTAGTAACGGTGGCGGATAATTTTCTTCGTTTTTATATTTCAAAAAAAATCGCTGATACTCACCCTTTAATAACTTTGATTGGTGTTATAATTGGAGTGCCATTTTTTGGAATCATAGGAATTGTGGTAGGCCCTTTTTTGATCTCTTTTTTCCTTTTACTCATTTCAATTTATGAGCAACTTTATCTAAATGCAGATAAAGAATAAATGTTTTGTTCAGCAGTAGCAGGCCACCAAGGCTTTGTAAGTATAAAGAAAAACCCTTGCCAAGTAAGGATTTTTATAGTGGGGGCTATATTAACGAAATATCGAAACAATTATCAAATTTTAAATGTGGGTAAATGTCTTTTTTATTATTCGTTTTCGTAACATTGTTTATTTTTGTCCCACTGGTAAATAGTATAGTTTTGCAATATATAAATACTGGGAGCTATTAAAATTCAATTTTTGCAACTTCTTATATAAAATACGACTAATAGTCAAATAATTTCATCTAATTTACTTTAAATAAATTCAATGGAAATCTTTATTTTATTCTCTGTAGTGATAACATTGGTGGCTTTTTTTTCATACATCAATGTACGTTTGTTTAAATTACCATCAGGCATAATTCTGATGGTAATGGGAATACTTGTTTCCATAACATTGATCATTGTTGGGAAAATTTCTCCGGTTTTTACCGAAGACATCAAAAAACAAATTTCGCTCATAAATTTTTCTGAATTTTTACTGGGAATACTTCTTAGTTTTTTACTTTTCGCCGGCTCTTTACATGTAAAATATGATTTACTTAAGAAGTCGGGTAAAAGCATTTTAAGTTTCGCTACTGTAGGTGTGTTGCTGTCAACAGTAATTATGGGTGGGGCAGTTCATTATTTACTTGCATTTTTTGGAATTGAAGTTCCATTTATTGCGTGTTTTTTGTTTGGTGCTGTTGTTTCACCAACAGATCCAATCGCGGTTTTAGGCATTCTGAAAAAAGCGAACATTTCCGAATCCATAGGAATAAAAATTGTTGGGGAATCTCTTTTCAATGATGGAGTGGGTGTAGTAGTGTTCGTCACTATTTTTCAAATCATGCAACAAGGAATTGAAAATATAACAGTGTTTTCCGTTGCAACATTGTTTGCGCAGGAAGCTTTAGGTGGAGTAATAATAGGATTATGTATAGGATATATTGGTTATAAATTGATGAAATCCATTGATCATTTTCAGACTGAGATATTAATTTCATTAGCTATGGTGATGGGTGGTTATAGTTTATGTCATGCTATTCATGTTTCAGGCCCATTAGCAATGGTTGTAGCCGGATTGTTCACAGGCAACAAGAGTAGTAGAGAAGCTATGTCCGATAAAACACGTGATTACCTTGAAAAATTCTGGGAAATAACCGATGAAATTCTGAATGCCGTTTTATTTATGCTTATGGGGCTTCAGTTGGCGGTAATTAATTTTGATGTAAAGTATTTGTTCATAGGGCTTATAACAGCTATTATTCTTTTAGTAGTACGATACATTTCTTTATGGATTCCCACTCATCTTTTTATGTTTAAAAAAACATTAGAGAAAAAAACATTAGTGATCATGACATGGGGCGGATTGCGGGGAGGAATTTCAATTGCTCTTGCATTGTCACTGCCGGTTGATGAATACAAAAATATATTTGTTACTGTCACTTTTGCAATTGTACTTTTTTCTATACTTGTTCAGGGATTAACAATTGGTAAGTTAGTTATGAAATTAAAATAAAATAACGCATGAGCGATTTATTACATAGCATTAATAAATTCATAAAGGAGCGATTCAATCTTTCCAAGGATAAGGATAATGAAAAAACGATCATCGATTCAATTCGAAAAGGAATTATTTTCAGCGGCGTAAATATATGGATACTTATATTCGCCATCTTTCTTGCGTCCATAGGGTTGAACGTGAATTCAACTGCCGTTATCATAGGTGCAATGCTTATTTCTCCATTAATGGGCCCTATTATGGGTATAGGTTTAGGACTCGGAATATTTGATTTTGATCTGGTAAAAGCCGCCGCTAAAAATCTTTTAATCATGGTTGTGATAAGTATTTCGGCTTCAACAATTTATTTTTTGCTAAGCCCTTTAAGTGAAGCCAGGTCAGAAATACTTTCCAGAACAACTCCAACTATTTGGGATGTGCTTATAGCTTTATTTGGCGGGCTTGCCGGAATTATCGCGGGAACTTCAAAAGAAAAAGGCAATGTCATACCCGGAGTTGCTATTGCCACTGCGCTTATGCCACCCCTTTGTACAGCAGGTTTTGGCTTAGCGCGAGGCGATTTTTATTTCTTTGGAGGAGCATTTTACCTGTTTTGCATTAACACCGTTTTTATCAGTGTGTCAACTTTTTTTGTTGTACGGGTACTGAAGTTTTCTCCCGCTTCTTTTATAGATAAAATAAAAGAAAATAAAATAAAACGCATAATTTCAATCATCATATTTGTAACAATCATTCCAAGTATCTTTATCGCTTACATGACAGTACAAAAAATTGTATTCGAACAAAAGGCAAAGACATTTGTTCGCGACGAAATAAATTTTCCTAATGCTCAACTTATAAAGCAGGATATCAATTATGAAAAAAATAAAATAACTTTATTATTGTTCGGAGAAAAAATAAGCGATGAAAAGATTAAAAGTATTCGCAATAAAGCGACCGACTATAAACTATATAACGTGCAACTTATAATACACCAAGGCCAATATGGGGTTGATAAAACCCAAACAGGAACTTTGAAAACCAATATCCTTGAAAAAATTTATACAGAAAATGACAGCATCATAAAAGAAAAAGATAAGATGATTCAATCTCTTCAAAGTGAAATTAACCAATATCAATCTGAAAAACTTCCTATAGAACCAATCTCAAAAGAGTTAAATGCCATAAATGAAAATGTTCTTGAATTCTCAGTTCAGAATAGTGTTTATTATAATTCTAAAAATAATAATTTTGACACCGTCACAACGGCCTATACAAAGTTTAAAAAACGACCAAGAAAAGAAGAAACAAAACAAATAAAAAAATGGTTGAAAGCAAGAACTAAATCGGATACGCTGAAATTAATTATAGAATAAACTCCCATTTTATTGGAAGAAGAAACATAAAAATTTAAAATAAATAGATCTTTAATCCACCTCTCTTATCCGCCACCTATTAATTTTCCGGTATAAATACCTGTTTTAATAAATCATATAACTCAGGATGTTTTTTATGCATTAGTTGCGGCTGTTTAAAAAAATATTCGGCCACTACAGCTAAAAATTCCGCTTCATTCGTTGCTCCATAAGGATTAATATCTGACTGCCCTATTTGAATTAGTTTTATCTCCTCATGAATGCGTTTTAACCACGGCACTGCATATTTGTGTGGTAATAGATTCTTCGGGCAACCATCAGTATAACCATCATCTTTATCTACCAGATGTACAAATTCATGTATAGCGGTATTTAATTTTGTTTGCGTATTTAAAAAACCGTTTCGTAAATCCTGTTGTGAAAGTATCATCATATTTTGCATTGCTCCGTTCCCCACCATGCCCAGCACATCTCTTCCAGATCCTTTCGTATGAAATTTTTCATTAAATGTGCCGGGGTAAATCAGTACTTCATGAATATTTCGATATTCCCAATCTTTAAAAGCAAAAATTGGAATAATGGCGGCAGCCGCGACAAATACTTTGTCAATATCCTCTATTACAACATCAATTCCCGTTATTCGTACTTTTTAAAGAAAATGCTGTACACGATTTTCAAAATTATTTTTTTCTTCTGCATCTAATTTTTGATAAAACAATACATGTTGTTGTAATATGCTTTTTTCTTTGCTAGCATCAGGTTGTGGAAGTGGCCGCTTTCTTTTTACAATATTATAAATTATAATTACAATAAAAAGAATCGTTATAATGAAGATGATTTGCATAAATTTTAAATTTAGGTTAAATATTATTCTTATTCATACAACTTATTTTTTAGGCTAGGAACTGATACAGGATAAATTAATCCAAAGTCTTTAGCAAGAAGTTTTTTATTCTTGTTTTTGTAATCAATATGTTTAAGTAAATGAGTGATCAGCGCAATATGTATTTCATCTTTATTTTCTGCATTAGCAATATACCATGGCGCATATTCGAAATTTGTTTTTAATAGCATTTCGTTTCTTGCTTTAGAGTATTCCTTCCATTCCTTTTGAGCTTTTTCATCTATAGGACTTATTTTCCATTGTTTCAAAGGATCCTTTTTTCTATCATCAAGTCGTTTATTTTGTTCCTGCCTGCTGATGTCGAGATAATATTTAATAACAATAATGCCGGCATTGGTTAGCATTTTTTCAAATAGAGGAACATTATCAAAAAAAATCTCATATTCCTTTTCGTTGCAAAAATTCATTACTTTTTCAACTCCTGCGCGGTTGTACCAACTTCTGTTGAAAATCACAAACTCTCCGTTGGAAGGAAGATGCTGCGCATAACGTTGAAAATACCATTCATTGTTTTCTTTGTCAGAAGGCTTACTCAGTGCAACAACTCTTGTTTCACGCGGACTCAAATGCTTTACAATTCTTTTTATCGTTCCATCTTTTCCGGCAGCATCTCTACCTTCAAGAATTACTAATAATTTTAAACCTGAAGAAATAATTTCCTTCTGTAGCTTTACCAGTTCGATATAGAGCTGATGTAATTGCTGTTTCTGTTCTTTTTTCATTGTGTTTCTGAATTAAATTGAATTATTCTTTATCTTTTGAAACCCATTCTATTGCTTTGTCTAATTCATTCAATGGAAATATTTTTAAACGTCCCGGCATCAAAAAGCTAAAAGCTTTAATGGCATGGTTCATCATAGTATGATCCGAAACGATAGCTATTCGCTCCCAATCGCCAAAATATTTTAGACCAATAAAAGTATCGTCCATCATTGCTTTAAGATTGAGTTTGGAAAAGCTCTTGCCAAAACGGAAAATCAGCCTGATCTTCTGTTTGCCCTTTGTAGCTTTCTTAATAACAGGGAATATTACTTTTTCATAATCTTGGCCTGTTACTTTCCCTTTGTAAGTAAAACCAATTACATTTTTCGGAAGATTTTCAATTTGTGTTATCATTTTTTTTGTTTTAAATTATTTATTTATTTTTCATTGCTTCAAAACCGGCTACAACATCAAACAATTCCTCATCAATTGAGCTTTGTCTTAACTGATGGTATTTACCACCCAATTCATCCAATAATTCATTGATATTTTTTTCTGCTCGTTGCATTGCTTCCAAGCGGCTGGCATTTTCACTTGCTAGTGATTCTGCAGAGGCTTTGAAAATTGAAACAAAAAGATATTCTCTTATTAAAGCCGATAACATTGAATCCATACCACCAATTACTTGCGGTATTTTTTTTGTCGGCCATTGGTCTTTATCCAAATCATGCTTCCAATTAGCATCTAATGGTAATAATCGCTGGCTGACTGGTTCATATCCGCCACCGATTTTAGGGCTATTATAAAAAATATAAAACCCATTTATTTTATCTTGCTCTCGGGCAGACTCAATACTAATCAATAATTGCTCAACCAAAGAAGTAATAGCGCTAACCGAATTAGGAACGGAAAATAATTTTTCCGCTTTAAATTTTGAATCCGATAACCTTTCCTGTACGCGCTCTCCAACAGACCAAATTTCTCTTTTCCCATCTAATTTCTGTAATGATTGAATGGTGAAATCAGAAAGCACATCATTAAATTGACCTACAAGCCCCTGATCGGAACCGAAAACAATTGCACATATTGATTCTTCTTGTTTGTGCGTATCTTCTTTTTTTATAGAATATTGTTCTTTCTTCATTAAATATGCTACCATCCCCAGCTTTACATTTTGGTAGTAATCATTCAGCGAAGTTGTAGCCATTTCATATTGAGAAATATTACCTGCAGCCATTGCCTTCATGGTTTTAACCACAGCTTCCAGTTCACCTGCACTTCCAATTTTTCTGCGTAAACTTTCCAGTGTATCCATTACTGTTCGGTAGTTTTTTTATCAGGTTCGGTTGATTTTTCTTCTTTCTGTTTGGTTATAAAAGGTTCAATTATTTTTTTCGCCATATCTAAAATAGCATCCCTGTCTGCATCACTTAATGGTTTATCAGAAAGTAATCTTTTAATCACCTCAGAAGATATTTGATCTTTTGATTGGCATAGTACTGCTTCACTTTCCTTTATTTTATCAAGCGAAACATTGTCCAATAAACCATGCGTTAATGCAAGTAAAACAATAATTTGTTCGGGTACAGATAAAGGTTCTGATTCCGGTTGTTTAAGGCATGCACGTATTCTTTTTCCATGCTCAATTATTTTTCGCGTTTGTTCGTCTAAGCGAGTACCAAAGCGTGCAAAGGTTTCCAATTCTTCAAACTGTGCATAGGCGAGTTTTAAATTTCCTGCTACTGATCGATACGCCGGCAATTGTGCTTTTCCTCCAACTCGCGAAACGGACTTTCCTACATCAACAGCCGGAAGAACACCTAATTCGAATAGTTTGGGTGAAAGATAAATTTGTCCATCAGTTATCGAAATGAGATTGGTTGGTATATAGGCAGAAATATTTTGTGCTTCTGTTTCAATGATAGGCAAAGCAGTGAGTGATCCTCCTCCTTTTTCTTTACTCAAATGTGTTGACCTTTCCAGTAATCTGGAATGGATATAAAAAATATCTCCCGGAAATGCTTCACGTCCCGGCGGTCTTCTTAATAAAAGGGACAGTTCGCGATATGCACGTGCATGGTGTGTTAGATCATCATATACAATCAACACATCTCTTCCTTGTTCCATAAAATATTCTGCCATGCTTGTAGCTGCATAAGGCGCAATATATAGTAATCCTGGTGGGTCATTTCCTTCTGTTACTATAACTGTAGTATAATTCATTGCTCCATTTTCTTTTAAACGAGCAATTACTTTAGCAATAGAAGATGCACGCTGACCAATGGCACAATAAATACACAAAACATTTTTATCCTTTTGATTAAGTATAGTATCAATTGCAATGGAAGATTTTCCTGTCTGACGGTCTCCTAATATCAATTCGCGTTGGCCACGACCAACCGGAATCAAGGCATCAATTACTTTTAATCCGGTTTGCAAAGGAATAGTAACAGGTGCACGATCCATAATAGCAGGCGCTTCTCGTTCTATTGGTAAACGTTGTGTTAAAGCACTAGTTTCTTTTTCGTCAAGAGGTTCTCCCAAAGGATTTACTACACGACCAATTAATAAATCTCCTACCGGAACATCCATTACACGCCCTGTTCGCAAAACGGTATCTCCGACATTTAATTTTGTATCGTCGCCTAAAAGTATAACTCCAATTTCATCTTCATCAATATTAAAAGCAATGCCCGACATATCATTCGGGAATTTCAACAGTTCTTCGAAACCAACTCCCGGTAAACCGGATACTTTTACAATACCGGAAACAATGCTCATAACAGTACCTACTTCCTGCGGTTCCAATCCGGGTGTATAATGTTTCAGCCCTCGATTTATCTGTCCA
>JBBSPS010000056.1:0-18828 GCA_038258655.1 Bacteroidia bacterium
GTTGTTGTTGTACTTAACCTGATAAGGTTAGTGCAACAGCACGCCTTTACTTTTTTAAATTTCTGGATTAATAAAGTCGGCTGTTTTCTTTTTCAAAAATTTTATAGAATTGATTGGGGCGGACTTTTTGAGTGAACCCTAGATAATACCTCTACAGCAACAACCTATTCTGACTTTACATCAAAAAGCACATCCGCTTTACGCGGAAGCACCATGAACATAGCCGTTACCATTGGGACGTATTATCCTGCCGATAAAATTTTAGTTTGGTGTGATTGGAATAACGACAAAATCTTTGACTCAAATACAGAGTTGGCATTAACGATGGACTCCATCACATCAGGGCCTAACCCTTATAAAGGTTCAATAACAATTCCAGCAAATGCTTTTCTTGGAAAAATAAAAATGCGGATAAAAATGGTTGATGATGCAAACGCCCCGGATTATGATCCATGCGGAACAACAGGAGTTGGAGAAGTGGAAGATTACTCATTGATTTGTACTGATAATGTAACTTCAATTGATCAAGCAGGTTCTGATACTCAGAATCAGCCATTCATTAATGTTTATCCCAACCCAAACAATGGTGCGTTTACGCTTGATATTAGTTTCCCTGATAATGGCAGTTACAATGTAGAAATAGCAAATGTGTTGGGTCAACTTATTTATACTGAATCTTTAAATATAAAGAACGGGAATTATAATTTCAGTAAAATGTTTGATCGTACCACTTTACCAAAAGGAGTTTATGTGGTTAAGATTAGCGGTAATGGAACAAACACAAATAAAAAAATTAGTATAGAATAAAATTGATTATGAATTTTAATACTCTGATAATAATTAACTAAAAAAACGAAAAATGAAAAAACTAATTACTCTAGCATGTTTGTTAATCGTAGGTTTAAGCCTAAAAACAATTGCACAAACAACCAATTTAAAGGGATTATTAATTCTTATTGATTTTTCGGATGCTCCCGCTAATGTAACGGTACCCCGAGCTAATAATGTAGTGAACGGAATAGGGTATACAGAGCCAACGGTAACTGCATCTTTAAGAGATTATTGGTATGCTCAAAGTCGTGGAAAAATAAATTTAACGCATGATGTGTTTGGATATTTTAGAGCTCCACAAACTGCTGCTTGGTACAAAGCGCAAAATTGGACAGAGTTTTTAACTTTATCCACATTGGCTTTGGAGTGGTTTAAAACCAATAACCCTAGCTATGACTGGAACTCTGTATCGCTATCCACAACACCGGGCGAAGTTGGAACATTTCTTTCTGTAAATTTTTTCACAACTGCATGGATTGCCGGCTCTGGAGGAACCCATTGGATGCAGTGGACCGCACCTAATGGAAAAAAAACAGGTCAGATAACTGCGCAAAATTTTATTTCTCCATGGGATTCCAATATTAATCTATTTTGGATTTCTCATGAACAAGGACATTCTGTATGGTCTGTACCGGATACGTATGACCATGATGGCGGCTCTAATGGAGACGGGTGGTATTCTGTAATGGGTGGTAATCAAGGCAATGGGCAGATAGAATCATTTGGAGGGCCTTTTTTATTAAAACAGGGTTGGGTAAATGTGGTTGATATTCAGCAAAACCAAAGCTACACGCTAACGCAAGACGGTAACACTGTTGCGCGATATGTAAACCCAAACGACCCTAAGGAATATTTTCTTATTGAAGCGAGGATGAAATCTACTTTAGGTAATGAAATGATTCCTACTGATAGAGGTTTGTTGATTTGGCATGTGGATAATAATGTAACAACCGGAAACGATAAACAAGACATGACGCAAGCAGCGCATTATGAATATTCCATAGAGCAAGCTGATGGTAAGTTTGACTTGGAACATGCTACAAACAGCGCAGATGCAGGCGATTATTTTGTAGAAGGGAAAACGTTTTCGGATAACACAATTCCTAGCACAAAATGGTGGAATGGAACATCCTCCAACATCAACATCAATAACATTAAATTTTTACCAAATAATCAAATATCATTTTGTAATGGTACCTGCACTGCAATTAATTGTACAGCAGGAGCAGATTCTGCCAATTGGGAATACATTAAACGTGTTCAATTCGGTTACATAGATAATACCTCAGCAGCAACAACCTATTCGGATTTTACTGCAAAAAGTACATCGGCTTTACGCGGAAGTACTATGAACCTATCTGTTACTATTGGTACACAATATCCTGCCGATACAATTTTGGTTTGGTGTGATTGGAACAATGATAAAATTTTTGACCCAACTACAGAGTTGGCTTTAACATTAAATTCAACCGCAGGAACTAATCCATATACAGGATCAATACAGATTCCTGCAAATGCTTTTCTCGGAAAAATAAAAATGAGGATTAGGATGTTTGATACAGGAAATCAACCAACCAATTACACTCCTTGTGGTAATGCCGGATATGGAGAAGTTGAAGATTACTCATTGATTTGTACCGATAATGTAACGTCAATCGATCCGGCAGGCTCCGATAACCAAAACGGGCAGCCTTTCATTAATGTTTATCCAAGCCCAATTAAAGATGCATTTACGCTCGATATTAGTTTCCCCGATAACGGCAATTATAAATTGGAAATAGCAAATACGCTTGGTCAAATTGTGTATAGTGAAGCATTAGAAATAAACAACAGAAATTATAATTACAGTAAAAAATTAAACCTTAGTGATTTATCAAAAGGAGTTTATATAATCCATCTTAACGGTGATAGAACCAACACCAATAAAAAAATTATTATGGAATAGAAACCTCTTTCAAATTTAACATAATGTGGTAGTCGCAGATTTAGGAATATGGCAAGCCACCAATGGTGAAGTTCCTACTTACTGGTTTATATGTAAATAGCATGTCCATTTGACTGATTTTTGTTGTGAATATTAATTAAACATTTAATACTATCATGAAATCAAAAAAAATTTCTTTTTTATTTGCCGTATTGTTTTCAATAACAGTACAAGCACAAAATCTTAAGTACACTCCTTATGATGAATTACCATCAATAGATAAGATTTTGAAACCTACTTATGTTGAGGATCTGCCAAATTGGGCTAAGATGCTTTATCAATACCCAGTTAACTTTAATGAATTACAAAAAGCATTCGATCTTTGGAAAAGTCAAAACAAAGAAGTTGAATCTCCAATTGTTAAATATTATGAACTTTGGTCTCAACGTATGGGTAATTATGTGTCATTTGATGGAACAATAAATCTTCCTGATATAGATAAAATATACGAAAACTTGAGAATAGCTCAAAGCCCTGAAAGCCAGATTAACAGAGCTGCCACAGCAGCAAATCCTTCTAATTGGACTTTTCTTGGTCCAAAAGAAACTTTTCTGTTTAATTATAATGGAGGTTTCTCAACACGAGAAGCTTGTCCATCTCAAGTCAATGTGTACTCAATAGGTGTACATATTAATAATCCTGATGTTATATATACTGGTACTGAAACGGGGTTTGTAAACAAATCTATTGATAAAGGCTTAAATTGGGCATTGTGTGGTCAGAACTATCCGTTTGGTGATGGTGGTGGTATACATTCAATTGCTGTAAACCCTGTAAATCCTGATATCGTATATGTGGCAAGTAATACAGATGTGCATAAATCCGTTGATGGAGGTATTATCTGGACTCCAATAAGTACAGGCTTTCAAGCAAATGTAATAAAAATTGATGATTCAAATAATAACAAACTAATAGCATCAACCGATAAGGGTGTTTATATAACTACTGACGGAGGACTAAATTGGATTAATAAATCTTCGATGGCTTGTTGGGATATTGAATTTAAACCCAATAACCCTAATACAATTTACGCACTTACAGAGGCTTCTGATAATACATTCAGAGTTATCCAATCGGTAAATGGAGGAACAAGTTTTAGTGCAATTTCTAGTTTCCCAACAAATATTCCTCAAGTTGCGGGTGGTCTTATTGCAACCACTCCTAAAAACCCCAATATCATGTTTGTTGGCATGTTGAGTAAAAACTCTGCTGGTGACGATGTGCCCTACTTATACAAAGGGACTTTTGCTAATAATGCATGGACTTGGGTTTTGAAATATACTGGTTCCACAGAAATTTATTATACATCGCAAGGAGTATGTAATGGATGGGGATATTATGATTTGGTATTAGAAGTATCGCCATTGAATCAAAATATGGTTTTCTTTGGTACAACCACCTTGTTTAAATCAACGAATGGCGGAGTGGATTTCTCTCCAGTGGGAGGTTATGCTGGTGGTTTTGGTATACACTCTGATATTCAGGATATGAAAATATTGTCAAATGGAGATACTTGGGTTTCTACTGATGGTGGAATGAACTACAGTACTGATGCATTTGTATCACAATCCAACTATTCAGCTCGCAATCGAGGACTTATTGGTTCGGATATGTGGGGCTTTGATCAAGGCTGGAATGAAGATGTAATTGTAGGTGGTAGATACCATAATGGGAATACTGCAATAGCCGATTTTTATGGCAATAAAGCGATAAGCATGGGTGGTTCTGAGTCTGCTACTGGTTGGCTTTTGAAAGGAAAAGTACGTCATGCGGCATTTGATGATATGGGAAGTGGATGGATTCTTCCAACTACTCCCGAAGGTGGGCCTGAGGGACGTTTCGCTTTTGCAAAATACCCAAATATGGATCAATATGGAAGTTTGAGAGGTAATATTATTACACATCCTTATTATTCGGGAACACTTTATGTGGGGACTGATAATAGCATCTGGGTAAGTAAGGATTATGGTGAAAATTATGAGCTTTTGTACACCTTTCCTGACAGAGTAATATATATTGATATGAGTAGTTCAAATCCTGATGTGATGTATGCTGATATTAATGGTGGTACCAATGGCTTCTATCAATCAATTGATGGAGGAAAGACTTGGACAAAAAAATCAAATCCAATAGCATGGCAAGGACAAATTGCTTTTGCAATATCTCCTTATAATCAAAATGTAGTTTATGCCTGTAAACAAGTTGGTGCTTGGGATAACTTTAATAGCGATATGTATCGCACTACCGATGGAGGAACAACATGGGTTCAATGGTCAGGTGCAGGTAATTCATTATTAAAAAATAAATCAATAAAGTATATTGTTGTTCAACCCACCACAGAAGGAAAAGATTTGGTTTATGCTATGATAACATCAATAAAAGGAACTAAGGGGCAAGTGTTTTATCGTATGGATGGAGATAATGATTGGACTGACTATTCAGTAAATTATCCGGCAGGATTGTTTGTAAATTCGGCAGCAGCATTCTATCGTGATGGGAAACTGCGTGTAGCTGGTAATGCTGGAGTTTGGGAAACGCCTTTGGTTCAGCCAGATTTCACTCCGATAGTGAGACCATGGGTTGATATGAAGAAGCATAACTGTACAGCTGATACTATTCAATTGGATGATCATTCTTTCCTAAATCATTCCAACGCAAGTTGGAAATGGGTAATAACGCCTGCACCAAAATATATATCTAATCCCAATATTCGTAATCCAAAGGTAGTAGTGGATGTAGCAACTAGTTATACCGTTAAAATGACAGTAACTAAGAATGGTGTGCCCTATAGTAAAACAATGAATAATTTCTTTGAAGTAACTACCTGTCCTTCCATTAACGATTGCTCGAACCCAGCTAAAGTTCCTAAGAATATTTGGAAATTGGTTTCTGCTGATAGCTATCAACCTGGAGGGGGTGAAGCGACAAATGCATTCGATGATGATGTTTCAACCATGTGGCATACATCTTGGAATTCCACAGCTACTCATCCTCATGAAATTGTTTTGGATTTAGGTGATACCTATACAATTAGTAAGATGATACAAACACCACGAATAGATGGCGAGAATGGACGTATCAAAGATTATCAATTATATATTTCAACTAATAAAACAAATTGGGGAAATGCTCAAACAGGTTTCTTTGATAACATATCTGCACCAACCACAGTAAGTATTCCTGATAAAGTAGGTAGATATGTGAAGTTGGTTGCTTTGAATGAACACAATGGTAATATTTGGAGTACAATAGCAGAGTTGGATTTTGTTGGTTGTAGGCTGTCCACCTCTGTAAATGATATTTATCAAGAATCTACAATCAATGTATCTCCAGTTCCATCCAACTCAATAATAAATATAAATTTACCTTTTAATGATGGGCAAAATAGCTACAGTTATACTGTTTATTCAACGAGTGCTAAACAGATGGTGAAAAGTGGAAAAGTAAACGCAGGTATAGAAAAATTGGAAATCAATGTATCAGATTATCCTGTAGGTTTTTATATTGTTGTTTTAACTGATGAAAATGGGAGTACTTACAAGGCAAAATTTATCAAAAATTAATTATTATTATATTTCAAATTAAATGTTCATTCTGATTAGGATGTTTACAGGTACTGAATAATTTCATCAACATTTAAGCCAATGAATGATGTACTTATTGATTTTACTGAAAACATGCTATTATAATAGATTTTAAAAGTGTTTCGAGATTTAATATGGGTAATTTTTGTTTTGACATTGTTGTACACCGCGAAGTACATTTGCACTATAAAATATTCATTAAACAGTATACTATGAGAACAACAATATTTACTTTTTTTATAACAGCACTATCTTTTCTTTTTGCACAAAAAAACAGCTTGGCGCAGACTACTTCCACAGGAACTGATTTTTGGATGGGATTTACTTATGCTTTTCAACCAGGAGAAACAGGAACTGAATATAAATTATGGATTAGTTCTGTTAACGGGGCTTCGGGTACTGTTTCAGTTCCTTTAGGAGCTTACTCCGTCCCTTTTGTCGTTGCTGCAAATAGCACTACCATAATTTCTATTCCATATGCAAAAGTCCAAAATGAAACTTCCGAATCAATTCAACCAAAAGGAGTGCATATTATTTCTAACGGACAAGTAAGTGTTTTCGGATCGATGTATTCAATTGTTCGTCCGGAAGCAACACTAGTGATGGCTACACCGGCATTGGGTACAGAATATTATGTTCAAAGTTATCCGGGTTATTGGTATGGACAATCACATTTTGAAATTGTTGCGACACAAAACGGCACTTCTATTCAAATTACTCCTACAAGCACTACCATGGGCAATAAAGCTGCCGGAATTCCTTATACAATAACGCTCGATTCAGGACAGGTATATTTAGTTAGGGCAAAAAATGCTTTTGGAAATCCTAATTGTGATATGACGGGAACTAAAATAATTGGAACCGATCCTTGTAAAAAATTTGCAGTTTTTGGTGGTGCTGCCGAAGTAGATATACCTATAGGTTGTGGAACAGCCGATCCGATTTATGAAGAATTGCAACCAGTTAGTACATGGGGAAAAGATTATATCGTTCCTCCATTCTACACACATACCGGATCTTTGTGTCGTATTGTAGCTTCCAAAGCAAATACATCAGTTGTTATAGATGGAGCTGCTCCAATTATATTAAATGCGGGTCAATTCAATGAACAATCATTTAATGGCAGCGCACATTGTATCACAGCCGATAAACCGATAGAAGTTGCTCAATTCATGAAAGGCAATACCTGTAATGGAGGAACTAATTTTGCGGGAAGTAAAGGTGATCCATGTATGCTTGTTTTGAATTCAAATGATCAGCTTATCAAAACAGCCACATTCAGAGGTTTTAATCAACCTGTTGTACCACAACATTTAGTTAATATTGTTATGAAAACGGCATATACTGCACAATTAAAACTAAATGGAACAACAGTAACCCCAAACTGGACAGTAGCTCCCAATTGCACAGGATATTCATATGCAACATTGTTGCCTGCAAATATTACTAATGGCGCAACACATACAATATCTGCCGATAGCGGTTTTGTAGGGTATGCATATGGATATGGTTCAGGCGACGCTTCTTATGCTTTTCCGCTTGGATATGGAATTTCCTCAATACCACCAAGCATTACCGGAACACTTACTATTTGTAAAGGGGCAAGTACAACGCTTACTGCAACCGGCGGCGGAACTTACGTTTGGGCTCCGGGGGGGCAAACAACCACATCTATTACAATATCACCTTCAACAACAACAACATATACAGTAACTGTAAACAATAGTGCATGCCCCTTATCTGGTGCTAGCGCAATAGCTACAGTAACAGTTAACACTTGCGGTATTATAATTACCACTACAAATGCTTCGATGTGCAGTGGAGAATGCGGAAACATAATAGCTACAGTTAGTTCAGGTACTGCGCCTTATATATACTCTTGGTCACCGGGGGGCAGTACCACTAGTATGGTCAGAGTCTGTCCTACTGCTACGTCAACATTTACTGTAATAGCAACTGATGCAAGTGGCATTTCTGCAATAGCCACGGCAATGGTAACAATTATTCCAACTCCTATAGCCAACTTTACAATGTCATCAACCACTGTTTCGCCGAATACGTTGGTTTCATTCACAGATGTTTCCACCGGAGGAAGCACCTTGTCATGGAATTTCGGTGACCCGCTTTCCGGAATAGCTAATGCATCTACTTTAACATCAGTCACACATACTTATTTAAAAACAGGAGATTATTGCATCACTTTAATTTCAACAAATTCAAATTCCTGTGCAGATACTATTTCTAAATGCCTTCAAGTTATTGGTGATCCTCTTATTATCATACCAAACGTATTTACACCAAATGGGGATGGAGTTAATGATGTGTTTTATTTTTATACGGAGGGAGTTAAAGAATTATCGTGTACAATCTATGATCGGTGGGGCTTAAAAATGTCGGAATGGAATACAGTTTCCGGTGGGTGGGATGGCCGTACAACAAGTGGCAGCATTGCTTCGAATGGAGTGTATTATTTTATTATGAAGGCAACACCAGCCAATGAAAAAAAAGAAATTATTAAACAGGAAGGCTTCGTACAATTATTAAAACAAAATTAATATGTTGCAAAAAAAATATATTGCAAAATTTTTGTTAGTTGCCTTTTTATTGGTCAAGCCGATTGGCTTTTATGCGCAATGCAATTTAGTTCCTAATCCGGGTGCCGAAACAGGCCCCTGTCCTACAAATCAGGATCAAGTTCCCAATGCTACTTCTTGGACTAAAGCGGGAGGGTCTCCTGATTATTTTGACAACGGAACCGGATGCAGTGGTAGTACTTGGACGGCCAGCTACTTCCGCGCTTGCAGCAAAAGGATGATAGGGTTTTATACAGAATGGACTCCCTATAATAGTCAAACACCACAGTACCGCGAATATGCACAAGTTAAATTAACATCTCCCCTTGTTGCAGGTACAAGATACTGTGTTACTTTTTATACAAGATTAGCCGGTAATATGGGAGGAGTCAATACAGGTACGGATAATTTAGGAGCTTACTTTACTACTACTGCTGTAACAGCTCCTTCGCCTCCGGGAAATGGCCCTTATAATATAACACCTCAAATAGAAAGCCCAAAAACAGTTCCTATTGTTGCTGCAAATGGTTGGGTACTTGTCTCAGGTTCCTTTATTGCTGTTGGGGGAGAGCAGTACGTGACTTTTGGAAATTTTCATAATCAAGCCAATACAACCTATTCAACTCCAGCTGCAAGTATGCGATCATATTATTTTATAGATGATATTCTTGTGAAAGACTGCAATGCTTCCTGCACATTTAATGCAACAGTTACTCCCGCTACCAGTATTTGTGCGGGGAAATGTACCACAATATCGGCAACTGTTACAGGAGGAAATGGAGGGCCATACACCTATACCTGGTCACCAAATATTGGGACAGGGTTAGGTCCGTTTACTGTGTGTCCCACTAGCACCACTACATACAATTTTACAGCAGTTGATGCCAATGGCTGTACTCAAACAGTGGTTGCATCAACAACTATTACTGTTGGGGCAAGTTGTGGCCCTACGGTTACAACCACTAGCAGCAATGTGTGTTCCGGAAGTTGTGCTAATATAACGGCTACCGGTAACGGGGGCACAGCACCCTACACCTACAGCTGGAACCCGGGAACAGGCACAAGTAGTAGTTTTAGCGTATGCCCTACAACAACAACAACAACTTATACGGTAATCACTACAGATGCAAACAATGCTACTGCATCGGCCACAGCAATGGTAACGGTTAACGCAGCCGCAACAGTAACAATTACAGGCACAAACGCTATTTGTAAAGGTAGCAGTACTACTTTAACAGCCAGCGGTGGCGGCACTTACAGCTGGAGTACAGGAGCAGGTACCACTGCAATAACTGTCAGTCCTGCAACAAATACAACATATTCAGTAACCGGAACGATAGGTGGTTGTACCAGCTCCGCAATAATAACAGTAACAGTTACCCCCAATCCCATACCAATAATAAGCGGTATTACGACAATTTGTTCTGGTACCAGTACCACACTAACCGCCACAGGGGGAGGCAGCTATGTATGGAGTACGGGAGATCTAACAGCTGCCACAACGGTAAGCCCCGGAAATGGAACAACTACCTATACAGTAACAGTAACAAATAATAATTGCTCAGGCACAGCACCAGTAGCCGTGACGGTAGCCGCCAATTTAGTCCCTGTACTAACCGGCACTAGTACGATCTGTAATGGTGCAAGCACAATGGTGAGTACTAGCGGAGGTGGAACTTATTTGTGGAGTGATAATACAACCAATTCATCAATACTAGTAAATCCAACTGTTCCCACCAGTTACAGTGTGACTGTTACCAATGGAAGCTGTAGCGGCACAGCCAGTGTATTGGTGACTGTAGTGAATAATCCTACACCAATTATTACAGGAAATACCAATGTATGCTCTGGCACCAGTACAACTTTAACGGCCAACGGAGGCAATACGTATGTATGGGATAATGGGGCAAGTACAACAAGTATTAGCGTATCCCCATCCAGTCAGACAACTTATACTGTAATAGCCAATACGAGCGGTTGTACAGGCCAAACAACAGTAACTGTGAGTATTACACCACCGCCAAATCCAACGATTACCGGTACCACAGCAATTTGCGTGGGAGGAAGTACAACATTAACCGCTACAGCAGGAGGCACCTATGTGTGGAGTACTGGAGAAACTACAGCCAGCATAACGGTAACACCAACAAATCCAACTAACACCTATACTGTAACAGTCACTACTGGCTGTACAGCTACAGCTACCGTGCAGGTAACAGTACAATCCAACTTAGTACCAATTATCACAGGAGTAAACACAATCTGTGATGGAACCAATACAACGTTAACAACTAGTGGAGGTGGTACGTATTTATGGAGCGATGGCAGTACAGGCCCAAGCATTACAGTAAGCCCAACAACAAATACAACCTATAGTGTAACTGTTACCAATGGCCTCTGCAGCGGTACAGCGGCACAGCCTGTTACTGTGAATCCAATACCTGTACCTATAATAACAGGTAATATGATTATCTGCTCGGGACAAACCACCACTTTAATAGCTAATGCTGGCGGAACGTATTTATGGAATACCGGAGCAGCAACTGCTACCATTACAGTAAGTCCAACAGTTACCACAAGTTATACGGTAACAGTAATTACCAATGGTTGTTCCGGTATCGCTACTGCACAGGTAACAGTGAACACCACTCCCACTCCAACTATAACAGGTATTACAAGTATTTGTAACGGACAGGTCACAACGCTTACTTCCGGTACAACAGGGCCATACGTTTGGAATACAGGTGCTACTTCAGCGAATATTTCTGTAGCACCTGTTAACACTACCACTTATAGTGTGAGTGTTACACAAAACGGATGCACCGGAACAAGCAACATAACAGTAACAGTAATATCGCCTGTAAATGCAAGCATTAAAGGTAATGATATTTGCGCCGGACAAAGCGTTACACTTACTGCAAGTGGAGGAACTAATTATTTATGGAATACCGGATCCACAACCAATCCATTAACGGACAGCCCAACAGCGACTATTACCTACACAGTAATAGCATCAACAGGAAGCTGTGTCGACACAGCTATTTTTACTGTTAAGGTAAATCCTTTACCATCAGTATCTGCAACAGGAAATGCAACCATTAGTTATGGTAACAATACACCACTGACAGCCACAGGTGGCGGCACGTATCAATGGATACCCCCAAACGGGTTAAGCTGTACTGATTGCGCAAACCCAATAGCTACTCCAACGGCAAATACGCAATATTGTGTGATCATAAAAAATACGGCAGGTTGTGCGGACAGCGCCTGTGTTACAATAACAATAGATACCAAATGCGGAGATAATGGTGAATTGTATGTACCCAATGGTTTTTCACCCAATGGTGACGGACAGAATGATGCACTCTATGTAAGAGGTGATGGTATTGCAGATATGTACTGGGCTATTTATGACCGTTGGGGTGAAAAAGTATTTGAAACCTCCAACCCCAAACAAGGTTGGGATGGCACTTATAAAGGCAAGGCTCTGGATCCTTCTGTGTTTGTGTATTACCTGAAAGTAACTTGTTTCTCGGGAACCGAGATCAGTAAAAAAGGTAATGTGGCGATTATTAAATAAAAAATCATCTTAAAAATTGTATGAAAAAAATCGGGAATTTATCTGCAAAAAAAACAGAGATCAAGTCGGATATGCAATTCATTAGCAAAAGGCTAACTAACAGACAAAAAGAAATTATAAGGCTGCTTCAAAATAAAGAAATTCTTATGGTGGATGAAAGAGGTATTTTGGTAACCTGCGGTAAGGAAACAAAGAAAATTACCCCACACCCATTTTATAATATAGTAAACAGAGGTTTGGTTTTCCGTCAAACGGAATGGCCATATAGTTATATATTATCAGTCACAGGTGCGGCAATTAAAGTTTGATTTCTTTAATAAGAATTGATTATTACTCTATAACTCCATTTTTTTATTATTTTTTTGTTTCGAATTTTTTTTAAAAAATAATGCACTTGAAAGATTTTTTTTGAATCTATTTTTTTATAATTAATAAAGCATTAAAAGATTTTTGATTGTGCTAGTGCCAATGCACAATTCCTTCCAATCATCAAATAGATAGGTGAAACTATTGTATCAATATTACAGCCAGAGTAACTATGGCAAATTTATCTGATATCAAAAATAAGCAGAATCGATCAGAGTTTTTTTGCTACCTTTCCTATTCTGTTTCAATACTGTTGTGTTGTTAGACGATATTATGAAAACAATCATAAATTACCTTCGCCGTTCAATTTTAGTATGTTTTTGTATGTGCGTTTATATTCTACAGGCACAGCAAAGTAAAATAGATTCTCTTCAAGGTCTTTTGCGCACAACAAAACTAGATACCGCCAAAGTAAATATATTAAATGCACTTGCAAGGGAATTTAGAGGAAATAACCCTGATACTGCAGTTTATTATGCAAAGCAAGCAATAAGTCTATCGGAAAAAACAAATTTTAAGATGGGGATGGGGGAAGCCTATTTATGGTATGGAACAGGATTGAGTAATTTAGGAAAATTTGATGAGGCTTTAAAACAATTTGCAAAAGCTAAAATTTTATTTGAACAATTATTGTCTGTTCAACCAGCAGATACAGGAAAAATTAAGCAACTATTAGGGAGAATTATTAATTACACCGGAATTGTTTTTTATAAACAAGGTAATTTTTCCGAAGCATTGAAAAATTATTCTGCTGCTTTGAAAATTCGAATAGAAATAGGGAACAAAAAAGAAGAAGCCGATTGTTATAATAATATGGGAGTTGTGTATTGTGAGCAAGGCAATTATCCTGAAGCATTGGAAAAAAATTTCGCATCCTTGAAAATCCAAAAAAGCATTGGAAATAATGATGGAATAGCCAACTCTTATAATAATATTGGATTGGTTTATTCTAATCAAGGGAATTATCCGGAGGCATTGAAAAATTATTTTGCATCATTAAAAGTTAAGGGTGAAAGGGTAGATAAAAAAGGGTCGATTGTTAGAACGTACAATAATATTGGCGTTATTTATTTTAATCAGGCTAATTATCCAGAAGCATTGAAAATTTTTTTGGCATCATTGAAAATCCGCAAAGAAATGGGAGATAAATTTGGGATGGCTTATTCTTATAGTGATATTGGATCTGTTTATGATGATCAAGGAAATTATTCAGAAGCATTGAAAAATTATGTAGCATCCTTGAAAATTCAGGAAGAAATCGGGGATAAAAAAGGGATTGCTAGTTCATACTCGAGTATAGGAAGTATTTATTCTAATCAGGGTAATTTTCAGGAGGCACTAAAAAATCATTTTGCAGCATTGAAGATTCAGGAAGAAAATGGAATTAAACCAGGAATTGCAAGCACCTGTCTAAATATAGGATCTGTCTATAAAAAAATGGGCGACATCACAAAAGCAATAACGTATAGTGAGAAATCCTTACTAATTGCTAAAGAAATAGGGCATGTTGTTACGATGAAAGACGCAAGCAAATCCTTATTCGAAATATATAAAAAGCAAAATAAATATAAGGATGCACTTGAAATGCATGAGCTTTTTGTGAAATCACGTGATAGTATAATCAGTGAAAAGAATCAAAAAGAAATTATGAGCCAGCAATTCAAATATGATTATGACAAAAAAGCATTGGCCGATAGCTTAAATTTTATGAATCAAAAAAATATCAGCGATATTAAGAATGACGCCGAGCATAAAGCTGAACGAACAAAGCGTTATGCCTTGTATGCAGGTTTATGTTTAGTGATCATCTTTTCTCTTTTTATCTTCAATCGTTTTAGAGCTACTTCAAAACAGAAAAAAATCATTCAATACCAGAATTTCCAAATTGTTGAAAGCATCAATTATTCTCAAAAGATACAAGCCTCACTTTTACCTTCTATACCTGTTATGCAAAGGTCCATTGATAATTTATTTGTTCTATATGAACCCAAAGATATTGTGAGCGGTGATTTTTATTGGTTTAAGGATTATGAAAAGTATTCTGTATTGGCTTGTGTTGATTGCACTGGCCATGGTGTTCCTGGTGGGTTTATGAGTACTTTAGGGAGTTTGCTGTTAGATAAAGTAGTGAATATAGAATCATGCAATCCTTCAGAAATTTTATCTCGTTTAAGCGATGAAATTATACAAACCTTACATCAAGAAAATGGTGGGGAAATACAGGATGGAATGGATCTTTCCATTTGTTTGATTGATCGTGCTAACAGAACAATTGAATTCAGTGGAGCGCGTAATGGAATTATTATAGTGACAAACGGACAAGCTAAAAAATACAAGGCTGATTTATATCCTGTGGGAGGCAATTATCTGAAAAAAGGAAAACCCATTGTTCGACAGTTTAGCACACAAAAAATTGCTGTTGATAAAAATGATTGGATTTACATGTATACGGATGGGTTTATGGAACAAAATGGAGGAGAAAAGAATTTACCAATGAACTACTCTCAATTTGAAAATTATTTGATTGAAGTGTCGAATAATTTAAGCTCGGAGAAAAAAATACATCAGCTTCAGGCGCAATTGAATAGCTGGAGAGGGAAACAGGAGAGAAACGATGATGTGTTAATAATGGGGTTCCAGATTTCACCCGTTGATTCTACTTCTAAAGTTGTATGCATAGCGTAATAGTGATTTACTTCTGCTTTACTCCCGTTAAGCGCTTGAAGTCTTTTTTTGAATGACCTTTGATTTTTACAAAACATGGTTTAATATTTTTCTCCAAGTTCCGAATCTTTTGTTTTCATATTAACATGAACATATGGGTTTTATTAATACTTGATTTTTAATATCTTTGTTTGACTTACGCATGAGGTTTATTAAAGTTTAATACAGCTTCTCAATTATTTAGAAAGCGGTTGTAATCCAAAAAATTATTTTAACTTTATTATAAGTCTTAAATAATAACATTGCCTAAACACATTGTTTTACTTTAGCGATGAACGTTTATGTCCAATCAAACATTTGTTTTTAAACAATTTAAGATCGTTCAAGATAAGTGTGCTATGAAAGTAGGCACTGATGCTGTTTTACTTGGTTCATGGGTAAACACTTCCCACGCAAAAACTATTTTAGATATTGGCACAGGTACAGGTATTATCGCGTTAATGCTTGCACAACGATCGGCTGCGCATATTGATGCTATTGATATTGATAATAATGCTTGTGTACAATCTTCGGAAAATGTAAATGACAGTAAATGGAAGGATCGCATTCATATACATAATATATCCTTACAACAATTTACTATTGAAAGCGAGCATAAATACGACCTGATCGTAAGTAATCCTCCTTATTTTATTGATTCATCAAAAGCATTGGAAGAATCGCGTACCAATGCGCGACATACCGATCAATTACCTTTTGATGATCTGTTGAATGGAGTATTGAAATTATTAAATCCAATCGGGAAATTTTATGTGATACTTCCAACAAAGGAGAGTGAAGTATTTCGCGATATGGCCGAAGAACATAAATTATACCTCACTAAACTTACACGCATCATAACACGAACTGATAAACCTGAAAAACGTTTGATGATGCGTTTTGAATTTATCCGTAGAACCTTTTCGGAAGATTCTATTACCATTGAAGAAGATGAACGTCATTCTTATACAGAAGAGTATAAGGAATTAACAAAAGATTATTACTTGGGTTTTTAAAAAATTATCTCCCCATATATTTTTTTGTTTTTTATCCCACTTTAAAAAATTGCTTTATTTTCGTATCTATTCTCAACGTACTTTTTATGATCCAAAAACAATTATCCTTTGTAGTAATTTTTTTCATTACTATATCACTGTTGTTTTTACAAACTGTAAAAGCACAAATATTAAAAGGAATTGTTAAAGATGAAACTACCAACGAAGCTTTGTTTGGTGCAAGTGTGGTAATAAAAGGTTCTATTAATGGGGCGATTACGAATGTAGATGGCCAGTTTGATTTTAACACTCTTGATTCGGTTCCATTTGAAATAACCATATCCAATTTAGGATATATTTCTATGAACTATAAAGTAACTTCAATTGAAACGCCTTTAATAATTAAACTAAAACCCAGTAAGATTTTTTTGAAAAATGTTGAAGTAATTGAAAATCGTATCACAGAAAAACAAAAACAATCTCCTCTTACTATAGAAGCGCTGGATGCTATTGCGATTAAAGAAACGCCCGCAGCAAATTTTTATGAGGGGCTGGGACAGTTAAAGGGGGTGGACCTTATATCGGCAAGCATTGGATTTAGAATAATCAACACCCGTGGGTTCAACAGTACTTCTCCTGTAAGGTCTCTTCAAATTATTGATGGCGTTGATAACCAGGCCCCCGGGTTAAATTTTTCGCTCGGTAATTTTTTAGGATCATCTGAATTGGATGTACAAAAAGCGGAAATTATTGTAGGGGCAAGTTCTGCGTTTTATGGACCAAATGCTTTTAATGGAGTTATAAGCATGACTACTAGAAGCCCTTTTGTTAAACCGGGACTGGCAGTTTCTGTAAAATTCGGGGAAAGAAATTTAGTAGAAACAGCCATTCGTTATTCCGAAGTATTTAAAAATAAAGATAGCGTGGAAAAATTTGCTTTCAAGGTGAATGCTTCCTACATGAGGGCTAATGACTGGGAGGCAGATAACATGAATCCCACTGAACGATCCCTTGACGGAAATGATAATTGGGGTGGATATGATGCTGTGAATCGATATGGGGATGAAAATGTTACAATAGGCTTAAATGATGCTACAAGTAATGGACAGCAAATTCAAAATCCCGGGTTAAGAAGGTGGTACCGTACCGGTTACAGGGAGAAAGACCTAGTAGATTATAATACTGAAAATCTTAAGCTGGGAGCAGCATTGCATTATAGACTAAAGCCGGCCACTGAACTGATTTACGCTTTCAATTTTGGGACAGGCACCACTGTTTACCAAGGAGATAACAGGTATAGTTTAAAGGATATTTTGTTTTTCCAAAATAGGGTTGAATGGGTTAAAAAAGATAAATTTTTTATCCGTGCGTATGCCACTAATGAAAATGCAGGAAAATCTTATGATGCAGTATATACGGCAATCTTACTTCAAAATAAATCAAAAAGCGATGCGCAGTGGAGTACGGATTATCGGAATTTTTGGGCTGGAGCTGTACCTTCTTCCACGCCTAATTATGTTTCGGGAGGGATGAGAAAAAATGTAAAAAATCTTCCGGGTTTTCCAAAGGTAGGTGGCCCTCCGAATTATTATTATGATTATGAGCTTGCAGATGCCATTATGGAGGCGAATTCTGAATCTCTCTTTCTCTGGCATTCCTATACAAGAAGTTTTGCAGATAATAATGGAGGTACTCCTTTTTTGGTTCCGGGCACTCAGGCATTTGCGGATGCGTTTAATGAAATAACTTCAAAAGCTACATATGGAGAAGGAGGTTCAAAATTTGTTGATAAATCTGCTCTTTACCATATTCAGGGAGAATATAAATTCACTCCAACAATAATGGATATTACTGCAGGAGGAAATTACAGGTTATATACACCCAATTCCGGGGGTACCATATTTAGTGATACCAATGGAATAAAAATCACTAATTATGAATATGGATTTTATTCGGGAGTGGAGAAGAAATTGTTGAATCAACGTTTAAAGTTAAACCTAACTGCAAGAGTTGATAAAAATCAAAATTTTGATTTTGTTATTTCTCCTGCCGCTTCTGTTGTATATAGTATTAACAAAAATAATATTGCACGTTTATCTTTTTCATCTGCTATACGCAACCCAACATTACAGGATCAGTTTCTGTATTATAATGTGGGAAGAGCAATATTGATTGGAAATATAAATGGGTTCGATTCCCTGATAACTATAGA
>JBBSPS010000057.1:0-18793 GCA_038258655.1 Bacteroidia bacterium
AAGGAGTACCTGTTTCACGATGTTGCACATAAAAATCGTAGCTGCCATTTGGCATCCTGCGATCAATGTAACTGATATTCGACAACCAGGTTGCGGCATACGCGACACTATTGTTCTTATAAGAAAATGTTTTTTCAGAACCAACCAGGATCACATAATGTCCGAGTGGCAATTCAGGAATTTTTATTTCCGTTGAATGTGATTGATAATCGCCGTCATCAGGTAATTCAACGACCCACTCTTTTACAGGACTTAATTTTAAATATTCATCTATTAATTGTTTACCATAATAATTTTGAACAGATTTATTGTACTTGTCAATTTCCATTGAAACGATTCGCACGTAAACTGTTTGTAGATTTTTAAAGGTCAACAACGCACGGAATGGGTTGTTCGGAGTATTCACTTTTTCAGTAATAAAATCAACAGCGTGTTCTGTGATTTGCGTTTTTAATGCTTCACAATTAATAGCACCATCACTTTTTGGAAATTTTTTAATCACTGCTTCGCATATTTCCAACGCTTGTTTTTTAAACCATTTACCTGACTTCGCTGCAACTTCGTCAGGCAAGTTTTCTTCTGATTGTTGTGAATTGTATTTAGTGCCTTTTTCAAGGTATACTTTCGCGATGGCATAATCCACTTCTCCGGAAGACGGATCAGCAGTAAATTTTTTTTCTAAGTGTTGTAACGCGAGTAAATACAAACTGTCTTTTATTTCCAAAACGGACTTATTTTTTACAAAATTCAGTCGAATTAAATCTACATCGATCAATGAGGCCACTCTCCCAACTTCTCCGCTAAGGGTGGAGGGGGTTGCCTCCGAATGAAATTTTATTAAATCCTGTAATAGTTTGATCGCATAATATTTTGATGAAAGTGTATCTTTCGATTGAATTTTTATTTTTATGAAGTCATTGTAGTCGTTAAAATAATTTACATCTGTTAATTCGAATTTATATGCGGGGCGTATAATATCCGCTTCTTCATTCATATAAAAATCTATAGCCCGGTGAGCAAGAAAATCATATAATGTAGGGCGGAAATTGCGTGAGTTAGTTTGTGTTATTATTATTTCATCGTAAATATTTAAAGGAGTGCGTTTTAAGCTATCGACATTTTCCAATGAAGCTTGGTAATTTTTAACGACCTGCGAAAAAATAGTTTTTAGGTCCCAAGTGGTAATGTCATCATTATCAAAGTTTACTGTTGCTGTTCTATTATAAAATTTCCAACGATTGTTCTGATAATATTGCCAATAGCTTTCCGCAATCATGGATTGCAATACCGGTTTAATTGGATATATAGCTTCTTTGGCTTCTTCATTTAATTTGTTGAGTCCTTTCACTAAAGAATATTCTTCAATAAACTGCTCAAATTTCATGCGATGAATAATTGCCTTTACAAATTGGGCAGCATTATTTTCGGCTTTCGCTTTATTATAAATGCCTTGCACAATTTCCAATGCGGATTTGTTTAGCCCTTTTCCTGCAAGGGAATCGACCTTCTTCCATTCCTTAGCATAGGTGGTGCCCTTGGGGAATATCAGTAATGATCGACTATCGTGTGCCTGATAACTATAAACACTAACTGCTCCTGCTATACTTGTAAGTGCAATAGTTATAATAAAAAAAAGTTTTTTGAATTTCATATGAGGAATTTTAAATTAATGGTTTTAGACATTAGATGCTAATTAAATCATAATTCCATATTGAAAAACGAAATTTATCTTTCACCGGTTTTTTAAAGTAGGATTTAAAAATAAATTTTGGGGTTAATTCTGCTTGAAAAGATACATCATAAATTGTTGACGAAATAGAGAGAGATGTTTGCGAGGTTGTATACATTAAGATATTTATTCTTCAATTACACTATTCCCGTAATATTTGCCGTCTTTGTATATCGCGATGCGTATTAATATCCCATCATTATTTTAAGTATAAACTTTGCCGTCTGTTAATTTGTTGTTACTAAACACCCCATCTTTTGACGCTTGCCTGTTTAAATTAAAAAGTTTCCAATAGCCTTCCCCATTAAATTAGTAGAAGGGGGTTTTTCATAATAGAAAAAATAGTCGTTTCAAATACATTCAAATATACAAATTCGCGTTTTTAATATATTTATAAAAAAGAATATTTTTTCACTTTAGGGTGTTGATAACCATTATTATGAATTAGGCTTTAGTAAAAAAGCATCAAAATAAATTGCGCGAAAAAACCAAGAATAAAGCCTGCATATACTTGTGTCGGACTATGTGCATTGAGTTTCAAGCGTGAGTAACCGATAATTCCGGCAAGTAAAATTACAAGCATAAATAAAAGTTGCATATCTGATTGTATGCGAAAGATCAATCCTAGTATGGCACCACAAATACCACCTATGCCAACAGTATGGGCACTTATCTTCCATTTAAAAGTAATTAAGAGTGTTAGTACAATAGAAATACCGGCTCCTAAAATAAGTATCCTGAAAACAGCGGGAAATTGAGCATTGTAAAATAAATAAAATAAAGCGAAATAATATAGCGCCGTACTCGTGTATGGGATAATCCGTTCATGAGCAGTTTCCATTTCCAAGCTTTTGATTCGGCCCATTTTTAATAAAACAAAAGCATTGATCGCAGGAAGTAAAAATGTAAAAACAAAAGTGACCCCAAGTAGTATAAATTTAAAATGGAGTGGGGTAAATATGGAAATATAATTTTTGGAAAAAAAAATCAATACGATACCATAAGTGGGCATTAATAAAGGATGAAAAACGGATGAAATAATTTTTGAAATACGAGTTTCTGTGTCCAAACGAATTACGAATCTGTGTTTTCTGTGGTGAAATTTTACAACTCTTTTCTTAAACGGGCAACCGGAATTTCCAATTGCTCCCGATACTTAGCGATGGTTCTACGGGCGATATTATACCCCTTTTCTTTCAAAATTTTGGTTAATTTATCATCGGTCAAAGGTTTCTTTTTGCTTTCAGCAGCAATACAATCTTCCAATATTTTTTTTACTTCACGAGTAGAGACCTCCTCGCCACTGTCAGTAGAAAGAGACTCGCTGAAAAATGTTTTCAATAAAAATGTCCCAAATGGTGTTTGCACATATTTACTATTTGCCACACGTGAAATAGTAGAAATATCCAGCCCTACTCTTTCAGCAATATCTTTTAAGATCATTGGTTTTAAATGTGTTTCATCACCCGATAAAAAATAATCGCGTTGATATTCCATAATGGCATTCATAGTATAAAGCAATGTATGGCTTCGTTGCTGAATGGCATCAATAAACCATTTTGCACCATCTAATTTTTGTTTCACAAACATGGACGCTTCTTTCCCTGTCTTATTTTTTTCTTTTGAATATTCTTCCAGCATTTGGCTATACGCCTTACTAACACGCAAGTCGGGGGCATTACGGGAATTGAGAGATAATTGTAATTGGCCCTCATCAATAATGATCGTAAAATCGGGAATTACTTGTTGAAAGCTTTTTTGTCCGTCTGCCATTGAATTGCCTGGCCTTGGATTTAATTTCAAAATCTCATGAATAACATCTTTCAGAAGATCCTCATCAATTTCCAGTTTCTTCGCTATTTTATCGTAATGCTTTTTGGAAAATTCATCCATTTGTTTATCCACTACTTCGGTAGCTAATTCTACAATAGCTGTTTGTGGCTCTTTACGATGCAATTGAATAAGCAAACATTCGCGTAGATCACGCGCACCAATACCGGCAGGATCAAATTCCTGAATTATTTTCAGCAATTCCTTTAGTTCTTCTTCGGTTGTGGTTATGTTTTGCGAAAACGCAATATCATCAACAATAGAAGCCAGATCCCGACGCAAATAACCATCGTCATCTAAATTTCCGATAAGGTAAATAGCAACTTGATATTCACGATCGTCAAGATCCTTCATCCCTAATTGACTTTCCAGCATATCCTGAAAAGAAAGCCCGACCGAAAAAGGAATATCTTTTCGTTCTTCGTCAGGGCCCGTATTATTTATTTTTAGTTTATAAGAGGCGCCTTCATCATCATCCATATAATCGCTGATACTAAAATCATCTCGTTGATTGTCATCATCAGCAGGTGCATCATCATAATTCTCATCTTCCAGTTCGCTATTGGTTTCTTCATCCGCTTCAGCGCCTTCTTCTAAGGCCGGATTTAATTCTATTTCCTCTTTGATACGCTGTTCTAAAGCAATAGTAGGCAATTGCAACAATTTCATTAACTGAATTTGCTGCGGTGAAAGCTTTTGTAATAATTTCTGCGACTGGATCTGCCGTAACATAAAATATTTTTAGATTTGCTACAAAAATAAGAAATTTTACTTGATTTTTGAGATGGAAAATTCTATCTAATAGGTACGGAGAGAAGGCAAAATGGTTTCTATATTTTTAATTTTTCTTTGCCTCTTTGCCGAAGAATATTTATATCATTCCAACTTTAATCTTTTGGCCGGGCAACAGATTATATTTCGCGCCAAAATTATTCAAGCGTTTAATTTCTTCAACGGTAGTTTTATTTTTCTGTGCGATTTTATAAAGCGAATCCCCTTTTTGAATAGTATAAAATTTAAACCCTGTCGAAACATCTTTATTCTCATTGCCTTCAGCTAAACCCGCTGTTTTATTTTCTGATGGTGTTATTATTTTTTTCTCAATAGTCTTTTTTTCGTAAATATAAATTGTTAATTTTTTTCCCGGTTTTACAGTGTTTGATCTTATTCCATTCCATGTTTTAATTTCAGCGGCAGTACAGTTGTATTTTTTTGCAATGGTACTTAAATGTTCGCCGCTTTTAACCACATGTGTTTTAATGGTTTCCTGCATTGCTAGCACATTTTTGCTTCTAAGTGTATCCGTTTTCCAATAGTTGTAAATTTTATCCTCGTTGTTTACAAATGCGCCCATTTTATTTTCAGGAAGTGTCAACGTATTTGGTTCTTCAGAGGAAACCGGGATCAGTTGTTTTCTGTAACTAGGATTCAAATATTGAATCTCATCAATGGGAATATCAAGTACAGCCGAAATCTGGTCAAATGAAATTTGTTTTTTTACAGTGAGGGTATCCACCTGTAAAAATGTTTTTTTGGGAATCGCTGAATATAAATTATGTTCAGCGGTGTAATTCATAACGTAATTTACAGCAATGAATGCGGGAACATACCCTTGAGTTTCGTGCGGTAAATAGGGGCGGATTTCCCAGTAGCTTTTTTTTCCACCGCTTCTGCGGATGGCTTTATTTACGGTTCCTGGGCCGCTGTTATATGCCGCCAATACCATTTGCCAATCTCCAAACAATGTGTATAGGTATTGAAAATATTCACAAGCTGCGGCAGTTGATTTATATGGATCGCATCGTTCATCAATATAGGAGGAAACTTTTAATCCATACAATTTCCCTGTTGGATACATAAATTGCCAAAGGCCCATTGCTCCTGAATGCGACTTTGCTAAAGGGTTTAAAGCAGATTCGCAAATAGCGAGGTATTTTAATTCCAATGGTAAATTGTATTTGTCCAATTGTTGTTCAAACATGGGAAAGTAAAATTGAGAAAGAGCCATCATTCTTGAGACTAACTCACGTTTACGCAAGGTGTACATTTCAATATAACCTTTTACAATGCTATTATATTGCAGATCAAAAGGGGAAGCTTCATCTAATTTCGCAAGCCGCGATTCATAGATCATTTCATCATAACGAGGAATGGAGTCGGGAGTAAAATGATATTTGGGATTTTTGGGATAATTGATCTTTGCGTAGCCTTTTTCGAATAAATTTAATTTGTAAAGACTGTCTAATGCACTGGCAATAGGGTCGTCTTCAATTACTTGAGTAGTAGTTTGTGAGAAGCACGACGAAACTGTCAATAATGAAAAAACTACTACAAAAACAAGTGTCCGGCAAAAATTCTTCATACAATAAATTCAGGGGCTACAGCAGAATACATAGTGCAATATACAACTATCACAGTGATAAATAAAATATACGGTTTTAAAAAATAATTTATCGATTATTGCTTAGTATTTCTAGTATTTGTATTTGATGGGGGTATTGTATGAAACAATTTTATAAAATGCACGTAGAAATAAATTAATTTAGCAAAATAATAAACTAAAATATAATAATATGAAGAATTTTACTTCAATAATTTTTAGTGATCAAAAAATAAAAAAGCTTCTTCTGCTTTTAATAATTTCAATCTCAATTCCTTTTTATAGTTATTCTACTCACATAGTTGGAGGCGAATTAAATTATAAATGTCTAGGCGGAAATCAGTATCAAATTACACTTACCGTTTATAGAGATTGTTATAATGGAGTACCGCCATTTGATAATCCGGCAGCAGTTGGTGTTTTTGATGTTAATAATGTTTTAGTAACTACTGTTTATCTTAACTTTCCGGGGTCTACCGTTGTACCTCCCACTCTTGCTCAGTCAAATAAATGTGTAAAAATCCCAACAAATATTTGTGTTGAGGTTGCTAAATACGTAGGAACGGTTACATTGCCTCCAAAAGCAGGAGGGTATCAATTGGCATATCAACGGTGTTGCCGGAATAGTACAATAAATAATATTATCAATCCCGGTAATACAGGCGCTACCTATTATGCTCGTATTCCTGACCAATCAATTGCATGCAATAGCAACCCTGTATTTAAAAACTTCCCCCCCATATTTGTTTGTGCGAATAATCAAATTGTATTTGACCACTCAGCTACTGATATAGATGGTGATGTGATCGTTTATAGCTTATGTGCTCCGCTTGATGGTGGCACAACCGCGAATTCTCAACCCGATCCTCCTACCGCGCCCCCCTATAACCCTGTAACCTTTAAAGCTCCATATAGTGCTACTAACCCTTTAGGAGGAGGAAGTCCTTTAACCATTAATTCCAATACAGGTAGTATGACAGGAACTCCCACTACCCTCGGGCAGTTTGTAGTAGGTGTTTGTGCAGATGAATATAGAGGCGGCGTTTTAATAAGTACCACCAAACGTGATTTCCAGTTCAATGTAATCAATTGCCAACCGGATATTGTGTCGGCGGCTACAGCAACTCTTACAAGTTGTGTTAGTCGTACGGTTTCTTTTACAAATAATAGCACAGGGTCAACAAATTTTTTCTGGAATTTTGGAGATCTTACTACTCTTAGTGATACTTCTCGCCTTACAAATCCAACTTATAATTATCCCTCTGTAGGAACCTATACAGTTTCATTGATAGCATTCTCAGGTGTTAACGCTAAATGTAACGATACTCTAAAAAACTTTGTGGTAAATGTTACTGCTTGCCCGCCATGTACAATGACTCTTGGAATGTCAAAGGTAGATGCAACCTGCGGTTCTGCAGGCGCAGGAGGTTGTGCTCACATTGTTTATCCTACAGCTTGCACTGGAGGAAATGCCCTGATGAATAGTTATGGTAATGGAGGTGGTATAAGTGTATCTTGTGGTAGTGGTGCTTCAGCTAATGTTGGAGTGCCGACTGGTACTACACCGACGTCTATCAATCTTGTAGTAAACTCTGTAACCTTAACCAGTAGTCCACCAGCGGCACCACCGGCAACAATAACCTATACAGGGAATCCGCTGGCTACTTGCCCTAAAACAGCATCCTGTACAATGAATGCAGGATTAGTTACCTTTGATTATTATCTTTGGTTGATTCCAACTGCCTCTCCGGGATCAGCAACTGTAACACCTTTTGGTGGAACAGGCCCTTATACTTATTCATGGACACCAAGTGGAGGAAACGCCGCTACCGCCGCTAGTTTAGCTGCCGGAACTTATACTGTAACGGTTACAGATAATGCCGGTTGCCAAAAAACAGGAAGTATTATAATCAATTCTACTTCAGCTATGACCGTAACAACCAGTCAAACACCATTATCCGCCTGCGGAGCATCCAATGCAACTGGTAAAGCAACCCCTTCAAACGGTGTTGGACCTTATACTTATTTATGGAGTAATGGACAAACAACACAAACTGCTACGGGATTATCAGTAGGAGTATATACTGTTAATGTAATGGATAATGGTTGTTCTTTATCCAAAACAATAACCATTAGTCAGCCTATAACTATTAATCCCGGAATAACTTCAACCAACGCAAAATGCAATGGGAACAATGGTACAGCTACCCTTGCCCCTACCGGAGGCTCCGGTCCTTATACTTATTCATGGAGCACTACTCCAGTTAAAACAACCGCCACAGCCAGTGGTTTATTTCCTGGAACATATAGTGTTACTATTACGGATGTGGGGGGGTGCACAGGCACAGCAACAGCATCAATTACTGACGTTTCTCTTACTTTAACTTCTGCTTCTGTTGATCCTGTATGTGGAGGAAACAATAACGGAACAGCATCAATAACAGCAACCGGCGGAACTTTGCCTTATACTTATTTGTGGGATAGTTCACCTGCTCAAACTACTGCAACAGCTACCGGATTACAAGGAGGAACTTATATAGGTAAGGTAACTGATAACGCAGGTTGTATTTCATCAGTTACAATAACAATTAATCAGCCTAGCCCATTATTGCCGGAACCAAAAAATACCAGCACAATTAGTTGCGCGGGTGTAACAACCGGATCAGCCCATGTGGATGTAAGCGGAGGAACAGCGGCATTTACCTATTTATGGAACAATGGACAAACAACCCAAAATATAACAGGGCTTTCAACCGGAACATATACAATAACAGTAACTGATTCGAAAGGTTGTACTGCAAAAAATTCTATTAATGTAACTCCTCCCGGGCCTTTAAGCCTTAGTTATTTACCATCAAATATTACAACGTGTTTTGGAGATAATACAGGAGCAGTAACAATAAATCCTACAGGAGGAAATCCGGGGTATACTTATTTATGGAATACGACTCCAGTGAAAACTACACAAAGTATTACAGGTTTAACAGCAGGAACATATACTGTAACTGTAACTGATATAACAGGCTGTACAGCTTCTTTAAATAATGTAGTTGTCAGTCAGCCTACTATTGTTGCATTATCTACAGGGAACACCACTGTTGGATGTACTGCAAGTAATGGAACAGCGAGCATAACTGCAACTGGAGGAACGGGAGCTTATACCTATCTGTGGTCTCCTTCCGGAAAAACTACTGCTACTGCTACCGGTTTATCAGCAGGTACTTATAACGTAACAGTTACCGATGCAAATGGATGTTCAAAAACATCCTCTGTAACTGTAACGAATGCAGTTGCTCCAACAAGTGGTATCTCTTCACAAAGTAATGTAAAATGTAAAGGCAGCGCAACAGGCAGCGCAACGATAACAGCAACAGGCGGAACACCAGGCTATACTTATTTATGGAGTCCGGGAGGAAATACTAACTCAGCAGTTAGTGGGTTGACATCCGGTAGCTATAATGTAACTATTACTGATACCAAAGGTTGTACATCTACTCAAACTGTTGCTATCACGCAACCTGCATCGGCTTTATCTGCAACAGCAGCTAGCAGCAATGCGACATGTGGAAGTAGCAATGGAACTGCTACTGTAACGGCATCGGGTGGAACACCGACTTTAACCTATGTATGGTCTCCATCCGGACAAACTACAATAACAGCCAGCAATTTAAGTGCAGGCAGTTATAATATAACTGTTACTGATGGTAATGGATGTACAAAAGGTGCATCCGTAAGTGTAAACAATGCCGGAGGCCCAACAGTGGGAATATCAGGCATTGTAGGCAATGTGAAGTGTACCGGATCAGCAACAGGAAGTGCAACAGTAACTGCAACAGGAGGAACAGGAATATTAACCTACAGTTGGAACAATGGTGTAGCAAGCACTACAGGAACAGTTACTAACTTAACGGCGGGAACATATATTGTAACAGTTACTGATGCTAATGGATGTGCGCAAGGACAAACCGTTATTATTACAGAACCTGCTTCTGCAATAGGATTTACTACCAGTGCTATTGATGCAGCCTGCGGAGGCAGTAATGGCAGCGCAATGGTAACAGCAACAGGAGGGACTCCAACCTATACTTACAACTGGTCACCGGCAGGAGGAACCAATTCTACTGCCAATAATTTAAGTGCAGGAACATATATAGTAACAATAACGGATAATAATGGTTGCACTAAAACAGCAAGCGCAGCGGTGACTAATTTATCAGGACCTACGGCAAGTATCTCGGCTCAATTAAATGTAAAATGTAATGGAAGTGCAACTGGAAGTGCAACTGTGAGTGCAGCAGGTGGTACACCTACATATACATATAACTGGAATACAGGGGCTACAACAATAGGAGTTACAGGTTTAACAGCAGGAACATATAGTGTAATAGTAAGCGATAATAATGGTTGTTCATCTACACAAAGTGTTATCATTACACAACCTGCAACCGTATTAACCTCTACTGTATCATCGCAAAGCAATGTAAATTGTTTTGGAAGTGCAACTGGAAGTGCAACGGTAACAGGCGCCGGCGGAATCCCTGCATATACTTATAACTGGAGCAGCGGGCAAACAACATCAGCTATTACGGGATTAGCAGCTGGAACATATAACGTAACTGTTACTGATGTCAATGGTTGTTTATCCACGCAAAGTGTTATTATTACTCAACCTGTAGCAAGTTTAACAATTACTTCAGGTTCTACCAACGCAGCTTGTGGAAGCAGTAATGGAACAGTAAGTATAACTGCAACGGGTGGTACTCCAACATATATTTATAATTGGTCTACAGGACAAACAACTACAACAGTTACCGGGTTAACAGCCGGAACATACACTATTATTACAACTGATAACAATGGATGTTCACAAACTGCAACAGTAATTGTACCCGGCTCTCCTGGTCCATCTATAACAGGAAAGTCATCAACCAATGTAACTTGTAATGGGTTGAATAATGGAACAGCTACACTATCTGTTAGTAGTGGAACAGCTCCGTATATTTATACCTGGAACCCAAATGTAACAACGAAAAACAGCATTACAGGATTATCACCTGCAACATATACAGTAGTAGTAAGTGATTCAGCAGGTTGTAAAGACTCAACGGTAATAACCATTACACAACCATTACCGTTAATATTTACATTGTCTACTTCAAATGTAACGGTATGTGCAGGACAGTCGTTAACTATATTAACAAGCCCACCTAGCGGAGGTACAGCACCTTTTACCTTTAACTGGTTGCCAAATGGTCCGGTGGTAAGCCCATTGGTGCCGACTACTTATACTGTAACAGTAAAAGACAGTAAGGGTTGTGTGTCGCTTGCCGAGACAATTTTAATAACACCTCTCCCTGCTCCAATTGCTAGTTTTGATACACTTTCCTCAGGGATATTTCATCAGATATATGCCTTTACCGATATAAGTACAGGTGGGATCACATGGTATTGGGATTTTGGGGATGGTACTACTTCAACAGTGGAAAATCCAATTCACACATATCCTAACGCAGGCACTTATATTATCACTCAAATTGTAACAGGACCATCAGGCTGTGCCGATACCGTTACAAAAGTAATTGTAATCCGTCCAAACATATTGATCCCCAATGTATTTACTCCAAACCATGATGGTATCAATGATGAGTTCTGGATACCAAATACTGGATTTGAAAGTTTTACATTAGAAATTTTCAATCGTTGGGGAACCAAATTGTTTGAAACAAACGCAGGAGACATCCGATGGGATGGATATACTACCGCAGGAGTAGCGGTGCCTGATGGCACATACTATTATATACTAAATGCAGTTATGAAAGATGAAACTGGAGGAACGAATTATGATGCTCATGGATTTATAAATCTCTGTAGGGGCGGCGGAAAATAATTTTAAAAGAAAAAAAGACCGTCCGGCAGTATTGCGGGCGGTTTTTTTATTCAAAATCTTTATATAACAAATATTTTTTTCGGATTAGCTTAAATTTTTTAATACCATCTAACCAAGATGCGCGAATTTTTTCTTCTGGTACACCATATTTTATTTTCTGTTGTAATGTAGCATTGCCGGCATGGTAATTAAAATTATCATCAAAAAATGTTGCCTTATCAGATGTGCTAGCATACGTGCCGATGAGCCAGAATAAATAAATTTTTTTTGTGTCCTTCATATACACATATCCAAAGTCGGATAAATTATATCCTTTGCAAACCTGTCCGTTATATTTCGGGTCCATCGCTCCCGGCTTTGGTTGAGGTGTAAATGTATAATTTCCTTTTTGCAATGTTGGATGCCCTATCACCTGAAAAGGCAGGTCAGTACCACGTCCTACAGAAATAATCGTTCCTTCAAATAATCCTAAACTTGGATATAAATAAACGGATGACATATTAGGTAAATTTGGCGATGGGCGAATTGGCAACTCATACAGATCAGTATGGCTATAGTTTGTTACAGGAATGATTTTAAAATTACATTTTACTGAACCGTTTAACCAGCCTTCACCATTAATCATTTGAGCATACTCGCCAATGGTCATTCCATACACAATAGGTACAGTATGTAATCCTAAAAAGGATTTATAAGCATCTTCCATTATAGGTCCATCAACATAATAACCATTCGGGTTGGGCCTGTCAAGCACGATCAATTGTTTTTTGTTTTCAGCGCAGGCTTCCATCACATAATGTAAAGTGGACAAATATGTATAAAACCGGACTCCTACATCCTGTATGTCAAACACAACAATATCAACATCTTTAAGATCAGCGGCTAATGGTTTTTTATTATTTTTTCCGTATAACGAAATAATTGTTAAGCCTGTTTTTTCATCTTTATATGTCTTTACATTTTCACCTGCATCGGATATTCCACGAAAACCATGTTCAGGACAAAACACTTTTTTTATTTTAACCCCTAATGAAAGCAGGCTATCCACCAAATGTGTGTTTTTAATAGTGGAAGATTGATTAGCGACTACCGCAATTGATTTCCCTTTTAATAAGGGGAGGTACTCAGTTGTACGGTCAGCACCCACTTTCAAATCATTAATTGTTTTAATGCTATTTTCAACTTGTGTGATTCCTTGTGCATTTATAATTAATGCGGATAAAATAAGTATTGTTGCAGTTAAAATTATATACCTCTTCATCTTAATTGTAAATAGTATTTTTGTATTCAACAGAAATGTTCATCAAAACTAAAACAAATTTTGAATACCGAACGATTTATTGCAAAACGAATAATTTTTGGAGGAAACTCTTCCAATCAATTATCTCGTCCTATTGTTCGGATTTCGGTAATAGGCATTACTCTTGGCTTAGCTGTAATGATCTTAACGGTCGCAATTGTCAATGGTTTTCAAACGGAGATTCGTAACAAATTGATCGGTTTCGGTTCTCATATAACGATCTCCAATTATGATAATAATATAAGCGATGAGCCACAACCGATTAGTAAAGATCAAAAATTTATTAGTGATCTGACAAATAATCCCGACATCCATCACATACAAAATTATGCAACTAAAAGTGGTATCATAAAAACGAAGGCCGATAACGAAGGTGTATTGTTAAAAGGTATTGGGCCCGACTATGATTGGAAATTTATCAATGATAATCTTAAAGATGGAAAAGCATTTGCCATAAGTGATACCGGCTTGTCCAAAAATATTGTTATCTCAAAATATTTAGCGGATAAATTGGAATTAAAAATAAATGATAAAATGATCATTTATTTTTTGACGAAGAAAAATGGTAGTGCAACAACACAATACGAACAACGTGTAAAAGCATTATCCATTTCAGGGATTTATGAAACGGGGTTTGAAGATATTGATAAACGCCTTGTATTGGTTGACATCCGGCAGATACAAAAATTAAATTATTGGAACGAAGATCAAATTGGCGGATTTGAAATAGCCATTAACGATTATAAAAAAATAGATAAAGTAGGTGCCGAAGTAAATGAGTTAATAGGGCAAGGACTGATTGCGCAAACAGTGAAAGAAATAAATCCAACTGTTTTTTCCTGGCTCGATCTTCAGGATGTAAACGCGATAATAGTCATTACATTGATGATATTGGTTGCCGGCATCAATATGATCTCCGCCTTATTGATATTAATATTAGAGCGCACCAACATGATAGGGATTTTAAAAGCATTAGGCGCGAAAAATGGCAGTATCCAAAAAATATTTTTGTATGATGCCGCTTATTTAATTGGTAAAGGATTGTTATGGGGAAATATAATTGGTATTGCTATCGCCTTGATTCAACAGCATTTCGAAATTTTTAAATTAGACAAAATAACTTATTATGTTTCTGTTATTCCTATCCATCTTGATCTATTATCTATCTTATTATTGAATGTAGGGACACTTTTGTGTTGCCTATTAATGCTGATCATTCCAAGCTTTATTGTTTCCAGGATCACTCCTGTTAAAGCTATCAGGTTTAGTTGAAATTTTTCGTAATTTTGTTGTGTAATTAAAATGAATGAAAATGAATATCGCAGTAACTAAAGTAGAATTAGCCAAACAACTTTTAAGCACTAACAATGCTTCTCTTATTAATCAAATTAAAGCACTATTTGAAACTCAGGGCGTGGATCTTTGGGAGGAAATACCTGATGAAATAAAACAGTCGGTGGAACGTAGCATAAAACAAGCTGAAAATGGGGAATTTAAAAGTCATGATGAAGTAATGAAAAAATATAAAAAGTGGCTAAAGAAATAAAATGGACAACAGAAGCTGAAGACACTTTTAACGCTGTAATTAATTATTTAAAAGTTAAATGGACGGAACGGGAGATTACAATTTTCATTTCTTCCGCGAATAAAATAATCTCCTATATTTCCGATAGGCCACTGATGTTTCGGCAATCTAAAAAGCAAAATATCCGCGAAGCAGTCGTTACCAAACACCATTTATTACTATATAGAGTTAAGCCTCACCACATTGAATTGCTTACCTTTTGGGATACCCGCAAAAACCCGAAGAAAAAACTAAATCGAAAAAAATAGTGTATGGAAAAGCGTTGGTGTATAAAACCACAGGCAGATGAAACTATTGTAGATCAATTGAGTTCGGAGTTAAGCATTGATAAAATAATATCAAGCCTATTGGTACAACGCGGTATTACAACATATGCTGATGCAAAGAAATTTTTTCGTCCTTCCTTGAATGACCTGCACGACCCATTTTTAATGAAAGATATGGATAAGGCTGTTTTCCGAATTGAACAGGCTATCCAAAAAAATGAAAAAATTTTAATTTATGGTGATTATGATGTAGATGGAACAACGGCTGTTTCATTAGTGTATACATTTTTTAAAAATCACTATTCGCATATCGATTATTACATCCCTGACCGTTATGCGGAAGGTTATGGAATTTCTTTCCAGGGAATTGATCATGCTAAAGAAAATAATATTACGCTCATTATAGCATTGGATTGCGGTATTAAATCAAATGATAAAATTGATTATGCCAACGAACGCAATATCGATTTTATTATTTGCGACCATCATCGTCCCGGTGATATACTGCCCAAAGCTATTGCGGTATTGGATCCTAAACGAAGTGATTGCACTTATCCGTATGATGAACTTTCCGGATGTGGAATCGGATTTAAATTGATACAAGCGTATGCACAAAAAAATAATATCGCTTTTGATGAACTTACGGAATACTTTGATCTTACTGCTATTTCAATCGCTTCGGATCTAGTTCCGATAACAGGTGAGAATCGTACACTTTGTTATTTTGGATTGGAGCAGATCAATAAAAATCCAAGAAAAGGGATCAAAGCTATTTTAGAAATAGCGAATATAAAAAAGGAAATTACAATTAATGAATTGGTATTTACCGTTGGCCCTCGCATTAATGCTGCCGGACGAATTGAAACAGGGCGTAATGCTGTGGCTTTACTTATTTCTGATAATCACGATGATGCGAAAACAAACGGAGTAAGTATTAATATTACAAATACAGAACGCAGAAGTATTGATGTAACAATTACACAACATGCCTTGAGCATGATCGCTGAAAATGCGGAAATGAGATCACGTAAATCAACTGTGTTGTTTTACCCTGACTGGCACAAAGGTGTGATTGGGATTGTAGCATCACGCTTAACAGAAAAATATTATCGCCCTACAATTGTGTTAACTGAATCGAACGGGAAAGCAACCGGCTCTGCACGCTCCGTAAAAGATTTTGATGTGTATGATGCTATTGAAGCATGTTCTGACTTGCTCGAGCAATTCGGCGGACATAAATATGCCGCAGGTTTAACCTTGAAATTAGAGAACGTTTCTGCCTTTCAAAAAAAATTTGAAGAAGTGGTATCCTCTACAATACAGGAGTATATGCTTACTCCCGAAATTGAAATAGATGCTGAATTGGAATTGAATGAGATCACTCCTAAATTTTTTCGGATATTAAAACAATTCGCGCCATTCGGACCGGGAAATCATTCACCGGTATTTATGGCCAAAGGCTTGATGGATAAAGGTTATGTTCGCATCGTTGGCAACAACCATTTAAAAATGGATCTGCAATCTGAAACCAATTCAAAAATAAATTTTCCTGCCATCGCATTTTCACAAGCACAACATTTTGATGATGTACTTCGCAAAAAAACATTCAGCGCTTGTTATGCAATCGAAGAAAATGAATTTAACGGGAACATATCACTTCAATTGAATGTAAAGGATATGAAGATGGAGTAGATTGATATGCCCCGCCGTTGCAGATTACTTTCTGTTTCTGCTTCAACGCAGAACAGACAATGACGCAAGCTTTTGAGTATTAGAATGTCATTGCGATCCGCCTCAGCAAATCTCTTTTAAAAATTTATTTCTTTACAAATTTCACAACATAGCTTTCGTGATCTGATCTGATATTTAGAAAATAAATTCCTTTTTCCAGTTCGCTTATTGTTATTTTTTCATTTAAAATTTCATTCGTAACAGAAATATTTTTCTGGATCACAGATCGTCCTGATTGTTTTTGTGCAAGGGTTCTGAGCTGAACCATTCGGCTGGCAGGAAGCACACTCAAGATCTTTGTCAGGACCTGCCCTCGGTTAATATAATTAGGTGCTGCAGGCGGGACCCCAAATTCTGACTGAGTCGTATAATACCATTCACCCCAGGAACCTATAAAACCAGCTTGCATAACTGCAATGATGTCTGCATTCGTTTGAAGGATAGGTTGAAGTTGATCCAGTTGCTGAAGAATAATATTTTTAGGCGCATCGGCCGGACCTTGGGCATCCGCATATGCAAACCGCACAATGCATTTTATCCCAGCTGTTCTTACGGCATTAAGATCCTGCTGAATTAAATTCAGATAATTAATACCAATAGGTGTTGTTTTAAAATTTTCCATATAAAATATCCGTAAAATAAGAGTAATGTTCTCATTGGTCCGGTATCCTTTAAGTATATTTGAATTAAGCGCGACATAACTATTGGAGTGAGTTTCCGTGTGATGATAAAAGCCGCGTTCCGGATTTGCAAACAAGCTGTCAATGATCACATAATTAACAGTCGCATTCTGCGAAAAAGTTTTTACCGATATTAATACGCCCATAAAAAGACATGCCAAGTAACAGCGCTTTAACGTTTTCATGTTTAGTTTTTTTCTCCTCTTTTATTTTGAAAAAATGTCCTTACCAAAGCAGCACAATCATCACCCAACACATTGGCTTTTACTTCTGTTTTTGGATGCAATAATTTGTTTTCGTTCAATAAATTAAATCCGCGTTTTGTATCAGGCGAGCCATATACTAACCTTCCCAATTGTGCCCAGGCAATAGCTCCGGCACACATCACGCAGGGCTCCAACGTTATGTAAAGTGTACACTCATTCAAATATTTTCCATTTAAAAAATTAGCAGCAGAAGTAATGGCTTGCATTTCTGCATGAGCAGTAACATCATTTAATCGTTCGGTTAAATTATGTGCCCGTGCAATTATTTTATTATTACAAACTACCACCGCTCCTACAGGTATTTCATCTGCATCAAAAGCTTTTTGCGCTTCCTTTAATGCTTCCCGCATAAAATCTTCATCAGAAAAAATGATTATGTCCATAGTAAAATAGTATTCGCTATTGTTCGCATCTATATCAATTTCTCGGCGGCTAATATTTTTGATAAATTTTCAAAATTATAAAAAATTGTCGCCCCTTCGTCTAATAATTCTTTTGAGTTATTCTGGTTTACAAATCCAAAAACTTTAAAACCACCTTTTATAGCAGAAATTACTCCCGCCTTACTATCTTCTATAACGATACATTCTTCGACTGAAAACCCCATTTCTCTTGCAGCAAATAAAAAAATTTCAGGGTGAGGTTTCCAACTATTAATTTGATACGAACTAAATATCTTATCTTCAAATTTCTCAATCAGTCCAGTTACTGTAAGGTTAAGATGAATTTTTTCAAGAGGGCCACTTGATGCTACGCAATAAGATATTGCAAGAGAATTAATAAATTCGATTACCCCTTTTACTGGTTTTAATTCCGTTCTAAAAGCATCAAAGGTTGTTCTACGATATTCTCTTTCAAAATTTTCTGGCAGCGGCTTATTTAATATTTTTTCAATCTGCTGAAAACAGTCTTTCAAGCCCCGGCCACTAAATTCCTTTATCGCTTGCTCTAATGACATTTCCAGCCCGTGTTCTTTTGCCATTGAAACTAAGATATGATTTGCTATAGGTTCACTATCAACCAAAACACCATCGCAATCAAAAATTATACATTTAATATTGTTCATTAGAATACTGGAGTTTCCTTAATTTCCCTCCTATACTAATCTAAAACTAAGTATTATCAGGCTTTTGCCCCAG
>JBBSPS010000058.1:0-18757 GCA_038258655.1 Bacteroidia bacterium
CGAACAACTTCTGCCAAATCTTTTGATTTTTCTTGGTATTCAGCATATTTCGTTTGCAATTCCGTTTGCATGGCCGTTACTTGTTGCTCTAATTGTTTTGCATATTCCTTTACAGATTCCTGAGCGGTTTTTGATTCCGGCATGATGCTTATTAAAGAATCTAAATTAACATGAGCAATTTTTTGTGCGTTAGCGGCAAGTGTACTTATCATTAATGCAACTCCTACAACAGACGATTTTAAAATATTCTTCATAATATTTGTTTTTTTTGGTTTATGATTATTACTCTTTTATTATTTTTTTGTCCCGGAAGTAGTTCCTGGTTTAGTCGCAGAACCGCCACCGGCTTTATAACCCATTTGTGTTAATACTTCATCACTCTTATCTAATTTAGAGCTTGCATATAACATCGTTAGATCACTTGATTTATCAAATAGTATTGAATATCCTCCTTTTTCAGCTACTGCTTTTACCGATGCATAAACCTTATCCTGGATTGGTTTCACTAACTCCTGGCGTTTTTTGAACAACTCACCATCCACACCAAAACGTTGTTTTTGAAGGTCTTTGGCATCCTTTTCTTTGGCAACAATGTCCGTTTCACGTTTCTTTTTCAGGTCTTCCGTAAGCAAAATTTGTTCTGCCTGATACGATTTATACATTTTATCAATTTCCGCATATTTCGCTTCAATTTCTTTTTGCCATTGAACGGATATTTTGTCCAACTCTGATTGCGCTGATTTATATTCAGGTATTTGGCCTAAAATATATTCTGTATCAACATATGCGAACTTTTGAGCGAATGAAGCCGCACTTGCTACAAGTGCTATTGCTGCTGTTAAAATTATTTTTTTCATGTTTTTTTAGTTTCCTTTCTAGTTTTAAACCGTTATTCGCGGAACGAATTTAGTAATTTACTACATTCATCAATCGTAATTTGTATTTTTTATAATTCACCAATAGATGCCCCAATAGTAAAGTGGAACTGTCCTTTTTGCATTCCCGGCCTTGAAGGGACATCATCCAGCCTCCAGCCATAGTCGAAGCCAAGTAATCCGAACATAGGTAAAAACACTCTTATACCAAGTCCCGTTGATCGATAAACATTGAATGGGTCAAATTCTTTTGCTCTTGTCCATGAATTTCCGGCTTCCACAAATCCAAGAACAAAAATTGTTGCCTGGGGATTAAGCGTTACCGGGAAACGTAATTCCGCAGAATATTTTGTAATGAATGCTGAACCATGAGCTGCTGATAATGATTGATCATCGTATCCTCTTAAGGCAATAATTTCCCTGCCGTCAAGCGCATAGCCGGTTAATCCGCTTCCTCCTAAATAAAATCTTTCAAAAGGAGACTCCCCTACTAAAGAATTATAAGAAGTTAAAAATCCAAACCCCACGGACGTACGCAATACTAAATTGCGCGCCTCTTTCCCTTCAGGGCCATGCTTGTTAGTGAGTGAAGTGTAAAAATGAGAGGTGAATTTATATTTTTGATATTCTACAAATTTAAAACGTTGTTGGTCAGTAAGTGTTGAACTCGAATAATCTATATTATTAAACAACGAATAAGGAGGTGTCCACTGCCCTGTTAAAGCCAATTGTGAGCCGCGCGTTTCAAAAATCGGTTTATCAACGGAGTTACGTTGCAGGGATGCCTTGTAATAAATATTATTTGAATATCCTTTACTAAAAGAAAAAATAGAATTAAAATTATTCAATGTATAATATTGATAATCCACCTCCTGGTATAATGTAAAATAATCATCCGGCCATTTTAAACGTTTTCCCAAGCCAACTGAAACTCCGGCTATATTAAGTGATTCGCGAAGAGGATTAACAATTTTCTCTCCGTTATTATTTGTGATCATTTTTTTTAAACCATTGGATTGGATGGAATAATAAGCTGTAACACTCAATGAATTTGGTTTTTTACCACCTAACCAAGGCTCGGTAAATGAAATATTATACGATTGAAAAAACAAACCATTTGTCTGTGCACGAATGCTCAAACGTTGCCCGTCACCGGAAGGTAAGGGCCTCCATGAATCCTTTTTGAAAAAATTTCTACCTGAAAAATTATTGAATGTAACGCCTAATGTTCCAACCACTCGTCCAGCACCATATCCCCCGGATAACTCAATCTGATCAGAAGGTTTTTCTTCTACGGTATATTCAATATCAACTGTACCGTTTGCAGGATTAGGTGTAGGGGTAACATTCATTTTCTGAGGATCGAAATAACCTAATTGCGATAACTCACGCTGTGTACGTATAATATCCGACCTGCGAAATAATTGGCCCGGCTTTGTGCGGATTTCACGTAAAATAACGTGGTCATTGGTTTTTACGTTTCCAACAATAGTTACTTTATTAATAGTGGCTTGCTTGCCTTCGTATATACGCATTTCAATATCAATAGAATCATTTGTCACCATTATTTCAACGGGAGATACATTAAAAAATAAATAGCCATCATCCATGTACAATGAACTTATATCATTACCATTTGGATTCATATTTAATTTTGCATCTAGTTGTGATTGGTCATATACATCGCCTTTTTTAATCGCTAATACTTCATTTAATGTTTTTGTAGAATATTTACTATTCCCAATCCAATTAATATTATGGAAATAATATTTATGGCCTTCACTAATTGTTATATCAACATTCATACGTTTGGGCCCAACACGGTATGTGGTATCTTTTGTAATTTTAGCATCACGAAAACCTTTTTCGTTATATTTAGCGATAAGGAATTTTTTATCCTTTTCATAATTATCCTCATCCAGTTTACCTGAATTAAAAGGGTTCCACCAGCGCCTCTGTTTTGTTTCCTTAAATGTCCTGCGGAGTTTCCATGTTTTAATGGAGGTATTCCCTACAATATTAATATTCTTGATACGTATTTTATTCCCTTTCGTAACGGTAATATTTAATATTACATTATTATCAAGTTTCGGATCCTTTTCCTTTTGAATGTCCACCTTCACATCGAGGTAAGCTTTATTCACAAAAAAATCTTTTATTTTAGATTTTGTAGATGAAATAAGCGCGTCAGTAACAACTTTCCCTTTTATTAATCTTATCTTTTCACGTATATCATCAGCTTCGCTTTTGGTGATTCCGCGCAAAGCGAATTTTGATAAACGTGGTCGTTCCAGTACATCAATATTTACAAAAATATTTTTTCCCTGGATCCTGGTAGCTGTAATTTGAATGTCTTCAAAAAGACCTTGTTTCCAAAGGTTTTCGATAGCTGTGGAAAATTTATCACCGGGCACCGTTACTTTATCTCCGATAGCTAAGCCCGATAAAAGAACTATCACTCCCTGATCCAAATGATCAGCCCCGGTAACAGTAACACCACCAATTTCATACTCTTTTTGAACGGAAAAATCAGCGGTTGTAGAATCGGGCCCGCCAAGAGTTAATTGCGCTTTTAACACGATAGAAACTAGTGAAAGAAAAATTAAAAAGGATATTTTTTTATTCATTGCTATGTTGTATAACAAGTTTTAACTTGTTTGCTATTTTTTACTCAGATTAAAAATCTGGAATACTTATGAAATTAATTGCTCACTGGTTTTTCCAAATCTGCGCTCACGGTTTTGATAATCAAGTATTGCCTCATATAGATCTTCTTTTCTGAAATCAGGCCAAAGTTTTTCGGTAAAATAAAGTTCAGCATACGCCAATTGCCACAATAAAAAATTGCTGATACGGTGTTCGCCACTTGTACGGATCATTAACTCCGGTTCAGGAATAGTGGCAGTGCACAAATATTCATTAATGGTGTTTTCATTTATTTGTGATGCCGAAAGCGTTTTATTTTCTATTTGTTGCGCGATTTGTTTTACCGCGTTTACAATTTCCCAACGAGAGCTGTAACTTAAAGCAAGCACCAATGTAGTGCGTGAATTATTTTTTGTTTTCTCAATTGCTTCCTGTAATTCGTCATAACAGTCTGCCGGCAAACTTTTTAGATCACCAATAGCTTGAAGGCGAATATTATTTTTGTTCAGCGTTTTTGTTTCGGCATTGATGGTATGAACCAATAACTGCATTAATGCAATTACTTCTTCCTGCGGACGGTTCCAATTTTCAGTGGAAAACGCATAAAGTGTAAGATATTGAACTCCCAGTTCCGCTGCGGCTTCCACTGTTTCACGAACTGATTTTACACCATTCTCATGGCCATAAATACGTTGCGCTCCTTGTTGCTTTGCCCATCTGCCGTTACCATCCATAATAATAGCAATATGCTTTGGCAGATTGGAAAGATTAATTTTTTCTTTTATGCTCATTTTATAAATAAAATCCGTCCTTATTCAAGAACGGTTTAACATACTGATTTGTTACTTAACTATTAATCCCCGGACATGGTACCCGTTTTGCCTTCAATTTAAACGTCAATACAAATCCAGCAAATGAATACCAGTCTTTTGTTGTAGGATTACCACGCTGCCTGCCTACATTCGTATAAGCAGGATCGGTTCCAATACTTTTATCAGATAATAATGCCGCCGTTGTTCCATGGGCAGCTGCCAGTATAACCGGATCATAATATGTTTTGCTTACATCATCCAAATAATCGGTGAATGTTTTGCGCATTCCCCATTCTATTGAGAGGCCTATACTGTTAGATAAATTTGTTTTAATTCCTACACCAAATGGAATAGAGGGCTGTATCAATTTATATTTTCTATTTGACGCGCCACCATCTAATCCCTGCCCTTCTGTACCCAATGGCTGCAAGGCAACCCAGTTCCCATTAATTTCGCCGTGTGGATTAAATTGAAACACCCCTATCCCCAAAAAAATGTAAGGGGAAAATTTTCTTTTTTCGTTTCCTATCTCATAATCCAAAAAATTAAACTCTAGTTGTGCGGATGCTTCAATAATAGGAGATTTAAAATTTAAGTTGCGTTGCTGCTGCGCGGCTGAAGCAGAATAGGAATCATCGGCTTGAATACCGCCAAATAATACATTGGCTCGGGCTGATAAACGAGGATTGAAATTATAACGAAACACAATGCCACCGGCGGGTTTGGTAAATTGGTTAAAATGGATCAAGGGATTTAAATCGCCAATATAATAAGAACCACCTAAGAATATACCGATCTCAGCACTTTTAGTATGCTTTTGCGCGAGAGCAGGGAATACCGAAAATACAGTAATAATGAATATGAATACGTATTTTTTCAATCCTAAAATAACTTTAATTTATTGATTTTATTGCATACCAATGTATTTCGGTCTGTTGATATGCTTTTGACAATAGCGACAAATATAATGGATTTTTGCGTATCAAAAAGTGTTAAAATTTGTTATAAAGCATGAGATTATATTGAATAAGCATGTTTTAAACAGTTGGTAAAAATTTGGTACATGGGTGTTTTTGTGGCTAAAATTCTTTTGCCACCAAAGCACCAGCACACTAAGCCCATCAAATTCTTATAAATTCATCAGTGGGTGGGGGCAGTTAATTTGTACATTCGTATAAATTTGTAATTCGCAAGATGAAAAAAGTAGCATTTCATACACTTGGTTGTAAACTTAATTTTTCTGAAACAAGCGCCATTGCCCGTTTATTTGAAAAGCAAGGATATCAAAAGGTTGATTTTAAAGAACCTTCAGATATATATGTTATTAATACGTGCTCGGTTACAGCCAATGCTGATAAGGAATGCAAGCAGATAGTGAAATCGACACTTAGCATATCTCCCGATGCGTATATCGTTGTTGTTGGCTGTTATGCACAACTAAAACCAGAAGAGATCGCAAATATTGAAGGTGTTGATTTGGTGTTAGGCGCTTCCGAAAAATTCAAATTACTAAATTACATAAACGATCTGAGTAAAAAATCAAAAGCGGAAGTTTATAGTTGTGAAATTGGAGAAGCTAATTTTTTTGTTGATAGTTATTCTTTGGGCGATAACCGTACCCGTGCATTCTTAAAAGTTCAGGATGGTTGTGATTATAATTGTTCATTTTGCACCATTCCCTTAGCACGTGGTAGCAGCCGAAGTGATAGTATTGAAAATGTTTTGAAGAACGTGCGTAACATCGCTTCACAAAATGTAAAAGAAATTGTTTTGACAGGAGTTAATCTTGGTGATTTTGGTAAAAAAAGAGAAGAGAAACAAGTAACTTTTTTTGATCTCTTACAGGAGCTTGATAAAGTGAAAGATATTAAGCGTTTCCGGATTTCTTCCATTGAACCAAATTTATTGAAAGATGAAATAATTGAGTATGTTGCACAATCCAAACTATTTGTTCCACATTTTCATATCCCTTTACAATCGGGTAGCAATAAGTTGTTAAAAGCAATGCGTAGGCGTTATTTGCGTGAATTGTATTCCGACCGCGTTACAACTATAAAAACTGCGATGGCGCATTGTTGCATTGGTGTGGATGTGATAGTTGGTTTCCCTGGTGAAACAGAAGAAGATTTTTTAGAAACCTATAATTTTCTTAACCAGTTAGATATTTCTTATTTGCATGTATTCACTTATTCTGAGCGCGATAATACAGATGCTGTTCAGTTGAAAGGTGCTATTCCTGTTGCTGTTCGTAAAAAACGCAATAAAATGTTGCGAATACTTTCAGCAAAAAAATTGCGTCATTTCTATGAACAACATTTAGGTCAAACACGCATTGTATTATTTGAAACAGATAACAAAGAAGGGTTCATGCACGGGTTTACAGATAACTATATCAAAGTAAAAACACCTTACGATCCATCATTGGTAAGACAATTAAGACATGTAACACTTAAAGAGTTAGCTCTTGATGGAGATATGTTGGTGGAAAATATCCAAGAAGCCATGGAAAATTCCTTCGAATTAGTTGCATCATAAAAAAAACACCCAACTTTTGATTGGGTGTTTTTATAAAAATAAGTTGTCTAATTTTTTGCTAAATAACTCGAAACACCTTCATGGGTTGCCTTCATTGCAGTGTCACCCTTGTGCCAGTTTGCCGGACAAACTTCGCCGTTTTCTTCGTTAAATTGTAAAGCATCTATCATTCGTAGTGCTTCATCCACATTGCGTCCTAATGGAAGATCATTAATTAATAAATGACGTATTACGCCTTTTTTATCAATTAAAAACAATCCGCGGAAAGCGATCATTGGGCCGGTTGCAACCAATGCGTTATTTTCATCCACATCGTAATCTCCTGATAACACATCAAAATTCATGGAAATTGTTTTTGTTGTATCAGCAACAATAGGATATTTTACTCCTTGAATCCCACCTTGTGCTTTTGGCATTTGCAGCCAACCCCAATGTGATTGTTCCGTATCTGTAGAACAAGCTACAACAGCGACATTACGTTTTTCAAATTCAGCTAATTTTTCCTGGAATGCGTGTAATTCAGTTGGACAAACAAACGTGAAATCTTTTGGGTAGAAAAAGAAAATTACATCTTTTTTACCTACATATTGATCAAGAGAAAAATCAGGTACGATTGTTCCTCCGTTAATGACTGCTTGCGCTTTAAATGATGGCGCTTTTTTTCCTACTAATGACATGGTGTATGTTTTTTTTAGATTTTATATTAATTTTTTGAACAAAGTTATAAAAAAAATCGACTCCTCTTAATAGACGGAGTCGAAGTGTTTGTTAAAGGAACACAAGCATGGCGGCATGTGCGAATGAGAGTCCTGCTATTACAAAAAAATAACAATTCAAACTATCCGGCTAATATTTTGCAGAAATTTAGGAGTTGATAATCAAATTATTTTTGTACGTTAAAAGGTAATTGGCATTTTTTTTATCTAAAACTTAAAACTAATACCACCTGTTAAATAAGAAATACCATAACCGGCCTCACCAAACAAAGCAACCTTAGGAACAAAATACCAGCGGGCTCCAATAAATAATGAGGCTGCCGGATAAACAGAATTTTCATTAAGCCTGTTGTTATTTCTATTAGGAGAGGGATCATTAGAAGAGTAGGAATAAGTTTGAATACGCATTCCAATTGTGGTACCTGCATATACTTCGGCTTTATCACTGTTTAATACATCCCAATGATACGCAGCTCTTGCAGCGATCATAATGTGGTTCCAATTATGTTCATAATAATAATCCGTACCGTTATAATAAATGCCATTATTATAATAGTTATTGTAATAATAGTCATAACGATAACGAGCATGCTCATAACCCAAATACGCTCCTATACCTAAGTAACCGGGGCCCAATTTTGGTTTCCATGCTTGCTCATATGTTAAGCTGATAGCAGGGCTTCTAGCGTATGTGTATGCGGAACCGGTAGCGCCTTTGTAATACTCGCCACCTCCAAAACCTATTCCCAGGTTAAAAATATGTGTGTTTTCATCAAAACACCCTGTTTGACTTTCAGATTCTATTAAAGCTTTTTGAAAATGCAGAATGGGCTTTTTCCCTTTTTTATGGAAAGTATTCGCGTTAACATCCGGTAAAATAAAGCATATTAAGAGAAGAAAAAGAATTAAATAATTTGTTTTCATGATCTTTTTGAATTTAGTAAATGATTTTACAAAAGTAAAAAACTATTTTTTAATATTGTTAAATATTCTTTGATTTGGCAGTAATGATTTCATTAATATTTTTTTATGCATTAATATACGTAACTCAATTAAAATACTTATCACCACCGCCAAAACCTATTCCAAAGCCAATAATGCGTGTATTTAAATCAAAGCCCTTTTACTGCTTGTGTGTTTTATTTAATGTGGTATGGCCTTTCTCTTTTTTATTAAATGCATTTACCTTTGTAATGATTAATAATGAAAGAAATAGTAACAATGGGTAAATATTCTTCATAAATGTGTAACGATCTTTAAAGACATTATAAAGGTAGATAAACTTTCAGCGTCGTAAAGAAAGAGTGGTAAATCTTAATTATTTTAAAGACATATAATTTTACAAATGATTGAAAATCAATATTTTATAATATTTTAGTGTAAAATATTTAGGTAAAAAAAATACGCAAAAGGAATAAAAATATCATTTGGGGCTTCAGAATATTTTGTATATTTGTATCCCCTAAAAAATAGAGGGTGATAATTCAACATACTATTAATCTCTTCAATTACTTTTTTCAAAAATAATAGTAATTGAATACAAACAAAACACAATGACAGAAACAATAACAGCTCCTGTAGAGCTAGAAGCATTCGACTGGAACGCAGTTGGAAAAAAAGGTGAGGGTTATTCGCAAGAAGAACGTGATCAGTTGGATTCAATCTATGAAAAAACCTTAAAATCAGTTGCTGCTAATGAAATTATTGACGGTAAAGTAGTTTCAAAAAATAATAAAGAAGTAGTAGTGAATATCGGCTACAAATCAGACGGTGTAGTTCAATTAACAGAATTTCGTTACAATCCTGATCTAAAAATTGGTGATACTGTTGAAGTTTACGTAGAGAGCCAAGAAGATAAAAGTGGCCAGCTGATACTTTCTCACAAAACAGCCCGTGCCATGAAATCGTGGGAACGCGTTAACCAAGCGCTTGCTAATGATGAGATCATCAAAGGATACGTAAAATGTCGTACAAAAGGTGGTTTGATCGCTGATGTATTTGGTATTGAAGCGTTTTTACCGGGCTCACAAATTGATGTGAAACCAATCCGTGATTACGATGTGTATGTGGGTAAAACAATGGAATTTAAAGTGGTGAAGATCAACAATGAATTCAAAAACGTTGTAGTATCACATAAAGCACTTATTGAAGCTGAATTAGAACAACAGAAAAAAGAGATCATCTCTAAATTGGAGAAAGGGCAGGTACTTGAAGGTACTGTTAAAAACATCACTTCTTATGGTGTATTTATTGATCTTGGGGGTGTTGATGGGCTTATTCACATCACTGATTTATCTTGGGGACGTATCAATCATCCTGAAGAGATCGTTAAACTGGATCAAAAGATCAATGTGGTTATTTTGGATTTTGATAATGAGAAAAAACGCATCGCATTGGGCTTAAAACAGCTTTCAGCACATCCTTGGGATGGTTTGAAAACTGATCTTGCTATTGGCGATAAAATAAAAGGTAAAGTGATGGTGATCGCTGATTACGGCGCTTTTGTTGAGATTGCCCCTGGTGTAGAAGGGTTGATCCACGTATCAGAAATGAGCTGGAGTCAACATTTACGTACAGCACACGATTTCTTAAAAGTAGGTGATGAAGTAGAAGCGGTTGTATTAACATTGGATCGTGAAGAACGCAAAATGAGCCTTGGTATTAAGCAATTAATGCCTGATCCTTGGTCAGTAGTATTGGATAAATACACTAAAGGCAGCAAACATGCAGCAACTGTTCGCAATTTTACCAACTTTGGTATTTTTGTTGAATTAGAAGAAGGTGTTGATGGATTGATCCATATTTCAGATTTATCATGGTCTAAAAAAATCAAACACCCATCGGAGTTTACTAAAATTGGCGACAAAATTGATGTGGTAGTTTTAGAAATTGATGGTGAGAACCGCAGATTGAGTTTAGGGCACAAACAATTGGAAGAAAATCCATGGGATGTGTTTGAAACTATTTTTACTGTTGATTCCGTACATCAAGGTACAATTATCAATGTAATGGAAAAAGGCGCTATCGTATCAATGCCTTATGGTGTTGAAGCATTTGCCCCAACCCGTCACTTGATCAAACCTGATGGATCATCTGCGAAAGCGGAAGAAGTGTTGGATTTTAAAGTATTGGAGTTTAACAAAGAGGGTAAAAAGATCATTGTTTCTCACAGTAAAATAAATGAAGAGGTTGCTGCTGGTGAAAGAGCTGTTGTTGCAGAAGGTAAAAAAGCAGAACAATCAGAAGCAAAAAAAGCTGTTAAAAAAGTAAAAGACAGTGTTGAAAAAACAACACTTGGCGATATGGATGTTCTTTCAAATCTGAAAGCAGATATGGAAGAGACAGAAAAAAAGTCAAAAAAGTCTGAATAATATTTTATTCCGCAGAAATGTGAAATAAAATTCTAAAAATCACGCCATGGTTTTTAGGGAGCGCTCCAAGAAATTGGGGCGCTTTTTGTTTTACAGTCTTTAGTGGGTCTGTTTCATTTATAGTTTTAAAAATTCTATTTTGGGTTATTTCGGCTATTACCTTGGTTATAGGTGGTCGATCGGGTTACGTTTGTGATGTTAAGTTCATAACAAATAACATTGCCTGTAAATACAGGCAATGTTATTGTTATCCGGGGTCGTGTCCCACATATATTTTCATCTCTTTCGGTTTACTTTCTTTTTTTACCTTTTTTTTACCTTTTATTTTCACTTCTGTTTTAGTAGTATCGGATGCTATTATTGTAGCTTTTACAGGCTCCACAGCTACATCACCTTTTACAGGTTCACAATATCTTGCACCACCCATAATAGGTTGAGGCTGTTTCTTTAAAATAGTATCTCCTAATATTTCCGTTGATTTTTTTGTCGTATCAATTAGTTCAGAAGCAGGTTTTGCAGTTTTGCCAATTACTATTTCTCCAACTGGTTTACCTTGTTGTGCATCACAACTAAAAAGGGTCGCATAAAATGCAATAAATAATGCGATCGCAAATGCTCTTTTATATGAAATGGTGGAGGGTAATTTATATAATGGAAATGTAAAATTAAAATTTGGTTTTGATTTTGGAACTTCGACAAGTTGTTCGCTCATAAAACGTCCGCAGACTTTTTTATTTCCATGTTCCAATAAAGTGTTTTTAATTTCTTCCATTGATCTGTTTGTAAAATCAATTACTGTTTTACAACATTTAGAACAAAACGAACCTTGTTCATTGGGTGTCATTTTATTCCAGTCCTCATGACAAGGTTTTGGAATTCTAATTTTAATTAAGTTGGATGTATCCATGATTGATGTTTTTTAATCAGATGCATCAAAACATAAATTCCATAAATAATTTTCTGAGAAAGATATTAAATAAACAAATTACTAACTCCGCTCTTCCCAAACCATTGCTAAATTTACGATTGTAGCAACCGCTTTTTGCATATCCTGAATAGAAATCCATTCATGTTTTGAGTGAAATGCATGTTCGCCAGCAAAAATATTCGGACAAGGTAATCCCATATACGATAAACGCGAACCATCCGTTCCTCCACGTATGCTTGATAATAAAGGCTCTATTCCTGCTCTGCGAATGGCTTCCAAAGCATTGTCGACAATGAAAGGTGTTTTTGCCAACACGTGTTTCATATTACGGTATTGTTCTTTTACTACAAATTCATAAGAGGAAAGAGGATATTTTTTTACGATGGTCTCTGTTATATTTTTCAAAACATCCTCATGCTTTTTTAAATTCCCATCTTCAAAATCACGAATAATAAATTGAAGCACCATTTTTTCAATACCTCCTGAGATACTTACAGGATGAATAAATCCTTGTTTGCCTTCTGTTGTTTCCGGGCTTAATTTATCTTTTGGTAATGCCGAAATTATTTCACTTGCAATTTTAATGGCGCTTTCCATTTTATTTTTAGCGAACCCCGGATGTGTACTTACACCATTAATTGTAATGGTAGCTCCATCCGCAGAAAATGTTTCATTTTCTATATGTCCTAACTCATCCCCATCAATGGTATAGCCGTAATCAGCGCCCAATTTTTTCATATCTACCTTATCCACACCACGGCCAATTTCTTCATCAGGTGTAAATAAAATTTTTATTATACCGTGCTTTATTTCAGGATGTTTTATCAAATGATTTACCGCATCCATGATCTCGGCAAGTCCCGCTTTGTTATCCGCGCCAAGCAATGTAGTTCCATCAGTAGTGATAATATCATTACCAACCTGTTTTAATAACGATGGATGTTCGCTTACTTTTATTATTTGCGTTTTATCATTGATAAGCGTAATATCTTTCCCATCATATTTTTTTACTATCTGCGGATTTACACCTTTGCCGGAGCAATCAGGAGATGTATCCATGTGAGAACAAAAACAAATTACTGGAACTTTTTTTGTAGTAGTACTTGGCACTGTTCCATATACATAACCATTGTCATCCATGTGTGCATCAGCAACACCAATTTCTAAAAGTTCTTGCACCAATAAACGTCCCAAGTCTTTTTGTTTTTCTGTAGAAGGACAAGTTGGGGAAGTCGGATCACTTTGAGTATCAATTTTTACGTACTTCAAAAAACGATCGGTTACAGTATGGTTAATTTTCATTTTTGTTGTGCTGCTTGTTTGATTTAGTTCAAAGCTCATGATTTTGTTTTTTATAAAATTTATAAATATGTTAAATTAGATGTCAGCTTTCACACTTTCTTCCCGCACATGCGGGACTCGAAATGACAGCGTTCGGGTCACTTCGAACGTAGTTGGGAAGCGGACTATAGCTTCATATTTATTTAAAAGATTTCTACAACTCATCCGAATAAACGGCTTTTACTCTATCACGTAAATTATATGCTGATGACATTACTTCACCATAAGCGCCTGCTGTTCGCAACGCAATAAGGTCACCACGAAATGTTTCAGGTAGGTCCACCGCTTTTTGAAAACAATCAGAACTTTCGCAGATCGGTCCAACTACATCATATTTTAAAATTGACGATTGTTGATTACCGATTGTCGAATTTTTAGAAAGATTTTCGATCTTATGATAGGCCTGGTACAAAGCAGGGCGCATCAATTCTGTCATACCCGCATCCAAAATAGCAAAATTAGTGTTCACTCCTTTTTTAATATACAGTACTTTTGAAATAAGAGTTCCACATTGAGCAACAACACATCTCCCCAATTCGAAATGTACTTTTTGGTTGGGACGTAATTCTAAAAAATCATTGTATAATTTAAAGTATGCTGCGAAATCAATGAAGCGGTTTTTATCCGGCTCATGATAATCAACGCCCCAACCACCTCCAACATTAATATTCTCAAGTATTATTTTGTGGCTCACAAACCAGGATTGAATATCATTCACACGCATACACAATGTTTTGAATGAACCAATATCCGTTATTTGTGAACCTATATGAAAATGAATTCCTATCAATTTCAAATTTGTTGATCGTTTTAACAGGTCGATCACTTGTTCTAATTCCCACAAATTGATCCCGAACTTATTTTCTTCTAAACCGGTAGTGATGTATTTATGCGTATTCGCGTTTACATTCGGGTTTATCCGCAAAGCGATTTGAGCTGTTTTGTTTTTTGCAAGCGCTAATTCATTTAACACTTCCAACTCTTGTAAACTTTCACAATTGAAACAAAAAATGTTATTGTCTAACGCAATATTAATTTCAGTATCACTTTTTCCAACACCTGCAAATACAATATGCTTAGGATCAAATCCACATTCAATGGCTTTTTTTATTTCATTTCCGCTTACACAATCTGCGCCAAGGCCATACGATTTGATAACATCTAAAATTTTATTATTTGCGTTTGCTTTAGTCGCATAATGTACAACAAAACCATACTTCTCACTTTCCTCTTTTATTTTTTGAAGTGTTTGTTTTAACACATCCACATCATAATAATAGAAAGGAGTTGGAATAGTTGCGAATTTATTTATGGTAGTTTCTGAAAACATTTGCCCCTCTCTTTATCTCTCCCCAAAGGGGAGAGGCTGTGTGTTACGTAATTATTTATTTAATTTCTTTCCAATATTAAACTTAGGATGCTATTTTTACACCACCCCCCCCTCTCTTTTGGAGAGAGGATAAAGGGGTGAGGCTTTAAAACAAACCTTTATTCAATTCTATCAACGCATCTTTTTTTAGTTTTGTATCAACCAGCACCGAAACATTGTTTTCGCTTCCACCATAAGAGATCATACGGATAGGAATGTGTTTCAGCGCATCTAAAATTCGGAATGCATAGCCTTCTTTTTCAGCGCCAAAATTCCCTACTACACATACAATGGTAAGATCAGTATCCACTTTCACAGTACAAAACTCTTTTAATTCTTTTACAATAGTATCAAGGTTTTTTACATTGTCGATCGTCAATGAAACCGCAACTTCTGAAGTTGTTATCATATCAATTGAGGTTTTGTAACGTTCAAATATTTCAAATACAGAACGTAAAAAACCATAAGCCAGCAACATTCGGGCTGATTTAATATTAATGACTGTGATACCATCTTTCGCGGCAACAGCTTTTATACTATCACCGCTATATCTGGATGTAATAACAGTGCCTTTTGCTTCGGGCTGCATCGTGTTAAGCAAACGAACAGGAATATTTCTATTTTTTGCAGGAAGGATGCATGTTGGATGCAAGATTTTTGCCCCGAAATAAGCTAACTCTGCTGCTTCATCAAAAGATAATTCAGCGATGGGATGTGTTTTATCTACAATGCGTGGATCATTATTGTGCATCCCATCAATATCGGTCCAAATCTGTATCTCATCTGATTTTATAGCTGCGCCAATAATAGTGGCTGTATAATCACTTCCACCGCGTTTTAAATTATCGATCTCACCAAACGCGTTACGGCAAATATATCCTTGTGTAATAAATAATTTGGCTTTGGAATATTTTGCAAGCTCAGGTTGTATGTGAGCTTCAATGTATTTCATATCAGGCTCTTCATTCTCATCAATACGCATAAAATTAAGCGCCGGAAGCAATACCGAATTAACACCGATATCTTCCAGATAATAATGAAACATAGCAGTTGAAAGCAATTCGCCTTGAGCAAGTATCGCACGTTCTTCATTCTCTGTAAATTCATTCATTGTGAATGAACGTAAAAAACTAAAATGCGAATCGATCAACTCTTGCCCCTTATTTAAAGCGGTTGACGTTTTATATAATTGTTTGATCACATCATTGTATTTATTCTCCAATACATCGATTAGTAGTTTTGCTTTATCATTTTCTTTTAAATGTAAAGCAGCTGATATTTCTACCAAATTGTTGGTAGTCCCGCTCATGGCGGATAATACTACAATTTTAGGTACATTGTCATTGATTAAATGAACAAGTGCCTGCATACGTTCTGCTGAACCAACGGATGTCCCGCCAAATTTTAAAACTCTCATTTTTACTTAACAGCATTTGATTAATATTTGCCACTAAGACACAAAAATTCTAAGGTTCACAAAATGATGAAAAATTTTCTTTGTGATACTTTATGTCTTCGAGTCTTTGTGGCATTATATTTTGTTACAGGACAACAAATTTATAATAAAATCAATATCTTAAGGCAATTAATTCGTATTTTCGTAAAACAAAAAACATCCCACCATTGCCGTTTAAATAGTATTTTAGCATCCGATTTATGTTCACATTATTAAAAAAGGAAATACGCAGTTTTTTAAGTTCACTGATCGGCTATATTACTATTACCGTTTTTTTATTAGTGATTGGCTTATTTATGTGGGTATTACAAACCGATTCCAATGTTCTGGATAACGGTTATGCGAATATTGATCCGCTGTTTATTATTGCTCCCTGGGTGTTTTTATTTTTGATCCCTGCCATCACCATGCGCTCATTCGCAGATGAAAAAAAAGCCGGTACCATTGAATTGTTGCTTACCCGTCCGCTTACCGACCTTCAAATAATTTTAGCGAAATACTTTGCAGGATTTGTGCTGGTATTATTTTCTTTACTACCCACATTGATCTATTATTATTCGGTTCATAAATTAGGCAATCCTGTTGGAAACATTGATACCGGAGGGATGTGGGGTTCTTATATCGGTCTTCTTTTTCTCGGAGCAGCTTTTGTTGCCATCGGTATTTTTGCTTCAGCTATTACCGACAACCAGGTAGTGTCTTTTATTCTGGCCTTATTCCTTTGTTTTTTCCTCTACACAGGTTTTGATTTTATTAGTTCGTTCGCATTTTTTGGAAAGATCGATAACATCATTCTGGCGTTAGGGATCAACCAACATTATATATCCATGAGCCGTGGTGTAATTGATACACGTGATATAATTTATTTTATAAGCCTGATCGCTATTTTTATTTTGGGTACACGCACTGTGCTGGAAAGCAGGAAATGGTAACTACTAAAAACGAATCTTTACGAATCTACGAATAACAAATTTTTACGAATGACTAAAAAGAGTAATAAAAAACGAGATCTTACCGCATTGAGTTTGGCTATCATTATTTTGATGCTACTGAATTTTGTGGGTTCGTTTGTTTTTCATCGCTTTGACCTTACCACAGAAAAACGATATACACTTTCCGATGCTACAAAAAAATTAATAGGGAAATTAAATGATGTAGTATATGTAAAAGTTTATCTCGAAGGAGAATTTCCGGCAGGTTTCAAACGTTTACGAAATGAAACAAAAGAAATGCTGGATGAATTTCGTGCTTATTCAGATAACAATATCGAATACGAATTTATCGATCCATCCCAAAATCAGGATCAAACACAACAGAATGAAGTTTACAAGCAGCTTTATAACAAAGGGCTTCAGCCCACCAACCTGGAAGTAAAAGCGGATAATGGAACATCGCAACAGGTTTTATGGCCGGGAGCTATTGTAACATACAATGGCCATGAAGTGCCTTGGCAATTATTAAAAACGCAATTAGGTCAATCATCCGAAGGACAACTAAATAATTCCATCCAGGCATTGGAATACGAATTTGCAAGTTGCATTCGTAACCTGAGCACCGCCATACGTCCTGAAATTGGCTTTATTGAGGGACATGACGAATTGGATACGCTTTCTGTAAAAGATATTACCGACGCACTGGGAGAATTTTATGTAATAAAACGAGTAAAGATAAATGAGAAGCTAAATGCATTGGATAGATTTAAAGTCATTGTAATTGCCAAACCTGATTCTTCTTTTTCCGAAAAAGATAAATTCATCATCGACCAGTTTGTAATGAAAGGTGGCAAAATTTTGTGGGCAATTGACCCCTTATACACCAGTATTGATAGCCTTAGTAAAACTGGATACACAATGGCGCTGCCTTATGATCTGAAATTGGAGGATATGCTCTTTAGATATGGTGTACGTATTAATCCAAATATGATACTCGACTTGCAATCATCAGCAATACCTGTAAACAAAGCGTTCAGAGGACAGCAACCAAAGTTTGAACTAATGCCTTGGTTATTTTCTCCATTGATAATGCCAACAAGCAATCATCCAATCGTTAAAAATTTAGATGTTATAAAACTGGATTACGCCGCAAGTATTGATACGGTTGCTTCAAAAGGGATTACTAAAACTATTCTTCTTCAATCATCAAAATATTCTAAAACCATAATTGCACCGCTACGTGTGGCTCTGCGCATGGTGAGTGTGCGACCGGACGAAACACAATTCAGGGATTCCTACCAGCCTGTAGCTGTATTATTAGAAGGCGAATTTGAATCATTATACAAGAACAGGGTCCCTCCTAAAATTGCTGCCGATAGTGCAATCGGGTATAAGGCGAATGGCATAAAAACAAAAATGATTGTTATCTCCGACGGCGATATTATTCGCAATGATGTTCAACATTCTTCTAATAAAGCCTTGCCTTTAGGATTTGATCGATACACGAATCAAACGTATGGCAATAAAAATTTTATTTTAAATTGTATCAATTATTTGTGTGATGATTCCGGTTTAATTAGCGTACGTGCACGCGAATTAACATTGCGTTTACTTGATAAGAAAAAAATAAAAATTGAAAGATTGAAATGGCAGCTGATCAATACATTAGTTCCATTGTTTTTAATTTTATTTTTTGGAGCCATATATACGATCAGGCGAAGAAGGAAATATAGTTATTAGTAAATTAACCATCACAGATAACACAGATTTACACAG
>JBBSPS010000059.1:0-18530 GCA_038258655.1 Bacteroidia bacterium
CATGTTTTATGTCTAAACATACAAAAAAACGGTCATTTTAGCAAGTAAAAAACACCTTATTATTGACGTATTCAATTGATTGTCAAATGTTTAAATTATTATTAAGGATCAACTATCTACTGGACCAGTTTTTTAACAAATATTCTTTTCGGAATATCTTTATTCATACTTACAGTAATCTCGGGTTATCTTCTATTTTTTTTAAATCAGCCTTCCCACATAGTAAGATTGACGATACCCTATCTTTTTTTAATAGGTTTGTCATTTATACCATTCATGGCCTTCCAAACTTTTAAACAGTATAGTGAGGCTTTATATCATACTAAATTTACTATGCTGGTTGTTCTAAGTGGAAATACAATCAATATTATATTAAACTATCTTTTAATTTTTGGAGAGCTTGGTTTTCCAAGACTTGGTCTATTAGGTGCCGGTTATGCTACTTTAATTTCTCGTATCTTGATGGCCTTGTCAATGTATTTATATTTATACAAAGTTAAATGGAATTCCGCATATTTTGCTCAAAAAAAACAGTGGAGTCTGAATATGGCAAAAAAAATATTGAATATCGGTGTCCCATCAGGTTTTCAATTCATATTTGAGGTTGGTGCATTTAGTTTTGTATATATTATGGTAGGATGGATAGATGTTAATTCATTAGCCTCACATCAAATAGCTATTAATCTTGCCGGTATAAGTTATATGGAAATAACTGGATTATCCGCTGCTTCAACTGTAATTATCGGGAATGAATTTGGAAATAAAGATTATAGAGGTATTAAAATGGCTGCATTCGCTTCCTTTTCTCTAAGCTTATTTATAATGAGTCTGTTTTCGATTCTATTCATAACCGCAAACAATTTTTTGCCATTGCTCTATATTTCGGATGTTGATGTAATTCAAATTGCATCAAATCTGTTAATTATTGCGAGTTTTTTTCAAATCTCAGATGGTTTACAAGCTGTAGGTCTTGGAATTTTAAGAGGTTTACATGATGTTAAAATACCAACTTTAATCACGATATTTTCATATTGGATTGTTGCAATACCTGTCGGATACATCTTAGCTTTTAGTTATAAATTAGGTGTTTATGGCATATGGTATGGCTTATTAATAGGCCTGACCGTTGCAGCTTTTTTACTAATTGTAAAAATATTTCATAACTTAAATACCAAAATTCGTACCGTTACAATTCCTAAGTAACTTATTACTTTCATCTGCCTGAAAGTTGATACTAGAGAAAAACTTTCTGTATCTTAAGTTTTGGCAAATTATATGATTTCTGCCTTTTTTTTATTCCAACCCTTTTAAATCATTTCTCAAGTTTGCAAATTGAGCAATTAACCAATTTATAATTTTGACCATGCTCTTTTTAAATAGATCATTACTTTTTGTTGCTTTAATTTTTCTTCCCTGTTGTGCGCTTTCGCAGCAAGGCACCTTTCTCTATATTTCAGATGGTGATACGTTTCATTTGTACATAGTGAAACAAGAGAAAAACTTAAAGTCAGATTGGGCGAAGTAGATTGCTAGAAGAGCAAACAATCTTACGGCCTTGAGGCTAAACAATTTGTCTTAGAAAACATTAATAATAAAATTATCTAGTTGCAGGTAAGTTCGGTTGATAAATATGGCAGAAGCATAGCCAAAGTTATTTTTGATGGCAATAAAGACCTTGATGTTGAGTTGGTAGGAAATGGACTAGCTTAGCATTATAAACGGTATTCCAACTCTAAAACACTTGCAGAACTAGAAACCGAAGCAACAACCAATAAAATAGGACTATGGAGTCAAAAAGTCCCAATTGCGCCTTGGCTATATAGAAGAAGAAAATGAAAAATGTTGAAAATATAAAAACTAAAATTGCAGAATTAGAATCTAAGCTGACTGGAAGTATGCTTGAAGATATGGATCTGCAGGAAGCAATAAGGAGACTAAAAAGAGAAGTTAGTTCCTACGAGGATCCCCTTCCCGAAAAGCCTAAAGATTCAGATTTTGAATGCTTTGGTTGTGGCTCTTAATTATTTGTAATTAGTATTGGAAATTTAGATACATTAGTTTATCTTTATAAGATCTTACATAAGTTAATGACTTTGTAAGGTTTTGGTTGAAATGAGCCACCGACTGGGGAGTTGGTGGCTTCCTTTATTATAGAGTAGTAGAGCCATTTATCACTCTTTTATTAGTCATCAACTCCCATACTTTTCATTCTTTTTCTTAATCCGTATCTTTTTCAATTTGTTTCAAAACATCTTTACATTAACATTTCAATTTTTTACTTTTATATAAACCAAAGGAATAAGTCATTACTTAAAAATAAGATGGAAAAATTTGAAATTATTGAATTTGTAGAAAAAGCGTTTGACTTACGGACCGAAAAAGAGGCCTTTAATGATAACCCGGTATTGTTTGCTCTTTATGAAATGGTTGCAGGATACATATACGAACGCTATGAAGTTACAAATGTAATCCATGAGCTTAGAAATATGTCTAGTTCATTTAGAGATAGATTTTACAAAGAGAAAATTGTGGAACACTTATGCATTAGGATAAATCAGAACAAGAGGTAAGACTGTTTTAATGTATAATACAAAGTTTTTTCTTTCTTTCAGTCTAATAATAGTGTCATAGTTTTTTAACGTGGCAAAAAATCGGTACTCTCATCATGAAAAATTAAAACAAGTATTTATGGATATTAAAAAATTTAATAAGTCTAGAGAAAGTTTAAATAAGAAGCTTAATCAATTAGACGAGAAAATTTCTGATCTGTATGATGGATTTAAAGGGTTACGTGATTCGCATAAAGAGTTTAAAAATGAAATGACAAATTTTATGTCTTTCATAGCTGATGAGCTTTCTGATCACGAGCAAAGAATTGCCAATATTGAAAAGAAAATTAAATAATTATTCTTAATCATAATTCGATCAATGTTACCAAAATGCCAACATAGTTTGATTTAACTACATTTCAATATCCGTTATTCATCTTGATCAACTTTTGAAAATAAAAACTAACTCATCTAGACCCAAAGATCTTGATGACATAGAAAAATTCAAAGAGCTTAAAAAGGGGAAATGATAAACTTTACATTATGTAAAATCAAAACGCTAGTTGTTTACATAATTCTAACTTATGAATAAAAGCAAATTGCTGATAGCTAAAAAATAATACCAATTTAAATCCCACACCAACAAATTAATTTTATTTTTTTTTAAGCCTTGAGGATACCTAAGGAACATATTTGCAATTTTTTCTCCCACACCCATTTCAATTAAATCCAAAACGCTCTTCATTTGAATCATTGAAACAAACTTAAATGATTTAATATGAAAGATTTAAAATTAATGGTTTTGGATAAAACGGAACTTCAGGAACTAATATCAAATGCAATTAACCAGGCAAATCTAATAACAGAGGAACAGCAAGATTCAAATGAAAAACCAATGAATCAAAGAATGGCTGCTGATTATTTAGATATCAGTCAAACGACCATTATAAAATGGAGGAAAGAAAATAAAATACCATTCGAACAGATACCAGGAACTAATAAAATAAGGTATTACAAATCGCAACTGAAAAAGGTGTTGAGCCGCAATCAGCAATTATTGAGAAATGCCAAATAAAAAAACCACTACAAGTGCAGTGGCCTTATAATACTCTAGTCAGGTATGAATATAAGGCTTATTATAATAATTCACAATTCAATGAGCAATTATGAGTAAAAAGAAACCTGTATTCATTGAGGTAGAAGAGTTTTTAAGTGAAAAATACCAATTCAGAAATAATATTATCTCAAATGAAATTGAAATTAAAGAAATAGAGATGAAAACGTATCAAGCAATAAACGAAAATAATATATACAGAGAATTACAACACAATAATTTTAAGTTCTCTTTAATGAATATTACTGCGCTGTTGCGGTCTGATTTTGTAGAAAAATATAATCCTTTTCTACATTATTTTTACAATCTCCCTAAGTATGATTCGGCAAATGAACCTGATTATATAATGGAACTGTGTAGCTTCCTAAAGGTGAAAGAACCCGGAGAATTTAAAGTTCAATTCAAAAAAATGCTTGTAAGGACAATAGCTTGTGCTATAGTAGAAGGTGTGTTTAATAAGCAAGCATTAATTTTTGTACAACCCAGACAAAATGGTGGGAAATCGACATTTTGTAGGTGGTTATGTCCTCCGGAGCTAAAGGATTATTATTCCGAAAACATCTCTCTCGATAAGGACAGTTTAATCAGCTTGTGTGAGAATTTATTCATAAACCTAGATGAACTAGCTACACTGTCTAAAATTGAATTAAACAGCCTCAAAAGCTTATTCAGTAAAGAAAGAGTTAAAGTAAGAAGACCCTACGAAAGAAAGCCTCAACTAATTGATAGAAAAGCTTCATTTATAGGTTCCACCAATAGAGCTGAATTTCTTAATGATGAAACAGGATCTGTTAGATGGTTATGTTTCGAAATTGATGAAATTGATTGGAGTTACAAGAAAAAGATAAACATCAATAATGTTTGGAAACAAGCATATCATTTATTTCAAAATAATTTTGAATATGAACTAACTGGTGAGGAGATTCTTAAAAATGAAATGAGGAATAAGAAATTTCAAATTTCTACACCAGAATCAGAGCTAATTCAACAGTATATAGTCCCAGGCACGAAAGAAGGTCATGATAAATTTATGACTGCCACAGATGTACAATCTTATCTTCAGGTTAAGTCAGGCATAACAAATAGATTAAGCCACATAAGAATTGGAAAATCATTAAATCAACTTGGGTTTGAAAAGGTGCAACAATATACAGGCAAATATCAAATCAAAGGGTATTATATAGATTTCTTACTTCCTGACAATTAAATAATTGTTAATCAAACAATTAAGGAAGTAAGTAATATCAAAGTAAGAAGTAAGTAAAGTAAGTATTAACACAAAATTCAAAAAATATGGGATTCCCTAAATATCTTAAAAATTTACACATTGACGTAATAAATTACTACCAAAATCAGGAACGCATTCCTGGATTTGAAAACAGCAAGTTCTGGAAAAGATTTGGGAAAAGGGACTATCAATATATGTGGAACTATCAATTATATTTATTGGCTAAGTATTCGCAAAATAAAAATTTAACCGATATAACCAGTTTACACAATTCCATACAAATAAAGAATCCTTATCTTATTCAGAAAGAATGTTTTAGAATCGTATTAAAATGCTTGTATAAGTGCTACGACAAAAAATTTCAAAAAAATCATAATGAAAGAATAAATTTCAAATGGTTTGTAAGTATTGATGACTCTAAAGATAAAGCTGTAGTTAAATATATCTGGATAAAAATTGATCCTCTGAAATATGAAATAATATCATTACTCAATTCAAGGCGGGAGGAAGAAGCTTTAAGAATTAATGAAGAAAGGGAAAAAATTAAAAAAATAAAAAATACTACTTATCTAAGAAGAACCTTTCCTCCTAAACTAAGGATGTTCATTTTCCAAAGAGATAATTTTCAATGTCAATACTGTGGAATTAGTCAAAGTGATTGCATGGCCACAGACATAAATTTAGAGGTGCACCATATAAAAGAATGGGAAGACGGAGGAGAAACAAATTTCGAAAATGGAATAACATGTTGTAGCAAATGTAATAAAGGCTTGCATCATACTAAGAAATTAAATCTTGGCATTCTTAGAAAAAATATCACTCCTATTTTCTTCCCTTTTGTAGCTATAATGCACTATATAATGCATTTATAGCCTAGAAAAAAAGAAAAAGCCCAATTAGAGGCAATTAAACAACATTTTTAATCTAATCCGCGCGCTACCCCACCGTGACCCCTTACACTCTTGGAGGACTGCAAGGGGTCACGGTGGGGAAACACGCGTGCGAATACTACTTACAGATATGGTAAAAAGAGATCAGAAAATATTAGAATTTATAAATAGAGTTGGTAAGTGTACAATCGAACAATTAGCAAAATATATAGGTGTATCGAATGTAAGAGCTTATCAAATAATTAATAGAATAAAAAAAGAAGATTTAATAAAACATGAAAGAATATTTCATAACAAACTAGGTATTATTTATTGTACTTCAAAGGGGGCAAAATTTACGGGGATAGATAAAATCAGGGATATAAATATTTCAAGTTTGAATCATGATTTAATTTCTAATGATATTTTGATTGAACATCTATTAACTTCAACTATTACCGAGTTTGTAACAGAACGAGAATTAAGACAAAATAAGGAGATTGATCATTATCCAGATTTAATATTAACTGATATCAATAATGGAAAAATTGCTATTGAAATTGAATTAACACGAAAGTCCCTACAAAGAATCGAAAATATCAAAAAGTATTATTTAACAGAATTAAGTATAGATAAAGTTATCTATTATGTAAATGATGATTTAATATCATTTATTCAAAGAGTATATTCCGAAATAGATATGGTGGAAATAATTAATCTGAATAACCATGATTGACATTACTCACCATATTGACAAAAATACACTTTTAGTTGCAGGAATTATTTTAATCATTGTATTACTACTGTATTTAATTCAAAAATTTACTAATGAAAAAGGAGTGATAATTTCTAATTCTAATAAAGAGGATTTAGAAATTGAAAAAACAGAAGTTAATATTGGTAAAAGTTACAGTAATAACTTCAATCTCGATTTCAAAGATTTCTCCAAGTTTTGCTTAATTTTTGGAAGTACCGGGTCTGGAAAAACGGTAACTATCAAAAATATCGTTTCCAAATTTATAACAGCTAATTATCCTGTAATCTATGTAGATGGTAAACCATCTGATTCAGTAGTTAATTTTTTAGACAGTAAAGCTCACAATAAATTTTATGGATTCAATTGTCATAATAATTATGGCTATGATTTCTTAAGAGGAACTCCTAGTGAAGTAAAAGATAGGATTATATGCATTAAAGATCAATGGGAAAGCGACTATTACAAAACAGTAAGTAGTGATTACATTCAATTAGTTTTAAGATTCTTAATTGAAAGTGAAAGCCAAATAACTCTCAATAGTATTTTACAACTTTTAAATATTAAGGAGTTTCTAAAGGTACTTAGAAACTCTAAAAGTGAACTGATTCACAAAGTAGTTTATTTTGCTGATAATGTTAAAGAATCAGAGTTAAAAGGTCTGTATAGTCATTTGTCTTTAGTCTTAAATAGTGACTTTGGTTGCTTCTTAGATGGATCAAATGAAGATGCTATTAATCTGGAAGAAGTAATTAATTCTAATGCAGTAGCCTATTTTGCTTTACCAGCATTAAAATTCCCTGAATTTTCATCTTTTATCGGCAAGGTTGTCATAAATGACATCAAATCCACTATTGAAAAAGTAAGAAAGCCGGTCTTAATTATTTTTGACGAGTTTAGCGTATTTGCCGGTTCACAAGTTTTAAACCTAATAAACCAAGGTAGAGAATTTGGAGCACATACAATTGTCGGTACTCAGTCTGTTGAAGATCTGAAGGAATGGAGTTCGTAGATCATCAATAATGCTAATCTAATGATTACGCACAGAGTACACAGTAACATTACAGCAGAAGAAATCAGCAAGTTTTTCGGTACAAAATCAAATATTGAAGTTACTCGTCAATTACGAGGTGATGGGATCGATGGAACAGGTTCCTTTAAAAGGTCTAGAGAATTTCATGTTCATCCAGATACACTCAAAACGCTTAATGTGGGTGAATGCTACATCAATATTAAAGATAAACATATCATCAAGAAGGTTCAAATCAATAATTTATAAAATTAAAAAATAAAAAAATGAAAACTTCAAGTACAATACTCATAATACTAAATTTCATATTTATAACAGTATTACCTCTATTTACTATATGGTTATTAATCAATTTAATAGCTCTACCCTTTAAAGAATTATTCCCAACATTTCATGACTTCATTTCTATCTTTTTAATTTGGATACTTCCGGGGTATTTCTTTTTATCCTTAATTTCTACAAAATTTAATAAACTTTCTTTGCTCTTTATGGACCTCCGGGAGCCCACTCAAGAGGAAGCCGAAATTGTAATACCGTTAATTTCGGATGTGAAATCCAAATGCGACATTTCTCAAGATGTAAGCATATTTATTTATGATGATGAAACAGACATGAATGCAATGGCTTTAGGCAATGCGGTAATACTTTCAACTAGTTTAATAAGATCAGCTGATGAAATGGAATTATCTGGTGTTATAGCACATGAATTTGGCCATATATTTTATAATGATTCAGATTACAATTCCATTGTAATATTTCTTAGCTATCCCTTTCAAATCATTGCTTCCTTAAGCAACGGATTAAATAAGGTTTTTGAGAGTCAACCTCTACTTCGATCAATAATAGCCTTACCCTTTACACTGTTAACTATGGTATTAAGCATTTTTTACTTTATATTCTTACTCCTTACTTCTCGCCTATCGAGAGCAAAAGAATTTAGAGCTGATCAATTTGCTGCAAATAATGGCTATTCAAATGGATTATACAGTTTTTTGAAAAAAATTTTAGTGATGTCAAATAAACAGTCATTATTTGAAAGATTAAGAAGCTCCCACCCTGCTACAAGTAAACGAATGTTACGATTAGAAAAAATTTATCAAACTACTCTGTAGTCTCTTGTAATACATGCTCACACTAGGTATTACAAGAAACTACATTGTACTACACAATCATACTAAGTATACAAATGCATTACACGATCACACATTGTACTGTCATGTAACACATTTAGAATTTAAATAAAAAAGAGAATTTATGACACATATTATAAGTATTATTAACAGAAAAGGCGGAGTAGGAAAAACTACAAGTGCTCTAAATATTGCAAATTACCTTTCTAAGGAAGGTAATTCAACTTTATTAATTGATTTAGATCCTCAAGGCAACTTATCCAATTCTATAATTGACAAGGCAATAAGTAACACAATATTTACTCTTCTTTTAGAGGAATGTTCTTTAAAGGATGTATTACATGAAGTGAATCAAAATCTTTATCTTATTCCATGTAATGAGTATTTCGCAAGATTTGAAAAACAGTTTGCGGGAGAGACCGATGGTCAATATTTAATTAAAGACTTAATCGATGCCGTTTCAACGTTCCCTGATATTCCTCAATTTGAATATATTATTTTTGATTGTCCTCCGGCACTTGGCTTAATTTCAATTAATGCTATGGTAGCATCAAATTTTGTTGTTACACCGATAGAAGCTCAGCAGTTTAGCCTCGATGGTTTAATCCAGGTAGAAAATGAAATTATAAAAATAAATAAAAGGCTAAATCCGGATTTAAAATTACTAGGAATATTCTTTACCAGACATAACTACCAAACTTATCTTAGCCGAGACATGAAAGAACATTTATCCGGTAAATATGAAAAACAATTGCTAAAAAGCTCGATAAGAAGGAATGTGGCATTAGAGGAAGCTCCAAGTTTAAAACAATCAATTTTTGAGTATGCCCCGGATTCTAATGGTGCTGAAGATTATAAAAATCTAACCAATGAATTAATTTATAGAATTAAAATAAATACAGACAAATGACACGTAAAAAAAGAGAATTTAATATATTTGAAAAGGACAATACTAAAGAGAGTATTTCTAAATCAAATGTTGATTACATTGAAGAATCGCAAGCAACAAACAATAAAAAAGAGTCCAGTTATATTCGTCACACCTTTATAATTGACCCAGCCGATTTGAAAATTCTGCAAAGTGTAGTCCATAAAATTAAGAGTTCTGGAGATTACGAATACACACAGAAATTAGCTTTAAAAGAAACAATTGAGCTTTTAAATAAAAAACACAATTAATTAAATCAACCAGAATAATGATAACATTCGAAAATAAGTTACTAGTGACTAATGATATAAACTTAGCATTAGTACAGTATGGTGATATAGTTTGTAAGGACTTGATGAAAGCTTTCATATTTCCATACAATTCAAAAGAAGTGCATAGCGATCTAAATCAAATATGGGATGATCTTCGTTCAGGAGGTTCAAATGTTGTCGATAGTGAAATTAAAATACATAGATACTTTGAGGCCATATTCGAAGAAGCAAACAATGGAAAAAAGGTTGCTCTATATTACTTATACTTAAATAATTCTGATTACCTGGAAATGATTATGGAGAGGATTGAATTAGATACTAACTTAGACCAAGATGAGTTTGAAGTTATACTAGGTAGAGCAATAGCCGAGGAGATTTATTATGCAGAAAATAAGGATGAGCTTTATTTAGGTTTAATCCAGTACTTGGTGAATTATCTATGCTCCTTAATTAAGGAATTTAATCAAATTGATGATGATCTTGATATTGAAGGAGTGTTTAGGTAAACTAGAGGAAAATATTTTTGATCGAGAAAATTACTCTGATTTTTTATCCTAAAAATTATTTTTTTGATGCTGTTTCTTTATTGAAGTATCAAGGGTGAAGTATTTATACCAGCAGCTTATGTTTCAAAGCAATAAACATGAAAATAACAAAAAATCTTATTCTGACTATTAACATATCTAAGTGTTTTTTTATTAGTATTCCACTTATATCCCTATATTGTTAAGGGTTTAACAAAAAAAATGGTACTTTATAGTAAAGTAATGGTTAATAATACAAATTAACTGACAGTCTAATTTTGTGAAATTTTCAAATACATGGAATAGTATATATTAAAAGACAAAATGAAACCAAAACTACTGACAGCAATACTTTTATTCATAAGTGCCTATTCTCCACTCTTCTTGATTTTAGCGGTTAAAGACTTCGATTTTTATCGTACATTCAGGTTTGAGCACCCTATTGGAATTTCAATTTTACTTGGTTTATCAATATTAAGTGTGATCCTACTTTTTATTACAATTAAATCGATAAAGAGAGGTAACATGCCTGTTACTGTTAAAGAAGTGAAAAACCGATCAATTGATTTAATCAATTACACAATCCCATACATTGTTTCATTTTTTGGATTTGACCTCTCAAAAGTTGAGGATATTATCTCGCTCTCAATTTTCCTTATGCTACTTCTTTTATTAACGATAAAAAGTAAATCCGTATTTATGAATCCAATTTTACTTCTTGCAGGATACAATTTATACGATTTAGAATTTGAATTCGATGGCAAGCTATCATCTACAGTAGTAATAAGTAAACATGAAATGAAACCAAAAGAACGCTATTATATTAGAAGCTTAACACGTTTCCTATATTTCGTAACTGAAAAAGAAACCAAAGATGCCAATTAAACAACTTAAAATTCTTCAGAAATTAAAAAAAATAGACTTATCTAATGCTAATGTAACTTTAGCAGTTGTCAAAGAATATAAAAGAGATAGAGTATCTCAATACACAACTAAATATGTTCCAATTGATCAAGCATTAGAAACCAGACTAAGAAATATAATTGTCAAACATATAAACAATTCAAATACTGTTGAAAAATATACCTTTGACTGCCCTGAACCAGAAGCGGATCAGGTAAGAGTAATAAACTATGAGGAAACAGATTTTTACAGAATTTTTGACAATTTAGAAGACCTTAACCCAGAAGTAGATATAATTGAAAATGTTGATGAACTTGTAAAGTCTAAAGCCTATATGATAATTCTTCGAAATTCTGAAGGAATACAGGTTGTAGGCTTCAAAACCCTTCCCGAAAACTGGAGAATGAAAAGAAACAAAGGACTTATACCACTGCTATTCAATGAGAATAGATTTGAAGACTTAGAGGAAGAAAATGTATTTAGCATATCTAACATGGTTGATATTTTTTATTTTAATGATTTCCTTTTTATTCTATCAAAGCAGAACTTCGAGAGAGGTTTAAACTTTCGGGAAGGAATGATCAATAATGCTGAAGAATTATATCAAGAGTTAAGTGACCTCAATATTTTTGTAAACCTGGATATCCTAACTGATAAGGTGGGCAATAATCAACGGTATTTAAGAAAGATAGCTACTATTAGGAATTTAGGTCACTACAGAAACCCAGTTTATTTAGAAAGACTCCAACAATTAAGTACCTCCAAAGGATGGGATATTCAATTTGAAGATCAACAAATCGTGATAACCGAAGAAACACTTGATGACATCTTGACTTTGTTACAGAATAAAAGACTTCATTCTGAATTAACAGAAGAGGATTTTGATGTTGAAAGTAGCAAACCAGTAAATTTAAATGATAATTAACAAAATGATATTTAAGTACATTCTATCTAAGCGCCATTTTATAATTACTTATCTCTATTAAAAGATTCATTCAATTGATGTTATTATTTTTCTACCTTAGCCATTATTTTTTTAAATCTTATAATTTAATTTGTACTGAATTGAAAAAGTCATTTCATATTTGAAGGGCTGTAGTATTTATTGATTTTAATATCTAACATCACTTATTTGGCTCATCAAACACCTATTTTTTTTAAAAAAAAGAGAATAAATGAATAAACAACAATTAGCCGCTAAAATCTGGGAATCCGCAAATCAAATGCGGTCAAAAATTGAAGCCAATGAGTATAAGGACTATATCCTTGGCTTTATATTTTACAAATACCTTTCTGACAAATTAGTACAAGAAGCTAAAGATGCTGATTTCTCGTAGGATGACATTAGGTCACTTACAGAAGATGACAATGAATCTGTTGAATATTTTAAAAAAACTATAGGCTATTTCATAAGTTATAAAAACCTATTTTCAACATGGATTGAAATGGATACAGACTTTGACATCTCCAATGTTAGAGATGCACTTTCAGCATTTAACAGATCAATAAGTTCCATACATAAGAAACTATTTAAAGGAATCTTTAACACTCTTGAAACCGGATTAAGTAAACTAGGTGAAAATGCAGCATCTCAAACAAAAGCAGCTAGAGGAATTATTCATCTAATAAATGCCATTCCAATGAATGCCAAGCAAGATTATGATGTCCTTGGTTTCATTTATGAATATTTGATTGGCATGTTCGCTGCCAATGCCGGAAAAAAGGCGGGCGAATTCTATACTCCAAATGAAGTCTCTCTATTAATGTCAGAAATCATTGCTAATCATGTAAAAGACAGAAAGGAAATACAAATTTATGACCCTACCAGTGGCTCAGGTTCTTTACTCATTAATATCGGTCAGTGCGTTGCTCCTTATCTAAATGACAAAGACAATATTAAATATTATGCACAAGAACTAAAGCAAAATACCTACAACCTTACTAGGATGAATCTAATCATGCGTGGTATTAAGCCAAGCAACATATATACACGTAATGCTGATACCTTAGAACAGGATTGGCCTTATTTCGATGAAAACGATCCTGAAAATACTTACAACCCTCTCTATGTAGATGCTGTAGTTTCGAATCCTCCCTATTCTCAAAAATGGGACAATGACCATAAAGACACTGACCCCCGCTATTCAAGATTTGGCCTAGCTCCTAAAACAAAAGCAGACTACGCATTCCTATTACATGATTTGTTCCATTTAAAACCGGATGGAATAATGACCATAATTTTACCTCACGGTGTTTTATTTCGTGGCGGTAGTGAAGGTACGATCCGAAAAAAACTTATTGAAAACAATAATATTGATACCATCATAGGCCTGCCAGCGAATGTCTTTTTTGGCACTAGTATTCCTACTGTTATTCTAGTACTTAAACAGAAACGACAAAACACTGATGTGCTAATCGTGGATGCCTCCAGAGAATTTATTAAAGTGGGTAAAAACAATAAACTAAGCGCATCAAATATCAAAAAAATAACCGACACAGTCATTAGCAGAAAATCTACATCAAAATTTGCAAAACTTGTTAGTAAAGAAGTAATAAGAGAAAATAAATACAACCTCAATATACCTCGGTATGTGGACTCCTCTCCAAAATCAGAAAGCTGGGACATACATGCTTCAATGTTTGGCGGTATCCCCTTAAAAGAATTAAATGAATTAGGGCAATACTGGCAAACTTTCCCTGCCTTACAAGATGCATTATTCACAAAAACATCTAGCGAATATGTTGAATTAAAAGTTGATAACATCAAAATCGCTATTAATCATAATCAGGATGTAAGGAAATTTCAAAAGCAATTTGAAATTGCTTTTGAAAACTTTGAAAAATTCCTAAAAGAAGAATTAATTGCAAATGTAAAAACAGTAAAAATTCAGAAAGAAGAATCAATATTAAGTGAAAATTTATTTAAGCGCCTAGCTTCAATTGATATTATTGATAGATACGAAGCTTATCAAATTCTTGATGACCAATGGGATATTATTCAAGTAGATCTCGAGATCATTCAAACAGAAGGTATTGAATCTACCACGAAAGTAGAACCGAATATGGTCACGAAAAAGGTTAAAGGTAAAGATAAAGAAGTGCAAGATGGATGGAAAGGACGAATAATGCCTTTTAAATTGGTACAGGCTACGTTTTTAAAACAACAGTTAGCGGAGCTAAAAGAACAAGAATCTAGGTATTCAGAAATATTAGTGGAGTTTGAAGAAATACTTAATTCTTTAGAAGAAGATGAAAAAGAGTCTAATTTGGTAAATGCAGGTAAAGATAAATTTATAAATGCAGAGGTAAGTAAGGAGGCCAAACAATTGCAGAAGGAAGAAAAGAAAAATGGAAGTTTTGAAACAGGATCTTTTGAAGAAAAAATTTTAAAAGTTGCCGAACTTATTACCGAAGAAAAAGAACTAAAAAAACAAATAAAAAAGGACCAGCAGGAGTTGCATCTTCTAACAAAGCAAACCATTGAAACCTTTAATCTTGATCAGGTTTATACATTATTAGAATTAAAATGGATTAGTCCTTTGGTTGTATCAATAGCAAAACTCCCTGATGAAGTTATAACCGCCCTTAGCAATAAATTACAGGCCTTAATTGGTAAATATGCCACTACCTATGCCCACGTAGCGGAAGAAATAAAAGAAACTGAAACAGAACTAGTGTCTATGATTGATCAGCTTACTGGAAATAATTTTGACATGAAAGGTCTAAATGAATTTACATCATTTTTAAAGGGAGAGCAAAATGGATGATAAAAACAACAAACCTGTGCTTCGTTTCCAAGAATTTAATGACTCATGGGCAAAAACTTCATTAGGTTCAGAAATAGAGATTTCATCAGCGTCCCGTGTCCATAAAAACGAATGGAAAACTTCAGGTGTTCCATTTTTTAGATCAAGTGATGTTGTGGCTGAATTTATTGGAACCAACAACAATAAGGCTTTCATATCCTTAGAGTTGTACGAAGACCTTTCTAGTAAATCAGGAAAAGTTGAGAAAAATGACATACTGGTAACTGGTGGTGGCTCTATCGGAATTCCATATTTAATCAAGTCTAATGCACCGTTGTATTTCAAAGATGCAGATTTACTTTGGTTGAAAAATTCAGATAAAATTAATGGCTATTTTCTTTATTCATTTTTCTCAACTGATTCATTTAAAAAATATGTAAAAAGCATCACTCATATTGGAACTATTTCCCACTATACTATTGAACAGGCAAGGTCAACCCCCATCATTTTACCTGAGAGAGCAGAGCAAGATAAGATTGGTAATTTCATTCATAGTTTAGACAACCTTATCAATCTCCACCAAAAAAAGTACGATAAGCTGGTAATCTTAAAAAAAGCTATGCTTTCAAAAATGTTCCCAAAAGTTGGAGAATCCGTTCCAGAAATTCGTTTTCAAAATTTTAATGTTAACTGGACTGAGAAAAGCTTAGGTGATCTCGGTAATCCTTATACAGGGCTTTCAGGTAAAAATAAAGATGATTTTGGTCATGGAAAAGGTCGATATATAACGTATATGAATGTTTTTACTCATTCAGTGTCTAATAAAAATCTAACTGAACCAATTGAAATCGACAATAATCAAAATCAGGTCAAGTTTGGTGATGTTTTTTTTACAACTTCTTCAGAAGTGTCTGAAGAAGTTGGTATGTCATCTGTATGGATGGAACGATCAGAGAATGTTTATTTGAATAGCTTTTGCTTTGGATATAGGCCATTAATCGACATAGATAGTTATTTTCTTGCTTATCTCTTTCGTTCTACCACCTTCAGAAAAAAAATCATATTCTTAGCCCAAGGCATTTCGCGTTATAACATATCTAAAACTCAAGTAATGAAAATTGATGTTTCATTACCCGTCTTAGAGGAACAGCAGAAAATAGGTATATATTTCAAGAATCTTGATAAACTTATCTCACTGAATAAATCAGAATTAGATAATCTCAAAAACATCAAAAAAGCCTGTCTAGAAAAAATGTTTGTATAAGTAAAACCCAATTAACCAAAATGACCTATACCTCAGAAGCAGAATTTGAAAATGCAGTCATCCAAGAGCTTTCCAAAAAAGGATGGGAAGGAGAAGTCTTAAAATATCCCAGCGAAAAAGAGCTTTTAAATAATTGGGCTCAAATTCTTTTCGAAAATAACCGAGACATTGACCGCCTAAATGAAGTCCCCCTTACGGATGGTGAAATGGAGCAAATCATGGAGCAAATTACAGCTCTTCTCACTCCGCTAAAACTCAATGGTTTTATTAATGGAAAAACGGTTTCAATTACAAGAGATAATCCAGAAGATAAGCTTCATTTCGGTAAAGAAATAAGCTTAAAAATCTATGATAGAAGAGAAATTGCGGCTGGCCAAAGTCGGTATCAAATAGTTCAGCAGCCAAAGTACAAGAGCAAATCAAAAATTTTAAATGACAGACGTGGTGATTTAATGCTTCTGATCAATGGCATGCCAGTAATCCATATAGAATTAAAGAAAAATGGAGTGCCGGTTAGCCAGGCTTACAATCAAATTGAAAAGTATTCAAATGAAGGAATCTTCTCTGGGATTTTCTCATTAATTCAAGTTTTTGTGGCAATGGAGCCAAATGAGACACTTTACTTCGCGAACCCTGGTCCAGAAGGGCTTTTCAATAAAAACTATTATTTTCATTGGGCTAACTTTAATAATGAGCCTATTAATGATTGGAGAGAGATAATTGCTAGACTATTATCAATCCCAATGGCTCATCAGTTAATAGGTTTTTACACGGTAGCAGATAATACTGACGGCATTTTAAAAGTAATGCGTAGCTATCAGTATTTTGCAGCAAATGCAATATCAGACACAGTTTCGAAAAGTAGTTGGCAAAAAAGCAATTTATTAGGAGGGTATGTTTGGCATACAACAGGTTCCGGCAAAACAATGACCAGCTTCAAGTCGGCACAACTCATTGCAAATTCAAAAGATGCAGATAAAGTGATTTTCTTAATGGATAGAATTGAATTAGGCAATCAGTCTCTGAGAGAATATAAAGGCTTTGCAAGTGACAATGAAGATGTTCAAGCCACCGAAAACACTGATGATTTAGTCAGTAAACTAAAAAGTAATGACCCCTCAAACACTCTTATTGTTACTTCCATTCAAAAAATGAGTAATATCAATGTGGAGGAAGGCGCATTAAAAGCACATGACATTGAAATACTCAATTCTAAAAGAACAGTATTTATTGTAGATGAAGCACATAGGTCAACATTTGGTGATATGTTGATAATAATAAAGAATACATTTTCATCAGCAATGTTCTTTGGTTTTACCGGTACTCCTATTCAAGATGAAAATCAGAAAAAATTAAATACAACTACAACAATATTTGGTAATGAACTACATCGTTACAGTATAGCGGATGGTATCCGAGATAAAAACGTATTAGGTTTTGATCCTTATAGAATTTCAACCTTTAAAGATAGAGCACTCAGGACAGCAGTAGCGCTCGATAAAGCGAAGGCCAAAGATGAGCAAGATGCATTAGCCGACCCAAAAAAGAAAAAAATATATGACCAATTCATGAACCCTGCACTTATAAAAATGGCAGGGGAAATAGATAATATGGGTAATTATCTGAAAGGCATAGAAGACTATTTACCAAACTCTCAGTACCACAACAAAGTACATCAAAACATTATAGTAGAGGATATTATTAGTAACTGGGTTGCAATCAGTAGGGGTAGCAAATTCCATGGCATTTTTGCAACCCACAGCATCCCAGAAGCAATAGAATATTACCGTCTGTTTAAACAAAAACAAACTGACCTAAAAATCACCGTTCTTTTTGATCCACATATTGATAATGGTGGAGGGGTCCAGTTCAAACAAGATGGGTTAGTTGAAATTATAGAAGATTATAACGAAAAATATGATCAAAATTTCACATTAGCATCACATGGCAAATTTAAAGATGATATTAGCAACAGGTTAGCGCATAAGAAACCATACATACAGATTTCTAAAAGTCCTGAGCAACAAATTGATATACTAATTGTAGTGGATCAAATGCTAACTGGGTTTGATTCAAAATGGGTCAACACGCTATACCTCGATAAATTATTGAAATACGAAAACATCATTCAGGCATTCTCTCGTACAAATAGGTTATTTTTTGGTATTGACAAACCTTTTGGCACGATACGTTATTATAGAAAGCCTCATACAATGCAA
>JBBSPS010000060.1:0-18512 GCA_038258655.1 Bacteroidia bacterium
AATTGTCTTTTTCATTGTGTTTTTATTTAGTGTACACAATGCTACGAAAAATTCATCGGTGTTTGTGCGCAACAGCACATGGCTATTTCATATATAAAAATGCAAACCCCAATAGCAATAAACTATTGGGGTTAAGTTTGAGGTCCCGTGCGGATTCGAACCGCAGTAGCAGCTTTTGCAGAGCTGAGCCTAACCACTCGGCCACAGGACCTTATTAATTGAGGCAAAAATACAAAAATTCGTTAAACAACAATTATTTTTTCTTGTATAACTGAATAGTCCTTTAAGCAAAGCGGGCACAAACAATTGTCATATTGCTCTTTCAATGTTTTTAATGTTTTTATATCTAGAAGCAAATCTTCACACCAACAACCTCTTTTTTCATTGCTGCATTCAAAAACAACGTTACATTTTGAACAATTTTTGCTTGACATTTTAATTTAATCTCCCTTTTTTCCTTTGAAAAGGAGGAATTGACTTGGTAATACACTTATTCTGTAATAACAATACTTACTTTTTCTACATTGCCATTCATTGGCGGATTAAGTTTAGTAACTTTTACTTTTACTTTTTTTAATCCTTTCATTTCATTTTTTAATTCATTTATAATTCGTTGGCCAACTTGTTCAATTAATTTCGAACGTATTGCCATTTGTTTTTTTACGATGTTGAAAATAGAAACATAATCAATGGTTTTACTTAGGTCATCTGTTTTTGCGGCTTCCGTAAAATCAGTTTCTATTGTAACATCAACGATATAATTCGTCCCAATCTTTGCTTCTTCTTTCAAGCAACCATGATAAGCGTAGAGCTTTATTCCTTCCACTATTATTTTGTGCATTGTGCCTCCCCACCTCCCCTAAAAGGGAGGTGTTGTAAATCCGTGTTTATATTATTTTTTTTATTTGCATATTTTGGGTTTAGCCCTTTCCCCTAAAGAGGAAAGGATTAAGGAGTGGGATTTAGGTTTTTGCTTGCATTCTCCAGCCTCTTCACTATTTCATCTTTCCCTAATAATTCAACTATTTCAAATAATGCCGGCCCGCCTCCCACTCCAGTGATACAAACACGAAACAATTGCATCACTTGTCCAGCACCAATACCCAATTTTTCCGCTGTTGATTTAAATAGCGCTTCTGTTTCAGCGGCAGTAAATGTGTTTAATTTTTTTATTTCTCCGGTTACCTCTTTTATAAAATTTGCAGATTGTTCGTTCCAACGTTTTTTAATTACTTCTGTATCATAAGTTGTTGGGGCAATAAAAAAATATTTTCCGCTTTCCCAAAATTCATTTACAAAATGTGCTTTTTCTTTTATCAGCTTACAAATTTTCTCTACAAATTTTATTTCAGGAGTAAATCCTTTTTCATTTATTGTAGGCATAAACAAAGTTGCTAATTCCGAATCCGGTTTCATTCGTAAATATTGCTGGTTAAACCATTTTGTTTTTTCCGGATCAAATTTCGCTCCTGCTTTATGCACACGTTCAAATGAAAACGTCGCTATCAATTCTTCTTTCGAAAAAATTTCCTGTGTTGTTCCGGGATTCCAACCAAGCATCGCTAACATATTGATAAATGCATCCGGAAAGAATCCGCTTTCACGATAACCAACATAATCAGCCTTATCACGTGGGTCATGCCAATTTAATGGAAACATAGGCAATCCAGATTTATCGCGCTTAGATAATTTTCCATTTCCATCCGGTTTTAATATCAAGGGTAAATGAGCCAACAAAGGCATTTTTTCTTCCATTCCTAAATAGCGATAAATTAAAATATGCGCGGGCGCCGATGGCAACCATTCTTCACCACGTACTGCATGAGATATTTTCATTTCAATATCATCTACAATATGTGCTAAATGATAGGTTGGCATTCCATCTGATTTCAATAATACTTTATCATCCACTTGTGTAGAATTAACTACTATCCATCCACGAATAATATCATGAAAACGAATTTCTTCATTACGTGGCACTTTCAACCGCACTACATAAGGTGTTGCCGCATCCAACAATTTTTTTACTTCATCTTCCGATAAGGTCAAAGAATTGCGCATGTTTTGTCGCGACACAGAATTATATTGCGGAGCTGATACTTTAGCTGCTTCTAATCTTTTACGCATTGCATCCAATTCTTCGGAAGTATCAAATGCATAATAAGCATGTCCGCTTGAAATTAATTGATCGGCATATTTTTTATAGATACCTAACTCTTTTCTTTCACTCTGACGATATGGTGCATAGGGGCCATCACCAAAACCAACTCCTTCATTCGGTTCAATCCCACACCATTTAAGAGATTCTATAATATATTCCTCCGCACCCTCTACAAAACGTGTCTGATCAGTATCTTCAATACGTAAAATAAAATCGCCTTTGTATTTTTTTGCAAATAAATAAGCAAATAAAGCTGTGCGTACTCCTCCCATGTGTAAACCGCCTGTGGGGCTTGGCGCAAAACGTAATCGAATTTTTTTGTTTTCCATCCTGATTTTATTGAAGCGCAAAGATAATTTAATTTGATGATGGTTCGACTTCGCTCACCACAGGTTTTGAAAATTTGAAGATCAGATAATTCACTTTTTTCGAAAAATTAATTTAATACATTTGCCAGAGACTTTTTCAAATCTTTAAATCAATTCATTTTCAAATTGAGCAGATGCAATTACTTACACCACAAAATTTTAAAGATTACGAATTAATTGATGTCGGGGATTTCGAAAAGCTGGAACGCTTTGGGCAATATATTACCATTCGTCCTGAACCACAGGCTGTTTGGAGTAAAACATTAAGTAATTCGGAATGGGAAAAACGTGCGCATATAAAATTTATTCCCCGTTCCAGTGCATCAGGTGAATGGAAAAAATTAAAACAAATGCCTGACCAATGGCAAATCAGATATGAGATATCAGATATGAGACATGAGATGAATAGTCTCAAATCTCAAATCTGTCTTCGTTTGGGATTAACTTCTTTTAAACATGTTGGTATTTTTCCGGAACAGGCAAGTAACTGGGATTATATATTTGAAAATATTAAACAAATGAAAACTCCTCAACCAAAGGTTCTGAATTTATTTGCTTACACCGGTGGCGCATCGTTAGCGGCAAAAGCTGCAGGTGCTGATGTTACACATGTTGATTCTATCAAACAAGTTGTTACCTGGTCAAAAGAAAATATGGAATTATCCGGGTTAAATAATATTCGTTGGGTAGTGGAAGATGCATTGAAATTTGTAAAACGTGAAGAAAAACGTGGAAATAAATACAATGGAATTATTCTTGATCCTCCCGCTTTCGGGCACGGACCGAATGGTGAAAAATGGAAACTGGAAGATAATATAAATGAAATGATCAAAGGTGTTTTAAATTTGTTGGATGATAAAGAGCACTTTTTGATCTTGAATGCTTACTCACTTGGGTTTTCCGCACTTATCATCGAAAATTTGTTAAAACAAAAAGCAGGAAAGAATTTGAATGTAGGTGAATTATATTTACAAGCAACGGAAGGAAATAAGCTTCCATTAGGTGTTTTCGGTCGGTTCAGGAATTTTTAATTTTTTGATACACAGATTCACAGGTTTTTTTTGATCCATGAAACCCAATAAAAAAACAAAACAAAACAAAACGCCCACTTCACCTAACGCCCCTTCTCCTTTGGAGAGAGGATTAAGGGTTGAGGCTAACTTTAGCAAACTGGCGCTAATCTCATTATCAATTTTAATTATTACTCTGTTATGTTATATTCCTTCCTTACATAATGAGTTCATGAAATATTGGGATGATCAGGCGTATGTAACGTCTAACGATCTGATTAAAAATCTTTCTATTAACAGTATAGTTAAAATTTTTAAAGAAGATGCGGGGCTATATGCTAATTATCATCCTTTGACAACACTTTCTCTGGCACTTAATTATCATGAAGGTGTTTCTTCTTTTCCATATATTCTTACCAATTTGTTATTGCATTTGACAAATACATTGTTGGTTTTTATTTTTATTTATTTGCTAAGCGATAAAAAAGTTTTTGTCGCGAGTTTGGCTTCCTTGTGGTTTGGCATTCATCCAATGCATGTGGAAAGTGTTTTATGGATATCTGAACGAAAAGATGTATTGTATACTTTTTTTTACTTGCTTTCGCTAATCTCTTATTGGCAGTATTTAAATAAAAACCTTGCTATCAGATTTTATGTTTTAGCACTTCTTTTGTTTGCTTGCAGTGTATTGTCAAAAGCAATGGCAGTGAGCCTTCCCATTGTATTATTATTTCTTGATTATTGGATGTCCCGAAAATTCAGCCTCCGCATGATAATGGAAAAATTGCCTTTCATTTTATTTTCCATTATTCTCGGGATGTATGCTGTTCACATTCAAGCTGCCGGAGGAGCAACGCAATCTCTTTCTTTTCCATTCTTTAATAAAGTATTACATGCTTCTTATGGATTTTCTGAATATATTATAAAACTTTTTGTTCCAACAAATTTATCTGCCTTTTATCCATATCCATATCCATTAGTTAATTCCGGCTGGGTTATTTCTGCTGTGCCAAGTATTTTATATCTCACGTTGATTATGAGCTTTGCTATCATCCTGCTAGCAATCTATTTATTAATCAAAAAAAAATCATTCGCTAAAATTTTTGTATTCGGCATCGGATTTTATTTTGCATCCATTGCTTTAGTCTTACAATTTATTCCTGTTGGAAGAGCTATTATTTCTGACCGCTACAGCTATATCCCTTACATCGGATTATTTTTTATTATCGGTGAATTTATTTATCAATTTCTTTTTTCTGATGCTACTAATCAAAAGCAGATCGGTAAATTGCTTTTAGGCATTGCCATTGTGTATTCTGTTGTTTTTTGTTACATCACTATAAAACAAACTAAAGTTTGGAAGAATGACCTCACATTATGGTCGAATGTAATTAATATTTATCCCGGCGATAATCGTATTGTGCTTCCTTATTTTAATCGTGCCTCTTATTATTTTGAGAAAAATAAATATGATGAAGCATTGAATGATTTTTTAATGCTCAACAAGCTTGATGATAGAGATGTGAGCACACTCGAACGAATTGGCAGGATATATGGGCAAAATAAAAATGATCTGAATAACGCCATTCTGTATTTCGAAAAAGCGGTTGATATAAATCCTAAAAGTGCTGATGCATTAAGAGGGCTTGCTACTGCTCATGGCATAAAAGGTGAATATGCAAAATCCCTTGAATACTCTTTAAGAGCGATTGAAATTTTTCCAACTGATGCAACGCTATATATGAACGCTGCAGCCAGTTATCAGTTTATGGGAAATGCCGAAAAAGCCGCAGAGTATAAAAAAAAATCGGAAGATTTGAGTTCTAAAAAGTAGAAATAGTAGTATTGATTATCAGCGTTTTTGTAGGCTGGTTTTACTTCAAAATATTTATTTTCTTAATTATACTACCTGATTCATTAATAATATTAAGAAAATAAAAACCCGATGACAATGAGCTTACATTAACGTCAACTTTATTTTGCATAAAGCTCTTTTCTGAATAAACTTTTTCTCCCAATGAGTTAAATAAAATGATTTCTTTTATCATTGACTCGCTTTCAATTGTAAAGAAATCATTTGCAGGGTTTGGATAAAGAATTATATTTTCGGGAAAAGACTGCCAGTTATTTATTCCCAAAGGAGCATTAAACTCAAATGCGCCAATGTCAATTTTAACTCCTATAACCCTTCCTTTTCCTTCATAATCAGTTTCTCCATTACTAATTACAGTCCCTGAATTTCCTGCATCAATGCATACGCTCGATGATAACAAATGTAAATCAGGAGCAGGCAAAACTGCATTGGTTAGTCCAGGATTATTATACATGGAATTCGCTTCCAGTGAAGTTCCTGTTTTATAAGAAGCGAATGTGTTATAGGTTTGGTTTCTCCAGTTTACGGTAATATTATTAGCGTTGTTAGAAGGTGTGAACCAACAATTATAATTAAATTTATTCCCTGTTTGAGGTGAAATATTATCCACACTCATAAATGTATTTTGATTATTTGTATAGAATACATTATTTTCAAAAACACAATTCGATGCCTTTGACATATTTATTTCTCCCGTTCCGTCTTTTAATGAGTTATTTTGAAAAAGAGTATTGTTCCTGATAATACAATTTAGAACCTGACCTGTTGTAGAAGTAGTATAGCCACCAACGTATAGTCCAACTTCCTGGTTATTAAAGATCAAATTATTTTTAACCGTAATACTATCTGTCGTTCCGTTTTCTTCTGCGCCTATCTCAATACCATTTCCATTTTCGTACGATTTATTCTTTTCAACTAGTATGTTTTTTCCTCCATCTATGTATATCCCTGCAGATGTAGCATAGCTTGCCGTATTTCTGTAACAGGTATTATTTTTTATTGTTCCGTTTCTTGCATGATCTGTAGCAGGATTACTGCTGGTTTTGTAATTCCCTGCCGCAAGAATACCGATGTTACCATTATCATGAACTAAATTGTTTGTAATAGTAAATCCATTTACATTACCATCAAGGGACATGCTTTCGCTGTATCCCGTTATGTTATTTGCCAATTCATTACTATCAATCGCTATGTTAGTGATTGCTGTGGAGGCGTTGTCGCCATAAATAACAAATGGCGTACTGTTATCTGAATTTCCCGGGATAGTTGCTAAACTTGCGGTCCAATTTATTTTTTGGATCTTATTATTTTTAAAACTCAAGTTCTTTGAACTGCCATTGACCACTATTCCTCCTGAATTATTCCCCAAACAATTTTGAAATACCAAGCCCTTAATCACAATATTGCTTTTACTATTAATGCTTAGTAAAACTCCGGAAGTATTGTTACCATCTATAAAAACATTTTCATTAGAGTAGTTGGTAAAGGTGATACTGTTCCCTGCAGTTCCCGAAACATTTAAAGTAAGATTCTCAAAGTAAGTGCCCCCTTTAATATATATTGTGCTTCCTGCTGTAGCTTTAGTCATCGCATACTGAATGGTTTTCCAGGCGAGAACAAGAGAGGTTCCATTATTGGTGTTATTACCAGAAGCTTTATCAACATAGAGATTCTGGGCGCTACTATTTTGAATTATTAATGCACTGATCAAGACAAAAATTATATTTTTCATTTTTTGTTGGCTTTGTGTTCATCACCTTTGATTTATTTTGTTGTTGGCTTCTTTGTAGTTTTCGTAGTTGTTTTGCCCTTAGTGGTTTTTGCTGTCGTTTTCTTTTTGGGTGCAGCATGAGGAATAACAGTATATGCATAATTCCCTTCCATAAATTTTGAAAATTGTGCTTTATCAGCATGGGCATATACAGTGGCGCCTTTTGTTTTGTCAACTGAAACTATTTTAGCTATACCTGCTATCTGTTGCATAGAGTTGACCATGAACGAAAAATAAACAATCTTTTGTTTACTGAATAATTGATCCACCTTTTTTTGTTGTGAAACAGAAAGTTTTTGTGCGCTCATATTAGATGAACACAACAGCAGGGCTATTGATACCAGTATATTTAAATGTTTTTTCATGGGATTTGTTTTATTTTTGGATTGCTGTTTGTTAGGATTAAATACGCTTTATTAAGTGTGTTTTTTGTGATCATCATATTTATCCGCGTCATCTGCGTTCTATTGTTTTATTTTTCAATCAGCAATTTATTGATTTTTGTAACTCCATCAGCACAAAGTACTTTAACTAAATAAATACCAGAGTCAATATCAGCAATGGAAATATTTGTTTCGGTACCCGAAGTTTTTATCTGTTTTATTATTCTGCCGGCAATATCGTAAATTTCTATTTGACGAAGCTCTAAATTATTTGCTTTTATATTCACTTCATTTTTTGCTGGGTTCGGATAAATAATAATCGATTGATCATTCGTTATTTCATTTGTTCCTGTAGCGGCACTTTTCACCTCCACTACATTCGCATCTACGAAAGTAAATTTGCCGTCATTGTCTATTGATTTTGCCAATACCGCATATATACCTATTTGTGTGGGCGTCCAGGTGACACTGTAGGGTGCCACACTATCTGCACCAATCAATGTTGAGCCGATAAAAAATTCCACTTTTTTAACTGTTCCATCCGGATCAGATGCATTGGCGGAAACGGTAACACTATTATTAACAATTATGATCGCATTATTCACAGGAGCTGTAAGTGCTACTGTTGGCTCATTTCCGCACATGCCTGTGAGTGTACACAATGCATCGTATTTGGGAGCGCTTGGTGAATTTTTTATATATTTCAAATCTTCTATCGCGCCCCAGCAGCCATAGCGGCTAACCCCCCCACTCATCACAAAATAATTGGCAAGGTCATTTGTACCAACAGGTGCTGTTCCATTTGCTGTGACGGAAAACCAATTGTCCTTGTAATTATGTATCACTGCAGTTTTCATTTCTGGTGTGCGGTTCGCCAATATCCTATTGCCAACATTTATTGTGCTGCCTCCGCCATTATCAGGCCCTCCTTCATATTGCAAATGTTTTATTTGCCATTGGTTGGCAATCTGTGCAAGTGTTTTTATGCTTGTTACGTTTCCATCACTGTTAGTTGACATAGCAGCTACTACTTGTGTAGGTGTTGCGGTTGCTCCTGCCGAGCCATCATTAAAATAAGGCGCTGATGCAATTCCATAAATAAAATTTTTCGGAGGACCGTATTGTGCATTGATCCAGTTTAGCGCATCCGTATACCAAGGTAGATAGCCACCAATTTGGTAAGCGAAGACTGGGCGTATCCTTGTTCTGGATGCGAGTGTAACGCCCATTACGCTTTCAAATATTTTTCCAATTTTAACAATGTGCCTTGCAACACGGCGATCCCTGCGAAGATCATCGTAGGTTGTGCTGGCACGTATATCTGCATCTTGAGGAGATTGCAGGACCGCGTCGTAATTATATTTGTATTGAGTAAACCCTCCGTTCCATACTTCATTACTGTATTCAATGTAAATTTTCACTTCAGGGCGCAATGTGTTTTTTATCAATGTGGCTAATTGAACAACATACATACTATCCGCATCAACAGGAATATTGATCCACATATCGCGTGCGGTGTAATTGGCAAGTGCAATAATAGTTTCCCAAGGTGCGCCCTTACTATAAGTTGGCGCATTGGATTGCTGACGATTCGCCCAAGTGCGTGTAGCAGGATAACCCGCATCAATATTATTAGTGCTAAGATAATCCATAAAACGCATAGTGCTAAATGGACTTATTGCATTCAAATATGTTGCTCTGAAAATTTGCGGATTATTATTTTGATATCCGGGGCGCAACAAACGTATCTCCTTTACTCCCGCTATTCCTGTAGCATAATTTGTTTGCAGAAAATTAATTTGAAAAAATCCGTAATTACCGATTGTTGCCTGGTTTGTGCCCCCTCCGGGAGGAAAAACAATATCTACTGTAGTACTATTTGTTGTGGAGTTATATATTTTATTCTGGAATACGATCGGCGCATCGCTCCAGGAAGTAAGATTAGCTTGCCCTTTAAAGGATAACGTATACGTTCCACTAAGATCCACTACATATTTCTGCGGATCATCGGGCGCATTGTTCCATGCATTGAAAGGCCGATGATCAAAAAACACAACACGAAAATCTTCCGTTGCCCACCCTTGTGGATCAATAGTCGCATTTGTTCCGCTGTTAGCAACACTTTCCCAAGTGCTTGCCGTTAACGTTACATTTGGAAATTCCAAAGCGGTGCCTCCGATCCCATCCAATCCAACTCCTATTTTTCCGGGAAATGGTTGAGCGGAAATTAAAAATGTGTTGAGCATTAAAATGCTTAAAAAAACTTTACGGATTTGTGATGTATGAATCATTGTTTACTGTTTATATTTTTTTATTATTCCGCCGTTATCTCGACCTCGCTTGAAATAACTTACGCGCAGTGTCTTTTCGAGCATAGTCGAGAAAGTGTGAACGCCAAACCGTACTGTATAAATAAAATTTATTCCGCTAATAATTTTTCTACAAATAGTGTTGTTTGCTCTACATATTTAGTGTAGGCATTTCCTGTTGCGGGACCATAAAATCCAGTATAAATTTTACGAACCTCACCTTTTTTATCAATGTAAATAGTAGTAGGAAAGGCCATTACTGCATTTAGCATTGGCAATGCTTCTAATGCTTGGCCTTTACCTGTTTTATCTGTAATTAAAAATTCGTAGTTCGAATGAAAATGATTTTTTAAACGTATAACATTTGTTGTAGCCTTTTTCAAATCATCCGTTTTTTCAAATGCAAGGCCTACTACTTCTAATCCTTTTGATTTATATTTATCATACAAGGGGGTTAAAAATTTTGTTTCGTCCATGCAATTAGGGCACCATGAGCCCATCAGCTGAATAATGACTACTTTATTTTTGAATTTTTCATCCGTCAATGAAACATTTTTTCCTTCCAAATTTTTAAAATTAAAATCAATTTTTGTAAATCCCGGTTTCAGATAGGTTAGCGAATCAGGGTTACGTAATTCGAATTTTTCATTTCGTTGGGCAACCCATTTTTCATGCCAATGAGAGCCGGAATAATAATCACCGCTTATGCTATCTGGAGAAATAAAATTTCCTGTAAATAAAAACGCATGAGAACCATCGAAACAAGATACCCGGAATCTCGTCGCATCATCTATATCTCCTTCTAAAAACCTATAATCACCTGTTTCTGTTAAAAACGTTCCCGCTACTTTTGTGGTGGTATTGCCGGGTTTAAAAACGCCTATCGCAAAAGATTCTTCGCTTGTTTTTGGGCTGAATGCACATTTCCATCTTCCAATCAAAAGATTTTTTTTTTCAGTATATACTATAGGTTTAACATTAAATGCGCCTTTGGAAACGGATGCGTTAAAGGGGATGATATTTTTATCTTTTCGGGAATGATTGATCCAATTTCCTATCAACGAATCTCCTACATGCTTACAACGAAACTCCGAATCAAATATTGGCATTCTAATGTGTACAGAATCACCTTTCAACAAAATTTCATCCACAACAATCCGTTCTTCCGCATTCATTATTTCAATAGCTAATTTTTCTTTTTTGTTTTTCACCTCGAAATTAAACGGCAGCTCTGTAGTATCGTTCAAATGTAACACACCATGCCAAATGCCCTGTTTTAAAGCATTCTGAGCAACACTATTATTAACATACGAAAAAATCAAGACAATAAAAATAGTTGCACTTTTTAACAAAGGCGTTTTTTTCATTTATATTTTTTATCTATACATATTTTTTAAATATGAAAATTTATTCCTTGTGCCAAGGGTAATTGTGTACCGTAATTAATTGTATTTGTTTGTCTGCGCATATATGCTTTCCAAGCATCAGAGCCACTTTCGCGGCCTCCGCCTGTTTCTTTTTCACCGCCAAACGCGCCTCCAATTTCAGCGCCGGATGTTCCGATATTCACATTTGCTATTCCACAATCAGAGCCCGATTGTGATAAAAACAATTCCATTTCGCGCACGTTGTTTGTAAAAATTGAAGACGACAATCCCTGCGGAACGCCATTTTGCATTGCAATGGCTTCCTCTATCGTTTTATATTTCATTACATAAAGTATTGGCGCGAATGTTTCTTCCTGCACAATATGATAATCATTTTTTGCTTCTATGATGCACGGTTTTACATAACATCCGCTTTCATAACCTTCGCCACTTAATAGTCCGCCTTCTACAATTATTTTAGCTCCTTCTTTTTTCGCTTTCTCAATGGCGTTTAAATAATCCTGTGTCGCGTTTTTGTCAATCAGTGGGCCAACATGGTGAGCTACATCTAACGGGTTTCCAATTTTCAATTGGCCATAAGCGTTTTTCAAAACAGTAATTGTTTTATCATAAACGCTTTCATGAATAATTAATCTACGTGTGGAAGTACAACGTTGTCCTGCGGTTCCGACTGCGCCAAAAACGGCGCCAACTAAAACCATTGATAGGTCAGCGTGTTCAGAAACTATAATCGCATTGTTGCCTCCCAATTCTAAAATTGTATTTCCAAAGCGTTCGGCAACGGTTTTTGAAACGTGTCGCCCAATTCGTGTTGATCCTGTAAAAGAAACCAGCGGAATTCTTTTATCATTATTGATCAAATCGCCTGATTCATTTCCAATTACTAAACAGCTTACTCCTTCAGGAACATTGTTTTTTCTAAGAACATTCGCTATAATATTCTGACAAGCAATCGCACATAAAGGAACTTTTGAACTTGGTTTCCATATACAAACATCTCCACAAACCCAAGCTAACATGGCATTCCAGCTCCATACAGCAACAGGGAAATTAAACGCGGAAATAATTCCAATAACACCGAAGGGGTGCCACTGTTCATACATGCGGTGCATAGGACGCTCGCTATGCATTGTTAAACCATATAATTGACGGGATAAGCCAACGGCAAAATCGCATATATCAATCATTTCCTGCACTTCACCTAAACCTTCCTGCAAACTTTTTCCCATTTCATAAGAAACTAACTTTCCTAGTGGTTCTTTATGTTTACGCAACTCATCTCCCATTTGGCGAACAACTTCTCCACGTTTTGGCGCAGGTAACATTCGCCAAACTTTAAATGCTTCTTCCGCGGTTTTCATAACTTTTTCATAATCCTCAGCTGTAGCAGCATTTACGCTTCCTATCAATTGTCCATCAACAGGTGAAAATGAATCTATTTTTTTTCCTTTGGTAGAAAAATGTTTTAATCCGGTTGATGCACCATAGTTGTTTTCTGAAATTCCCAATTCTTTGAGAATATTTTTTACTTCAAAATTTGTTTTTGTTATTGTTTCAGACATTCTTTTTGTTTTTAAAAATTATTTTTTTTAAAATATTTATCGCCTACTGCTAAATTATATTTTTTTTATTACAATCCAAACTGAGCAGAAAGTTCTAACATTCTAATAATTGGTTTTTTTCCTTTTTCTAAGAGATCTTTAGATAATATAATTTCAGGTTGTTCGTATTTAATACAATTGTATAGCTTTTCAAGCGTATTTAATTTCATGTGAGGACAATCATTGCAAGCACAGGAATTATTAGGTGGAGCCGGTATAAATGTCTTTCCCGGATTATTTTTTTCCATTTGATGGATAATCCCTGTTTCTGTGGCAACAATAAATTCTTTAGCTGTTGATTTAGTTGTATAATTTAATAATGCTGTTGTACTCCCAATATAATCAGCAACTTCCAATAAATTAGCTTCGCATTCAGGATGTGCTATTAATTTAGCGTTCGGATGCTGGTTTTTAAGCTTAACTATTTTTTCCAATGAAAAAATTTCATGCACCATGCAACTTCCATCCCATAAAACCATGTCTCTACCCGTTTTTTTCTTTATATAAGCGCCTAAGTTTTTATCGGGGGCAAATATTATCTTCTGCTCTTTCGGTAAGCTTTCAACAATTTTTTCAGCATTGGAAGAAGTACAAATAATATCGGTCAATGCTTTAATTTCAGCGGAACAATTGATGTAGGAAATAACCAAATGATCTGGATGTTTATCTTTAAATTCTATAAACTTATCGGCCGGACAGGAATCCGCTAAAGAACAACCTGCGCGTAAGTCAGGTAACAATACTTTTTTTCCGGGAGAAAGTATTTTGGCTGTTTCGGCCATAAAATGAACGCCTGCAAACACAATGATATCAGCCTCTGTTTTAGCCGCTTGCTGCGATAAACCAAGACTGTCGCCAATGTAATCAGCAATATCCTGTATATCAGCATCCTGGTAGTAATGGGCAAGAATGATAGCATTTTTCTCTTTTTTTAGTTTGTTTATTTCAGCGAACAAATCTAAAGAAAAATCAATGGGTATATCCAGAAAACCTTTTGTCAATAATTCATCAACCATTATATATATTATATTTAATTTAAAATATTTTAAAAAGAATAGTGTTATTATTAGTCTGTTAGTATAGTGTAAAAATTTATACTAAAACTATTGGTTATTTCACTTACAACATTTAAATGACAAGTTATTATTTGCTAAAGTGTTGATACATAGAATAATAAATCATTATGAACACATTGTTAGTTTAGTTATGATATGATAACTATTCTACAAAAATACGTTTATTTGTTTTGTAAAAATGTTTGTTAATACTGTTAAGTTTTTATAAAAAAGTAATTGAATATATAAAAATTTTGCAAGAGAAAGAGTCTTTTAACAATCCAAGAAAAATCTTACCTTTATTTCTAACAAAATATATTTTTCTTAACAAACCGGATGTTAATAAAAATAAAGATAGAGCCTTAATTATCAAGGCTTTAATTATAAACTTTACAAACATGTTCATAAGCCTAAAAAGTGGTTAATAACGATGAGTTTTTCAATCACAATAAGCTTATTATTAGTAGATAGTCCATTAAATTAATATTAAAAAATGAAAATAGCAATAGGGTCTGATCATGCCGGATTTCTTTTAAAAGAAAAACTAATAGTATATTTAAAATTAAAAAACATAGAAGTAAAAGATTGCGGTTGTTATTCAGAAGAGCGTGCAGATTATCCTGATTTTGCTCATGCAGTTGCAAAAGAAGTAATAGGCAAAACGGTTGATTTTGGGATATTAATGTGTGGCAGCGGAAATGGAATTAATATGGCTGCTAATAAACATACGGAAATACGTTCCGCTTTATGTTGGATGACCGAAATAGCAGAGTTGGCTCGCTTACATAATAATGCAAATATTTTAACTCTACCGGCACGTTATATTTCAGAAGAAGAAGCGAAAAAATGTGTTGATGTTTTTTTAAGCACATCATTTGAAGGAGGCAGGCATGCAAACAGAGTAAAGAAAATAAGCGAAGGATGTTGAGGTACGGATAACGAATAAAAAAAAGAATATACAAATCTGTGCTGCTAAATTTTGATAAAAAAATAAAAATATATTCCAACTCTTTATAAAATGAAAAAAAAGTTGCATCTCTGTGTTTTTGCGGTTATTATTTACTCTCCTCTCTTTGCTCAACAAGATACGACGGCTGTTCGTTATTCCAAAAGTATTACAGCACCCGACATGAGCAAAAACCTACATGTGTTGGCTTCTGATGAATATGAAGGAAGGGAAACAGGAAAGAAAGGACAAAAACTGGCTGCTGAATATATCGCTAATCAGTTTAAAGTAGCAGGAATTCCCCCATATAAAGACGGCACTTATTTTCAACAGTTTTCACTTAATTTAATGATGCCTGCGCCGGCAGAAGTTTTTATCAAAGGAAAAAAATACGAAGGGAATAAAGATTATTATAATTTTTCCGGACAAAGCGAACAACGAATAGAAGTAAAAGAAGTACAATTTTTAGGTTATGGAATAGACGATGAAAAATATAATGACTACACAGGAATAGATGTGAAAGACAAAGTGGTTATGGTGCTTGCTGGTGAACCATATTCCAAAGATTCGTTATCATTAATTTCAGGAAAAAAAACGCCAACGCAATGGACCACTTACTATAGACTTAAAACAGAAAAGGCGAGAGAGAAAGGGGTTAAAGCGCTTCTGATTGTTGTGGAAGATATTGAAAAAAATATTGCCGACAACAAACACCGTTTGGAAACCCCATCCATGAAACTTGATTTAAATCTTGATAAAACAGAAATGCCTGTTATTTATATTTCAAAAGAAATAGCGAATAACATTTTGAAAAAACAAAAAGTAGAAAAAATAAAAAAAGAAATTTCAGAAAACGAAAAACCATTGAATTTAGTGGCAAAAACAGTTGTTGTTATTAATATAAAAAATAGCATCCAAAAAACAAGTTCGGAAAATGTATTGGCATATATTGAAGGAACAGATCTAAAAGATGAGTTAATTGTGGTTACCGCTCATTACGATCATCTTGGAATGGAAGGTAAAATTGTTTTTAACGGTGCTGATGATGACGGTTCAGGAACGGTTGCTGTTATTGAGCTTGCGCAAGCCTTCGCGAAAGCGAAAAAAGAAGGACACGGTGCACGCAGAAGTATGTTATTTATGACCGTTGCCGGAGAAGAAAAAGGATTATTAGGATCTTCTTATTATGTGGAACATCCTGAATTCCCTTTAAAGAATACCGTTTGCGATCTTAATATTGACATGATCGGGCGTGTTGACGAAAAACATGCCGACAATCCAAACTACATTTATTTAATAGGTTCAGATAAATTAAGTTCGCAATTGCACAGTATCAGTGAAAATGCAAATAAAATATACAGCAATTTAGAATTGGATTATACCTATAACGATGAAAAAGACAAGAACCGGTTTTATTATCGTTCTGATCATTACAACTTCGCGAAAAAAGAAATCCCGGTAATATTTTACTTCAACGGAGTACATGCCGACTACCACAAAGAAACGGACGAAGTAGAAAAAATAAATTTTGATAAAATGGAAAAGATCGCCAGACTTGTATTTTTTACTGCCTGGGAATTAGCAAATAGGAACGAGCGGATTGTGGTGGATAGCAATAAAAAATAATTTAGCAATAAGCAGTAGTCAATTTTGTGGTTGAAATTGCCTACCGCCTATTGTCAAATTGATAAATTAATAATATGTCAACAGCATTAGAAAGCTTTTTAGAAGCTTCAGAAAAAAAGACCTTTGATGTTGGCCATCGGAAAAGGCTTACATTTAATATAGCACAATACGATAAAAAAGTTGTGGAAGGCAAAGGGCAATTCAGTAATTTGGAATTAGCCAAAACCCGCGCTGCCGCCACAAAACAAAAGTCAATAGAAAATCTCGAAAAATATTTAATAGAATTTGAAGCCAACTTTATTAAACGGGGCGGAAAAGTAATTTGGGCGCAGGATGCTGAAGAAGCGGTTAAAGAAGCGCTTCAGATTATGCAGAAAGCGAAAGCGAAAACGGTTGTGAAAGCGAAATCAATGGTGACGGAAGAGGTGTATTTGAATGATGAGTTGAAAAAAAAAGGAATTGAGAGTATTGAAACAGATCTTGGAGAATACATTGTACAACTTCGTAAAGAGCCGCCATATCACATTGTAACTCCGGCCATGCATCTTTCGAAAGAAGATGTTGCGCTAACATTTAATGAGAAAAAAGGAACACCAATAGATTATTCTCCTGAACAGATCACAGATTTTGTTCGTAAGGAATTACGCGCCAGATATAGCAAAGCGGAAGTTGGTGTGAGCGGCGCGAATTTTTTGATTGCTGATGTAGGAGCTGTTGCTGTTACAGAAAATGAAGGCAACGGATTAATGTCGATGTCATTTCCAAAAGTACAGATCGTGATTGTAGGAATAGAAAAAATTGTCCCTTCCATAATGGATATGGATCTGTTTTGGCCGCTGCTTGCTACGTATGGCACGGGGCAACAAATAAGTGTGTACAATACTATTTACACAGGCCCGAAACAAAGCGGTGAAGTTGATGGTCCTGAAGAAATGGTTGTGATTTTATTGGACAACGGACGCACAACATTATTAGCTGAAACAGAACAACGCAGGGCGCTTTCCTGCATTCGTTGTGGCGCATGTTTAAACGCTTGTCCTGTGTATCAAACCATTGGAGGACATTCTTACGGCACCACATACAGCGGACCAATTGGTTCTATCATCACTCCGCATTTCCAAGGAATGGAACAATTTAAACATTTGAGTTACGCTTCCACCATGTGTGGAAAATGCACCGAAGTATGTCCTGTGAAAATTGATATTCATAAATTATTATTGGTCAATCGCAAACAATCTATTGATCTAGGATTATCTACAAAAGCAGAAAACTGGTCATGGCACGTTTGGAAAAGAGCGATGCTGAAACGCAGTAAAATGGATTGGGGCGGAGCTAAAGTAAAAAATTTACTACTCAAACAATTCTTCAAAAAACAATGGGGAGAACGTCGAGAATTTCCTCAAGTTTCTCAAAAATCATTTAATCAGATATGGAGAGAACGGAAAGGGATTAAGTAGGTCTAAGGTTTCAGAATAGTTTAAATTCTTTCAACTAATTTATCCGGAGTTAAAACCGGAATCTCAGAATCACGAAAATCTTTAATATTTCTTGTTACGATACAATCGATCTTATCTACAGAATAAGCCGCAATTATTTGAAGCGCATCTTCAAAATCTTTATGTTTTGATTTAAGACCTTTCTTGATAATGTCAATATCTATTGGAACTACATGAAGAAAATCTAATAAATTATAAAGAACCTCTCGCAGCTCTTTTTCATCAATAAACTTTTTCATTAAATAATGAGTTGTAGCAATTGAATGAGAAGAAGCGTAGAGCTTTATTTTTTTTTCTTCCGCCTTGCTAAAAATAGCAATAGCGAACTTGCTAAATGGTCTTCTGTCAGCAATCAGGTCGACAAGAATATTTGTGTCGACAAATACTTTTTTCATATGTATTTTATTTGGTTTTTTATAGTCAATAGTTTTCCATCTTGTATTTAAAACAGGTTAAGAATTGTAAATTTTCATATTCGTGCTTAGGCTTAGTATTACTACGTTTGCTTTGCTACAAGTGTTTGTG
>JBBSPS010000061.1:0-18339 GCA_038258655.1 Bacteroidia bacterium
CTTTGTAGATATTAAAAAAGATATTCGTCCGGCTGTATGGTGTTTTAAAAATCAAAAAGAAGTTTTATTAAATGATTATTTGAAGGAGTATGCGAAATATGATTTAAATAAGCCAAAAGATGCATTGATAGGAGAGTTCACACATTCCATCATTTATTTTCCTCTTTCTACTGAGAGCAAAAAAATCGGTGTGATCACGGTTCAAAGTTTCAATAGGAACGCTTATACCTCCTACCACTTGGATATTATCAGGAATTTAGCAGTTTATGTAGTAAATGCATTGGAGAATGCACGTCTCTATCAAGATATGGAATCGGAAGTAAAGTCACGTACTGCTGAAATTATAAAACAAAAAGAGGAAATAGAAAAATCTTATCATAACACAAAGCTCCTGAGTGATATTGGCAGAGAGATTACTGCCTCATTATCTGTAGAAGAAATAACTAAAAAAGTTTATAAAAATGTGAATGCATTAATGGATGCTTCTGTTTTTGGAGTGGGGATTTTTAATGAAGCTAAAAACCAGATCGAATTTCGGGGTCCGATTGAAAAGGGAAAAAAATTGCCTGATTGGTCTGCCGATTTAAGTGAAGAAAGTCGAATAGCCGTATGGTGTTTCAAAAACCAAAAAGAAGTTGTTATCAATAATTTTCAGGTAGAGTATAATAAATTTGTTAAAAATCTCGCAAAGCCCAAAGCGGGCGAGTCGCCGGAATCAATGATCTATCTCCCTATTTCAATATCAAATAAAAGGATCGGAGTAATCACAGCTCAAAGTTTCAAGCAAAATGTGTATACTGAATATCATTTAAGTATCTTAAGAAATCTTGCCATATATATTTTAATTGCACTTGAAAATAGCCGCCTATATGAAAATGTTAAAAAACGAACAAATGAGATCGTAGTCCAAAAAGAAGAGATAGAAAAATCCTATCGTAACACAAAACTACTGAGCGAAATCGGCAGAGAAATTACGGCATCTTTATCGGTTGAAGAAATAAGCCAGAAAGTATATAAGAATGTAAATACATTGATGGATGCTACTGTTTTTGGTATAGGGCTATTCAATGAAAAAGAAAACCGGCTTGATTTCCCTGAGGTTATTGAAAAAGGCGAAAAGATGCCTTTTGGCTTTAATCTACTTACAGATGAAAACCGCCCATCTGTTTGGTGTTTCAAAAATCAAAAAGAAACTGTTATTAATGATTTTCAAAAGGACTACACTAAATATTTCCCTGGAAAAGAACGGTATGCGGCTATTGCGGGAGAGTCGCCTGAGTCAATAATTTATCTTCCTCTTTCAACCGCAAATAAAAAGTTAGGAGTGATCACTGTTCAAAGCTTCGAACAGAATGCATATTCTGAATACCATTTAGACATTCTAAGAAGTCTTGCTATCTATATTGTGATAGCACTTGAAAATGCCCGTCTGTATGGAAATATGGAAGTAGAAGTAAAATTGCGGACAGCCGAAATTGAAAATCAAAAAGAAGAATTAGAAAAATTATCTATTGTAGCAAGTGAAATAGCTAATGCAGTTATTATTGCCGGTGCGGATGGTGAGATACAATGGGTAAATGCCGGTTTTACACGACTCACCGGTTACTCATTAAAAGAGTTAAAAGAAAAAAGAGGGAGCAATCTTATGGATGTAAGTGGAAATCCTAAGATCAGAGAGATTGTGAAAGAATGTATTGAGAAACGAAAATTCGCGGTTTATGAATTAATGAATACAACGATTGACGGAAGAGAATTGTGGTTTCAGACAATGCTAACACCGATTCTAGGACAAAATGGTGAAGTGAGAAACCTTGTGGCACTTGATTCAGACATAACAAAACTGAAACATATTGAAATAGAAATGAGGGCACAGAATGAAATAATTTCCGAAAAAAATAAACATATAACAGATAGTATTAATTATGCCAAAAGAATACAAGATGCCATCCTGCCTTCTTCCGAGGTGATAAAAAATATTCTGCCAAATTCATTTGTATTATTCAAACCAAAAGATATTGTGAGTGGGGATTTTTATTGGATAACAGAAAAAAAAGGAAAATTATTCTTTGCTGTGGTTGATTGTACAGGGCATGGAGTACCAGGGGCATTTGTGAGTATCATCGGCCATAATGGATTGTATCGGGCGGTAAATGAATTCGGTCTTACAAAACCATCGGAAATACTGGATAAATTGAATGAACTGGTAGACGAAACGTTCAGGCAAAATAATACTACTCAAATAAACGACGGAATGGATATTGCGTTATGTAGCTATGATAAAAATTCCAGAACACTTGAATTTGCAGGCGCTAACAATCCTTTATACCATATCAGCGGTGGAGTCCTTTCAGAAACAAAAGGTGACAAACAGCCAATAGGTGCTTTTGATAAGAGGAAAAATTTTACGAATTACACAATTAATTTAAAAGAAGATGATTCGATTTATATTTTTTCAGATGGTTATGCTGATCAGTTCGGAGGGGAATCAGGAAAAAAATTTAAATACAACCAGTTTAAAGAAGTGCTATTCTCTATGCAAAAAACACCGATGAATCAGCAAGGAGAAATTTTGGAGAAAACTATTACCAGCTGGATGACAGGCTTTGAACAACTGGATGATATTTGCGTTATTGGAATAAAGGTGTAAAGATTTCTTTCGTTGACTTGCTTAATGTTAATGTAGTATACTTTCTACAAACTGTCTAATATTTTTCCTCAGATCATTCTTATTATCTATTGCTTTAATAAAAGCGCTGCCAATAATAGCGCCATTAGCATATTCACAAGCTTTTGAAAATGTTGTATGGTCTGAAATCCCAAAACCGATCATCACTGGATTTTTTAATTTCATTGCTTTGATACGTTTAAAATAATTTTCTTGCCCCTTCCCTATTCCCTCTTTTGCACCGGTTGTACTTGCGGATGAAACCATATAAATAAAGCCATTGGAATGTTTATCAATTAGCCGGATTCTGTTTTCGGATGTTTGAGGAGTTATCAGAAAAATATTTTTCAATCCGTATTTTTCAAATATTTTTTTGTATTCATCAAGGTATTCCAGCATGGGTAAGTCAGGAATAATAACACCGTCAATACCCAATGCGGAAGCATCTTTACAAAATCTGTCAATTCCATATTGTAAAATAGGGTTCAAGTAACCCATTAAAATAATAGGCAATTCGCGGTTGGCAGTCGACAAATTAGAACGGAAATTTGTAAGTTGCTTGAATAATAACTTTATTGTCATTCCATTTACTAACGCTACTTCACTGCTATGTTGAATGGTTGGCCCATCCGCTAAAGGATCAGAAAAAGGCATTCCAATTTCTATCATATCCACCCCATTATTTTTCAATTCATTGATAATAGTTGTAGTATCATTCAACTGAGGGAAGCCAGCTGTAAAATACACTGAAAGAATATTATTTTTATTTTCTTTAAAAAGCTTGTTGATTCGGTTCATTGTTTTAATTTGGTGTTAATTGCCTAGCTCGTTCTCAACTCCGCTCGAACTAACAGCGCACGGTGTCACACTGAGCGTAGTCGAAGTGTTTGCGAAAGCGTTTATTTTTTCATATGTTTAATAAATGTCGCTAAGTCCTTATCTCCCCTACCTGAAAGATTAATGACTATAACATCATTCTTTTTTGCTTTTAATTTTTCCAAATACGCTAATGCATGTGCACTTTCCAATGCAGGAATAATTCCTTCCAGTTTGCATAACAAATACACCGCTTTTAAAGCTTCATTATCTGTAATGGAAACAAATTGTGCTCTACCTGTTTCAAATAAATTTGCATGCATCGGTCCTACTCCCGGATAATCCAGTCCAGCTGAAATACTATACGGTTCGGTAATTTGGCCGTCTTCAGTTTGCATCAACAACGTTCTGCTTCCATGAATTATTCCAGGTTTACCAAGAATACTTGTAGCTGCTGAATGCCCAGAATGTATCCCTTTTCCAGCTGCTTCTACAGCAATTAATTTTACTTTCTTATCATCCAAAAAATGATAAAATGCACCTGCTGCATTACTTCCACCACCAACACAAGCAATAACATAATCCGGATTTTTATTTCCTGTTTTTTCTTTCAATTGTTTTTTTATTTCTTCACTAATAATACTCTGAAAACGTGCGACCATATCAGGATACGGATGTGGACCAACTACAGAACCAATAATGTAATATGTATTCACAGGATTATTGATCCAATTACGGATAGCTTCATTGGTTGCATCTTTCAATGTTTTGCTTCCACTTTTTGCAGGAATAACAGTAGCGCCTAATAATTTCATTCTTGATACATTGGGAGCTTGACGTTCAATATCCACTTCACCCATATATACAATACATTTCATTCCCATTAAAGCGCAAACAGTTGCTGTGGCTACTCCATGCTGCCCTGCTCCTGTTTCAGCGATGATACGCGTTTTACCTAACCGTTTTGCTAAAATAATTTGCCCCAATGTATTATTTATTTTATGCGCACCTGTATGATTCAGGTCTTCGCGTTTTAGATAAATTTTGGTTTTATAATGCTCTGAAAGTCGTTCGGCAAAATACAATGGTGAAGGTCTTCCAACATAATCACGCAAAAGATCGCGCCATTCTTTTTGAAAAGCCTTTTCATTTATTATTTTCAGATACTTCTGGCGAAGCTCTTCTACATTAGGATACAACATTTCCGGAATGAAGGCTCCCCCATAGTTTCCGTAATATCCTTTTTTACTTACTTGGTAGCTCATTGTTGTATAATTTTTACCACTAAGGTACTGAGACAATAAGAAGCACACAGCCTAGTGAAACTCCTTATTCTCAGCGTTTTAGTGGTATCATGTTTATTTTTTTTAATAATTCAATATTTTTGATTCCCGGTTCAATTTCAAATTTGCTGTTTACATCAATCGCAAAAAGTTTTATGTTAGAAGTTGTAAGTAAGTTGTTTATATTTTCTAAATCAAGTCCCCCACTTAAAAAATAAGGCAGTACATTATTATAATTTTTTAAAATATTCCAATCAAACTGTTTTCCGCTGCCTCCATATTCTTTTGTTTTTGTATCAAACAAAAAATAATCACAAGAATTTTTATATAGTTCCAAAACTTTAAAATCAAAGTTTTCCTCTATACCAAAAGCTTTCATTACTTTCACTAAAGGTTTTAATTCTTCGCAAAAATCAGGCGTTTCATCACCATGTAATTGAATAATATCTAATTTGTATTTACTTATTTTTTCATTTATGTACTCAATTGTTGCATTTACAAATACGCCAACTTTTTTTATTTCAGGTGAAATACCCGGCAATTGGAAATCTTCTCCTACAAAACGTTTTGACTGAGAATAAAAAATAAAGCCCATGTAATCAGGTTGCAATGCTGCTACCTGAATAATGTTTTCTTTAAATTTTAAACCACAAACTTTTAATTTCATGTTGTAACTTATGAGTTATAACTTCTTTATCATAATAAAATCATTCATAAAATATCCATTTCCAATATCAAAATCCGCTACTTCTTTTATTACAAAACCTTTTTTAAAATAAAAATTAATTGCGTTATAATTTTTTCTATTCACAGTTAATTCAATAGTATTAACGTCTTTTAATTGTTCCAAAATGCGAGAAAATAATTCCGACCCAATCCCTTTTCTTTGTTCCTTCACTTCAATATAAAATTTATGAAGAAAATAATTCTTATTATCTTTTGTACTTATTGAAATATAACCTACTGGGTTTTTATCAGAATAAACCAACGTATATTCATGTCCTTCATGCAATTGCTTCAAAATATTTTTGGCCGAATACATATCATTCAACATATAATCTATCTGCTCAACTGTGATGATATCCGGATAATGTTTTCTCCAGATACGATCAGCCAATTGCGCAATTATCGGAATATCATCTTCTGTTGCTATTTTATAATCCAAATTCATTTACTTTTTTTATAAAATTAGCACAAGCAATTTCCGGTTGACTTTCTTTCATAAATGTTTCTCCCATTAAAAAACCTTTAAAACCAACGGCTTTCAATTCATGAATTGTTTTTGCAGAACCAATTCCGCTTTCAGATATTTTTACAAACTCCTTTGGAATCAAACCCACCAAGTCAAAAGATTGCGAAAGGTTTACATTAAAATCTTTTAGATTTCTGTTATTCACACCTACAGCATCTACAAATTCATTGATCGTTTGCAACTCATCCTTATCGCGTATTTCAAGTAATACTTCCAAACCAAACGTTTTTGCGAATTGAGCGAACTGTCTTATTTGTTTTGCATTCAATACATTCGCTAACAATAATATCACGTCAGCACCCATGGATTTTGCTTCAATGATCTGGTATTCATCAATAATAAAATCTTTACGTAGTATCGGGCAATTAATTAGTTTACGTGCCGCTATAATATCTTGATTAGTACCACCAAAATATTCGGTGTCCGTCAAAATGCTTAATACACTTGCCCCTGCCTGAACATAACCTATAGTAGTTTGTTCAACCGATGCAGTATTATTAATTACACCTTTTGAAGGAGACTTACGTTTAAATTCAGCGATAATGCCTACTCTGTCTTCACGCAACAATTCTTTTTTGAATGAAATTGTTTGTCGATTAAAAAAAGCAGATTGCTCAATAAGCCCAATAGGATATAGCTTCTTACGCTGCGCTACTTCTCGTTCCTTATTTAATATTATTTTGTCTAATATGTTCATCGTACTGGTCTTTTCGTAATTACGAACAAAGCGAAGCAATCGCATTTCATGACAGATTGCTTCGGTCGTGCCTCCCTCGCAATGACGTTCTAATTATTAACTAATTTTTTATACACATTCAATGCTTTTTTAGATAACAATGCTTCTTTTGCCATTGCGACTGATTCATGAATTGATTTGTTTGCATGCACACAACGTATTGCCATTGCCGCATTTGCACAAACAGCATTGTTTTGTGCCTCTGTTCCTTTTCCTTCAAGGATATTTACAAATATATCCGCTGCTGCTTTTACTGAATCACCGCCATATAGATCAGTTTGATTTAGTATATTAAAACCTAATTGCTCTGGTGACATAACTTGTTCTTCCTTTGCAGAAACGATTTTAAATGGACTGGTAAGTGATATCTCATCATATCCATCCAATGAATGAACGATGATATATTGTTGTTTACTTTCCTGTAATAAATAATTGTACAAACGCAACAGTTCTAAATTATAAACACCTAATAATTGATACTTTGGGAAAGCAGGATTAACAATAGGCCCGAGCATATTAAAAAAAGTACGAACACCTAATTCTTTTCGGATCGGCGCTACTGTTTTCATAGCAGGATGGAATAATGGCGCATGTAAAAAACACAATCCTGCTTCATCCAATTGTTTATGAAGAATAGAATTATCATTCGTGAATTTATAACCGATCGCTTCCAATACATTGGATGAGCCGCTTATAGATGAAACACCATAATTTCCGTGCTTGGTTACTTTAACTCCCGCTCCTGCTGTAACAAAACAAGCAAGAGTTGAAATATTAAATGTGTCTTTCCCATCACCACCTGTGCCAACAATATCAATACTTTCAATGTCTTTAAAATTAACAGGCAAACATAATTCCAACATTGCTTCACGAAAGCCGGTTAATTCATCTACCGTAATTGAACGCATGAGATATACGGCCATAAATGCAGCTACCTGGCTATTGTTATATTTGCTTTGCGCGATATTTATCAATACCTCTTTCGCTTGCTGTTTGTCAAGTGATTTGTGTTCAAATAAATTATTTAAAATATTTTTCATGATTCTATCCAATTTTTGATCATTGTTTCTCCATGTTCGGTAAGCACACTTTCGGGATGGAACTGAACAGCGTGTACCTGATATTTCCTATGACGGATTGCCATAATACTTCCTGATGCATCAACAGCTGTAATTTCAAGTTCCTTAGGAAAGTCTTTTGTATTCACTGCCCATGAATGGTAACGCCCTACATTTAATTTTTTTGGAATATTTTTAAAAATAATATCTTCCACAAGTATTTCAACCGGTGTAGAAACACCATGAAATACTTCTTGTAAATTACTCAATGAACCGCCAAATGCTTCAGCAATTGCTTGTTGGCCAAGACAAACTCCTAATATGCTTTTTGTTGGTGCGTAAGTTTTTATGAGATCCAATAAAATACCTGCTTCAGATGGTATCCCGGGTCCAGGTGAAAGCAATATTTTATCAAACGCATCAATTTCTTTTAAACTGATCTTATCATTACGAACCACAGTTATCTCCGCATCACTCAGCTTCTCTATGTAATGCACCAGGTTGTAAGTAAAACTATCGTAATTATCGAATACTAAAATTTTCATATTTGCCCTCTCTTTATCTCTCCCTAAAGGGAGAGGTTATACAAATGCTGTGTTTTAAAGCATTTGTTTTAAAATTATTTTAAAACGTTACTCACCTATTGCCCCCTCCCTTTAGGGTACCAAGGGGTGAGGCTTATATCTCCTTCGCTAACTCAATCGCCTTTTTCAGCGCTGCTAATTTATTATTCACTTCATTTAATTCACTTTCAGAATTGGATGATTCTACAACTCCAGCTCCTGCCTGGTAGAACAAACAATTATTTTTACTCAGGAATGAACGGATCATTATCGCATTATTAAAATCACCATTGAATCCCATAAAGCCTATACATCCACCATAAAAACTACGGTTACCTTTTTCATATTTATCAATTAATTGCATGGCCATGTGTTTAGGCGCTCCACTCAATGTTCCGGCAGGGAAAGTATCAGCAACAATTTTCATAGTAGATACATCGTGTTTTAATTTACCTGAAACATTGGATACCAAATGGATAACATGAGAGTAATATTGCACTTCACGAAATGTTTTCACTTCCACTTCCTTGCAATTGCGGCTCAGGTCGTTACGTGCAAGATCAACAAGCATAACATGCTCCGCATTTTCTTTTGCATCATTCTTTAATTTTTCAGCCAATGCGGCATCGGCTTTATCTTCTCCTGTGCGTTTAAACGTACCCGCAATAGGATGAATGGAAGCTATATTATTTTGTACCACCAATTGCGCTTCCGGCGATGAACCGAAAATTTTAAAATTGCCATAATCAAAATAAAATAAATAAGGAGAAGGATTTATTGAACGTAAGGCACGGTAAACATTAAAATCATCGCCTTTAAAAGTTTGAGAAAATTCACGTGATAAAACGATCTGAAATACATCACCACGTTTGCAATGTGTTTTTCCTAGTTCAATTACTTTTAAGAATTCATCATTTGTAAAATTAGATGCTTCACTGTTTTCTGTTTTGAATTGATAGGATGCGAAGTTCTTATTGTTGATAAGAGATTCAATTAATGTAATACCATCAGTCGAAGCTTTATTAAAGGTGTGTTCATAAATATATATTTCATCTTTAAAATGATTTATCGCAATCACATATTGATAGATGTTATAATTTATATCAGGAATTTTTTTGCTCTCTTTTTTTATTGCATCAATTTTAATATCCTCAAAATAACGTACTGAATCATACGCAATGTATCCAAATAAGCCTACTCCTGCTCTTGCTTGTCCGAAAGGGAGTTTAGCATCATATTCAAAAGATTCCACAAAGGCCCTTATTTCATTAGGAATGATGGTTGCCTTATCTATTTTATTAATAATGGTAGTTTCATCAGGATAAGTTGCTGTAATTAATTCATTCTCCACCTTAATTCCTGCAATGGGTTTGCAGCAAATAAATGAAAAACTATTTTCATTTCCGTGATAATCGGAACTTTCAAGTAATATGCTGTTTGGAAATTTATCACGTAGTTTCAAATAGATACTAACCGGTGTGTAGGTATCCGCTAAAAGCTTTTTGTAAGATGTTTTTAATTTATATTTCATGTGTTAAAATAGTTAAAAAAAAACGCCCACTGTGAGAACAGCGGGCGTTGAATATGTTAATAGTATTAAATAACAGATGCCGTTCTCATTGATTTGAGTACGACCACCACCAATTGTTATTTAATAACTGTTTTTTCATCTTGTAAAAATTATGCGGCAAATATAAGGGTATTAAAAATTAAAATGCAACTATTATTAAAATTATTTTTTATTCCAAACCCAACACACTATCGCAATTTCGTTCGAAATAACAACGAACAGGCTATCTGGCTTAGTAGAGAAGGATAAGTGAATATTGTTTATTTCATCTTGATCACTTTAACTGGTTCTGTTATTTCATTACCACAAATCATCTTAACAAAATAAATTCCAACGTTTATTGATGGCCCAAGCGTTATCGTTCCTTTTGTTTGAGTTAAGGTAATTGTATTCACTACTCTTCCCGTAACATCCGTAATTTGTATGGATGCGTTGCTCATTAATTTGCTTTTTAATTCATAAGCAATGGTCGCTTCATCCGTAAATGGGTTTGGATAAATACTTATGGATGATTTACTTTGAATTTGTTCAGCAATTCCTGTCGGGCCTTCGTTAATTAAAAATTTATCAAAACCGGCCTCTACAATATGTCCCGGGCTAGCATCTGCTGTACGAACAAATAATCTCATGTTTGCACTGGGGGCCAGATAACTTGATATTTTGAATGATTTATGCACCCATTTCGAATTATTAGGTGTATTATCCAACACAATTTCTACAGTTTTGTTCTGAGTGCCATTGGTAATGATAATAGTTAATGAATCGTTAGGCGACCCACTACCGCCTCCGTTATAGAACCAACGTGTATAATCTAAATATGGGTCTGTATAACTGCTTAGATCAAACACAGGTGATATTAATGTAGTAGCGCCATTATCCACATCATAATCACTTGCTGTTACACCTAAATTTCCTGTTACATACGCTATGTTGGAACAATCCGTGCTATCATCAACACCGGGGTTAGCAGGAACGCCACCATTATTTGTGCCAAGCGGAACTCCCCGCTCCCAAGCGCCTGTAGTAGCATCACCACTTACTGTCCAGCCAAAGTTCAATGCGAAATCATCATAGTATCCTTTTGTAAGTTGGTAGGCTAAATTATTATTTGTTGTATTAATGGTTTGGTTGGAAGCACAATACGTTTTGTAGCCCCATTTACCAACATAGACATTGTAATCAGTTGCCTTTACAATGTTACAACTTGAAAAAATTCCGCTGCCATCCGTTACAAAATTATATGAACTTGCAGCATTACTTATGGAAACAAGTGCTCCTGAAATAGGTGCCGAACTTATCGCATCAGAAGCAAGCCCGTTTACATTTGCAGTATTAATTGGTACAAGCTTTACGTTTAATGCATTCACATTTCCTCTTGATAATACTATCCCTGAAATGGTTTTACTTTTATAACCCGATTTTGAAAATGTTACATTGTATGTTCCGGGTGTTTCAGTTCCGGTTCTGTATTGGCCAACAATATCAGTACTGTCATTAATATTTGCCGCAGTTACTTTTATATATGTATTATTTAATAGAATACCGCAAGTGCTGTCTGTTACGACCCCTTCGAGATAACAGGCACGGACATATTTAGGAGAAAACACATACAAGCCCTCGTTAATATTTGAAACTACAATTGTACCTAACGGTAAAAAAGGATACACCCCCCAATCACCATTGAAACCTCCTCCTGTTTCAGTAGGATCAGTATCATAGTTGCCTACCTGAATCAAATTGTTTGGACGACCCGCATCTACAATAGTAAATCCATCTTTATACCAAGATGTTACAGCATAATCATTTCCTGCAACATTAATAATATGAACGTTATGCACAATGGATCCGGAACCGGGATTTGATTGTATTCTATCCAATTCAGTAATATTTGAAAGATTGGAAATATCGTACGATGTCAGGTAGGAGTTGTTTACTTCATCAGTAGTAAATAACACTTTACTGTTTTTTGTAAGCCATGTATTGTGTGTAAATTTATTTGGAGTGTATTGATTAGCCAATTCAATAGGATTGGCTTTGTCTCTAAAATCAACAACAGAAAAATAACCTGCATAAATGTGCCCGCCATACAAAGTATCGTTTCGCACATACCCATCATGTATGTAGGCTGTGTTTCCGGTGCCCACAGAATATTCCCCAACATACGTTGGGTTCCAAGGATCGGTTAAATCCGCAACAACTGCCCCACCATTAAATAATTTACTGCCATATAAATAAACAAAGTTTTTATCGATGTGTAGGGCATGAATACTCGTTAGTAGCCCTGCTATGGCGGCATCACCTGTCCAATTATGATAAGTAATATTTGCTGTGTTTGGTAAACTACGAAGATTTATAATCTGCAATCCTCCACCTGCTTCCGTTGTAACATAAGCATATTTACCACGTACTTTTATTTCTCTCCACTTGCTACTTAATCCCGGAATTTGGATTACCTCAACCGGTGCAGCTAGATTAGTAACATCAACAATAGACATTCCTGATGCCGCTCCTACCAATGCATACTCATTATTCAGGGAATCAACATACCCACAAATATTGGAGCAAGTTTGACCAGGGTATGCGAGGTGTGAACGTAATTGAACATTTATATTTTGTGAAAATGTGGTAATGCTCGACGATAATACAACAAACAGGATTGCAAGTAGTTTTTTTGATTTCATTTTAAAGAGAGTTTAGTAACCAGTTAGTAATCATAGATGATTTGCTACTTACAAGTTCGGAAAAAAAAATTAAAATAACAAGAAGATTGCGATATTAAAATAAAAAGCCCGATTAAAATAACCGGGCTTTTTATAATTGTTAATCAAAAAATCAATTCAGATCCAATGTAGCCTGCTTATCATCATCTTTCCCTTTCGATTTTTTCTTCTTTTTCTTTTTTTCTTGAGATGGTAATTTTAGGTCGGCATTTATTTTCTGATCAATAGAAATAATGTTTTTTTCTTTTGCGGGTTCCTGCGCTTTTTTTAATGCTTCAATTGGTGATGCACCGCTTTCTTCAAACTCTTCTAAAACATCTTCCTCAATAGGTACTGCAACAGGTGGCAATAAAATTATTTCTTTTATTTTACTATACGAAAGTTTATTTCCTTTTGCTTTCAACCCTTTTACTTCAATAAATTCAGCGAGATTAATTTTTTCGGAAGGCAATTCTTTGTCCTTTAATTTGCTGAATCTTAATTCAACTATCGGATTCGTTTCAGTAGTAACGCTTTCAATAATTGAACCTTCTGCTTCTGATATAAATAATACTTTTTTATCAGTTGGCTCAACCATAAAACGTTTTACAAAATATGTTTTGCTTTCCCCATCCAGATAAATCGCTGATACGGATTTATTAGGATTCCATTTTTCATGCAACACCATATCTTCATCAAAATGAGTTGAAAGATCAAAGCCGGTCAGTTTATAATATCCTGTTTGTGTGATCGTCAATATTTTATCTTCAGGGCCAAAACTGCCAAGGAATGTGCCGCGTTTATCAGTGTTTAAACGTTGTACTGTATCATCAAACCATATATCACGTGCGCCAAGTGTAGAAACACCTTTTTCTTTCAATACAATTTTTTTGATAGCATATTTAGTAACCACATTCCCCATTGAGTTACGATTTTTTACAGCCAGCTCAGCAAAATTAATATCCCATTGAACTTTTCGTAAACCTGGCATTGGTTTCAACTGTACTTCCACTACTTCCGCTTCGCCGTTTGGATTAGCGCTAAAATAAAGTACTTGCGAATCTTTTGTGCCTTTTGTAAGGTCGTATTGTTTATCTCGTGTTACACCTGTTACTGGGAAACGTTTCATAAATATGCTTCCTGATTTTCCATCACGATAGATCATATTATAGACAGTGCGCTCATCATTTTTCTTGAAAACAGCAATGTGTATCAGATCTTTCCCTACGAATGCTTTATCTACAACTTTTGAAACCTGCATGGTTCCATCTCTTCGGAAAGCCACGATATCGTCAATGTCCGAACAATCGGAAACAAATTCATCTTTCTTTAGTCCATAACCTGCAAAACCTTCTTCACGGTTAACGTATAATTTTTCGTTCGCTACAACTACACTTGTGGCGACAATAGTTTCAAATGATTTAATCTCCGTCTTACGTTCTTTTCCTGCACCATATTTCTTCTTCAAATTTTTGAAATACTCCACCGCGTAATCAATAAGATTCGCAAGGTGATGATCAATCTCTTGAATACGAGTATCTAATGCTTTCATCTTTTCATCCGCTTTTTTGGAATCAAAACGAGTGATACGTATCATTGGTATTTGTGTCAGTTTTTCATAATCTTCATCCGTTATTTCACGAATGAATTGTTTTTTGTATTTGTGGAATCGTTTGCCGAGATATTCAAATAAAGTTGGTTTGTCAGAATATTCTTTGAATTCAATATACATTTCATCTTTGATAAAAATTTTCTCGAGTGATGCAAACATATATGATTCCTGTAATTCCGACTTTTCAATTTCTAATTCACGTTTTAATAATTCCAACGTTTGTTTGGTAGAAATTTTTAATATTTCATTTACACCGATAAACTTTGGTTTATCATCTTCGATAATACAAGCATTTGGAGAAATAGAAACTTCACAATCTGTAAATGCATATAACGCATCAATTGTTTTATCAGGAGAAATGCCGGGAACTAAATGAATAACAATCTCCACATTTTCCGCCGTATTGTCTTCTACTTTACGGATCTTTATTTTGCCTTTATCATTCGCTGCAACAATAGTTTCAATTAGTGAGCCTGTGGTTGTGCCAAATGGAATTTCATTTATTACCAGGGTCTTTTTATCCAACTGAGAAATTTTCGCACGTACACGTACTCTTCCACCACGCAACCCATCATTGTAATTAGAAAAATCAGCGGTTCCTGCAGTAACAAAATCGGGAAGTATATCCGTTTTTTTACCACGCAATACTGCAACTGATGCGTCACACAATTCATTAAAATTATGTGGCAGCATTTTACACGCCAAGCCAACCGCAATACCTTCTACTCCTTGCGCCAACAATAACGGAAACTTTACAGGAAGTGTTTCAGGTTCTTTATTTCTTCCATCATAACTCAAAAGCCAGGTTGTTGTTTTAGGATTGAACACTACTTCTACCGCAAACTTTGAAAGACGTGCTTCGATATAACGTGGTGCCGCTGCCCTATCGCCAGTTAAAATATTTCCCCAGTTACCTTGTGTATCAATTAAAAGATCTTTTTGGCCCAAAGCCACCAACGCATCGCCAATACTCATATCTCCATGTGGATGGTATTTCATAGTGTGCCCAATGATGTTCGCTACTTTATTATAACGCCCGTCATCCAAGTCATTCATAGAATGTAATATTCTTCGTTGAACAGGCTTTAAACCATCCTCAACATAAGGGACAGCACGTTCAAGAATTACGTATGATGCGTAATCCAAAAACCAATTTTGATACATTCCCGAAACGTGAATTACATTATGTAAATTATCGTTTCCTTCAGTTGATTCTTCGTTTATATTTTCTTCTTTACTCATATTTTTTTACCACAAAGGCGCAAAGACGCCAGGTTTTAACTATTCATTAACTATACGGATGCCTTGCTCTATAAACAGGTCACTCCTACGGAGCTATTTCACATTCTATTATCTATATTTATAAATCATTTCCCTTTACATTTTGCTCCTATAAAGCTATGTCACATTTGAATACCTATAATTAGCAAGCATTAAAAGCTCTGTAGGAGCGGGCTGTTTGTAGAATGAGTTTAGAAGAGTGTTTTTAGCTCCGTAGGAGCGACCTGTCTTCTTCAACCCATTCAAACAAATATTTTTCATCGTATTGTATTTCAAATTTCTCCAGAAAATTAATGTACTCTTCTTTGAAAGAAAATGTTTTATGATGTTCTTCTTGATTCAATATATATTTAATCACATTATCAATTTGACTTTTTGAATATGAAAAAGCACCAAATCCTTCCTGCCAGGCAAATTTACCTTTCACCCATTTTTGCTCATTAATAAAATTTGATGAGCCTGTTTTTATATCTCTTACCAAATCTGAAATAGAAATTAATGGTTTTATTCCGATTAATACATGCGTATGATTCGGCATAGAAAAAATTGACAATAATTTTTGTTCACGATTTTGAACAATGCCTGTAATATATTTTTGCAGTTCTTCCCGGTTATTCGTTGAGATAACGTTTTCTCTGCCTTTTACAGCGAATATGATCTGAATATAAATTTGTGAATAGGTGTTTGGCATTTACAGGTCGCTCCTATGGAGCTTGTTTTTATGTATATTATTTATTCTACAAACAGTAAGCTCCTATGGAGCTTTATTGCTTGGTATCATAAATTCTTAACCTTTACTTCTAATTTTTCAATTTCCTCAATCAAATCTTTCTCTACTACCAAATTTTCAATAATAAAATCCTGGCGTTCTTGTGTATTTTTCCCCATATAATAACTCAACATATCCACAATGGTCCTGTCTTTTCCAATAATAACAGGATCTTTACGGATATCTTTTCCAATAAATAATTTAAACTCATCAGGCGAAATTTCTCCCAAGCCTTTAAACCGCGTTATCTCTGGTTTTACTCCTAACTTTTCAATTGCTTGTTTTCTTTCCATATCGCTGTAGCAATAAATCGTTTCTTTTTTATTACGTACCCGGAACAATGGCGTTTGCAATATATAAACATGTCCGTTTTTTACTAAGTCAGGGAAAAATTGTAAAAAGAAAGTCATTAACAATAAACGAATGTGCATTCCGTCCACATCGGCATCAGTAGCAATTACAACATTGTTGTAACGTAAATTTTCGATACCGTCTTCAATATTCAATGCGGCTTGTAATAAATTGAACTCTTCATTTTCATACACGATTTTTTTCGTCAAGCCAAATGCATTCAATGGTTTACCTTTTAAGCTGAATACCGCTTGCGTATTTACATCTCGTGTTTTGGTGATAGAACCACTTGCAGAATCTCCCTCGCAAATAAATAAAGTGGTGTCACGGTTACGTTCATCATTGGATGTAAAATGAATCCTGCAATCACGTAATTTTTTATTATGAAGATTTGATTTTTTTGCACGTTCGCGAGCTAACTTCTGAATTCCTTGCAAATCTTTACGTTCGCGTTCACTTTGTACTATTTTTTGCAGAATAGCTTGCGCTGTTTCTGTATTTTTATGTAGAAAATTATCTAATTCCGTTTTCAAAAAATCACCTATAAAAGCTTTAACAGAAGGGCCTTTGGGGCTAATCTCCTGCGAACCTAATTTGGTTTTTGTTTGCGATTCAAAAACTGGTTCCTGCACTTTTATGCTGATTGCTGCAATAATAGAGGTACGCACATCTACTGCTTCAAAATCTTTCTTAAAAAATTCACGTATAGTTTTTACGATCGCTTCACGAAAAGCGCCCTGATGCGTGCCACCCTGTGTAGTATGTTGTCCGTTTACAAATGAATAATACTCTTCACCATACTGAGCATTGCTATGTGTAAGTGCTACTTCAATGTCGTACCCTTTTAAATGAATTGTGGGATAAAGAATAGAACCAGTGATGTTTTGTTGCAACAAATCCAGCAACCCATTCTCAGATTGAAACTTTTGTCCGTTGTAGTTAAGGCACAAACCTGTGTTCAGGAATGCATAGTTCCAAAGCATTCGTTCAATATACTCATTGATGAAATGATATTTTCCAAAAATACTTTCATCAGGAATGAATGTTATCAATGTTCCCTGGCGGGCATCCGAATCTGTTATTTTGTGATCTTTAGTAATATTTCCTCCGGAAAATTCTGCTGATTTTGTTTTCCCTTCACGGAAGGCCTGCACATTAAAATAACTCGACAATGCATTTACAGCTTTGGTTCCAACACCATTCAACCCTACCGATTTTTTAAATGCTTCTGAATCATATTTAGCACCGGTATTAATTTTAGAAACAACATCCACCACTTTCCCCAAAGGGATACCGCGTCCATAATCCCTAACTTTTACAGTTTTATCTTTTATAGTGATATCAATTGTTTTTCCGTTGCCCATCACAAATTCATCTATACAATTGTCAAGCGTTTCTTTCAACAATATATATATCCCATCATCACCTGATGAACCATCACCTAATTTACCAATGTACATTCCAGGCCGCAAGCGGATATGCTCATTCCACTCCAACGTACGGATACTATCTTCGTTATATTTTACTTCTTTTGCCATATTTTTTAGTATTGAGATGTGAGACATGAGATTTGAGATAGAATGCTTATTTCTTATCTCAAATCTAATATCTCAATACTCACATCTATTTAAACATTAAACCTAAAATGCATCAGATCACCATCATTCACTACATATTCTTTTCC
>JBBSPS010000062.1:0-18274 GCA_038258655.1 Bacteroidia bacterium
ATTTTGAACAAATTCCCTTGCTCGTCTATCAATACGCTCATCATTGAATGCTGAAGTAAAATCTGGTATCGAATTTATTTTTTCTATCATATGTCAAAGAACGTATTTTTACCTTATACTTGTGGGTAAACGGTAGCTCTTTGGAGAGGGGATGGGGGGGGTGAGGTCTTAGATAAATGAAATGCGTTATATCATTGATTCATTTCCTGTTTCAGTAGGTAATAATATTCGTATTAATTGAAAGCAGCATAGTTAGTTTAATTTAGAAAATTTTACACCGTCAACTTCTTATACCTAACACGTTTCGGTTCAACATTTCCTAAACGTTTCTTTTTATTTTCTTCGTATTCAGAATACCCACCTTCAAAATAATATACTTGTGAATCGCCTTCAAATGAAAGTATATGTGTACATACACGGTCAAGGAACCAACGGTCGTGTGAAATAATAACGGCGCAACCTGCGTAATTTTCCAACCCTTCTTCCAATGCACGCAAAGTGTTAACATCCAAATCATTTGTTGGCTCATCCAACAACAATACGTTGGCTTCTTTTTTTAATGTCATCGCTAAATGCAAACGGTTACGCTCACCACCCGAAAGTATCCCACATTTTTTTCCTTGGTCGGAACCATTGAAATTAAATTTAGAAACGTATGCGCGGGAGTTCAGTGTTTGTCCTCCGATAACAATATTTTCATGACCGCCAGTTAATACTTCATAAATTGTTTTGTCGGGATCAATATCCGTATGTGATTGATCAACGTAAGCGATCTTAACTGTTGAACCCACTTTAAATTCACCGTGATCCGGCTTCTCTTGTGCCATGATCATACGGAACAACGTAGTTTTACCGGCACCGTTCGGGCCAATAATACCAACAATTCCGGCAGGTGGTAATTTAAAATTAAGATGTTCATATAATAATTTATCGCCATATGCTTTTGAAACATCAATAGATTCAATCACTTCATTACCTAAGCGCGGGCCATTAGGAATAAATAATTCCAATCGTTCTTCTTTTGTTTTTGCATCCTCGCCCAACATTTTTTCATAATTCTGTAAACGCGCTTTTGATTTCGATTGTCTACCTTTCGCGCCTTGACGCACCCAGTCCAACTCCCGCAATAATGTTTTCTGGCGTTTACTTTCTGTCTTCTCTTCCTGCGCTAATCGTTTTTGTTTTTGTTCCAACCAATCCGAATAATTTCCTTTCCATGGAATGCCTTCTCCCCTATCCAACTCTAATATCCATCCGGCTACATTATCTAAGAAATAACGATCATGGGTTACAGCGATCACTGTTCCTTTGTAATTTTTCAAATGTTGTTCCAGCCAATCAACAGATTCAGCATCCAAGTGATTGGTAGGCTCATCCAACAATAATATCTCAGGTTCTTGTATCAATAAACGGCAAAGAGCAACACGTCTGCGTTCACCTCCTGATAAATTCTTTACACTTGCATTACTCTCCGGACAACGCAATGCTTCCATTGCTTGCTCAAGGCGATTATCGAGGTTCCACAGATCCAATTGATCAATCTGATCCTGTAATTTTGCTTGACGATTGATAAGTTTATCCATGTCTTCAGCCGACATTTCTTCAGCAAATTTGTTATTTACTTCTTCGTATTCTTTCAGAATATTTACATGTTCTGCAGCGCCTTCACGAACAATTTCAATTACTGTTTTTGTTTCATCCAATTGCGGCTCTTGCTCCAGCATACCAATTTTATAACCGGGAGAAAAATGTATTTCGCCTTGATAATTTTTTTCAACACCTGCGATGATCTTCATCAGTGTTGATTTTCCGGAACCGTTCAATCCCAGAATACCAATTTTAGCTCCATAATAAAATGATAAATAAATATCTTTTAAAATAGTTTTGCCTGTGGGCAACGTGCGACTCACGTTCACCATCGAAAAAATAATTTGTCTGCCTTCTGACATGGTTTTTAATTATATGTTATAAGTGATGAGTTATAAATTAAGAGGAGCAAATATCGTAAATTATGAGGAAAAATGAAGTTTAATTTTTGGAGAATTTAACCACGGAGTCCGCGGGAATTTTACGCAAAGGCCACAGAGTAGTATGTTTTTTTTTGCGCCTCAGCGGTTAAATTTTATTTTGTTGTTAAGTATAACGGATGCCTTTCATTATACTTACGCAGATAAATAAATATCGCATCGGGTTTGTCACGTTTTTTTAATGCCATAAATTGGTTATGCAATAAAGAGTCTCTCATCAATAGGGTTTCCATATTCTTTACATTAAAATCAAGTACTTCATTTGTTTCCGTATCATATACAAACTGTCGTAATTCATCATACGTAGTATTCATACCATAATTGTAATTCATTGGATCACGAAAGGGGGAAACAGTTCTCACAGTAGCTGTAAAATAGCATAAGCTGCCTATTACATTCAAACGGCTAAATTCCTTATTAAAATTCAGGTAGATCGTACGGTTTTTGCAATAACCCCAAATAGTTGCTGTTTCTACCTTCTGCTCTTTTCCTGAAGCATCTTTAAAAGTGATGTTTTTTTGAGTAATTACCTCATCTAAAAAATCAGATTGTGATTTTGGATAATCCGAAACAATCGACAATTTTGGAATAGGATTGTTTTGTTTGAATTGATTTTCGGTTAAAAAAACACCTTCGTCAAACTCATATTCATGTGTATATGCTACAGAATCTCCTTGTGCAAAGCTATGCTGCGAAATAAAAAAAAATATAATTTGAAATAGTTGTTTCATTTTTTCAATTCCACTGCCCTTTTTGCAAAGGGGAATGAGCTCCGTATTTAACAATTTCATTCTTAATATATCTTCCTAATGAATCTGTAAAAATTGCTGAGCCTTTTAAATTGGTATTTAATGTTGACATATAATATTTACGTGATTCGGCAATTTTCATATTTTGGAACTGTACATATTTTATACCAAATCCATCAGCAATCGTTTTTATTTTATTTGTCATTTCGTTTCTGTTAAGTTCATAAGCTAATGCTTCTTTTAGAACAGGAGATTCATATAAATATACTTTCACACCATGTTGCAAAGCTAATTCAATAATTTTACGTAAATATTTTTCACGCAAGTTATTCCATTTGAAATTATAACCATGAGGATATAGTTGAATAAATTCTTCCAAATGATTGTCCCACTTCACTTGGAACGCAGGCTCATAACCATCAGGAAAATAGGGTAACGTGGTATTTGTAAAATAATGTTTTAGTCCTTGCAGCACATCAAAATTAATTTTATTGTTATAATATGCATATTTCATAAAAGGGATTTTTGTCCATTTATAATAGGCATTATCACATTCTTTTAAAACTGAATCTACAACAGCATCACCTGTGAATGCAGCAAAGTGATAGGTATTGAATGTATTGTATTTTATATCCATTGATTCGGGTGTTACATATAAAAACATATACTTTGGAGCTTTATTATTTTTTAGATAGAAATACAAATGCAAATAATTATCCGCAAAATCAGAATGATTTAAAGCCAGATTATAAGATTTTAAACCTGTTTGTTTATCTAAAATTTCAGGTGAGATCATCCATAAAGGTTCGCATGAGCCATGAATAAGAATATCAGCATTGATCTTCGCCTTTTGAATGTAGGCAGCTTTTACATTGGTGTTGTGTGATAATGCAAGATCATACAATTTGGTTAAGCCGATAAGCACAAACCAAATAATAAGGAAAGAAAGTAGTATTTTAATAAATGTACTTTTCATTGTTTTTAGCGCTTGGCTTTCATAAGAATGCTCTCATAAGTATTCGTGTACGCGTCAACGCGAAGTTTTTACCAAAGGAATCTCATTAATAACTAAAGTGAGATTGTTTTCAGGCGTTCCTCCTTCGCAATGAACGTACTAACTAAAACTGCATATAAATAAATCGCGTTCCATTATTGAATACTCCAAAAAGCATAATTAATAGAATTAAAATAACTATAAAGCCGGTAGTATATTTTCCACTTGTTGCAAATCGGTTGAATTTTCGTTCAAATAATAAAACTGACACAGCAATAAAAATGCTGATATAAAAATTGAATTCATCCATTTGGTGACCGCCAACGGCAAGAGGCGCAATAAAATATAACCAATGATTTGGAACGAAATTGGAAAATGAGAATGTATTACTGATCAATTGGAATGCTTTAGTTAGAGATTCGGCTCTAAAAAAAATATTGCTAAAACATACTGCATTAAAAACTATAAATACACTAATTATTTTATAGAAAAGGAATGGAATACGTTCTGATAAATTTATTCTGAAGCGTTTTGTAAACAATTCAAAACTTAAATAGATAATATGACAAATTGCCCAAGCTAAAAACGTAAAACCAATGCCATGCCATATCCCCGAAATTAAAAAGATGAGTATAATTCCAATAAATGTAGCTATTTTTTTATAGTTGCGCATACGGTATACAACAGGATAGTAAATGTATTTAGTAAACCAAGAGATCAATGAAATATGCCAGCGTCTCCAGAATTCGGAAACAGAAGTAGATCGTAACGGTGTATTAAAGTTTTCTTTCAGATCATAACCTAACATTTTCGCAATTCCTAAAGCCATATCAGTATAACCTGAAAAATCAAAATATAACTGAATGGTAAATAAATAAGTTGCCACTAAAACATTTAATCCACTGTATGTGTGATTGTTGTCAAACACTGGACTTATACTAGGCGCTAACCTATCAGCAATCACCATTTTTTTAAATAATCCTACTAATACACGTTGAAAACCACTGGTCAATTGTTCTTTTGAAATAGCGTTTTTCCCTATTTGTGGAAGAAATTCATTCGGCAGCATCACCGGTCCACTTATTGCTTTTGGAAAAAAACTGCAATATAAAATATATTTTAAAATATCGGTTTCAGCTTGTATACGCTGAAAATACACTTCAGTCAAATAAGCGATATTTTGCAATGAATAAAAAGATAGGCCTAATATTATAATAAAACTATCTATCTTAAAATTAACACCCTCAACGGGGAAGTCTATTTTGTCAGATAAGATTTTAAAATAATTTACGAGAATCATTGCAAGAATATTCAGAAAAATACTTCCGAGATATACAAATCTTTTGTTCAAACAGTTTTTTGCTAAATAAAAATTAAAAAGCGAAAAAAACACTAATACAATCAACGATCCTATGTTGTAATAACCAACAAAAACACAGCTTGCTAAGATTAAAAAAAAATGACGAAAACGTAGTGGTATTGTATAATTAATACAAACCACAAAAAATAAATAAACAAAAAATAGAGGTGAATTAAAACTCATCTTTGCGAGAAAAAATTATTTTTTTTTCGATTGCCCTCATCATGTCGACAATGGTATTAAAACTCATTACTTCATCAAATGAAAATTTAATATTAAATTCTGTTTCCACCGATGCAATTAGTTCGAGGTGTGTAAGTGAATCCCACATTTTTATATCCTTGGTCGATGTATTTGAACTAATTACTAAATGATTATTTCTGAAAACTCTTCGAAATACTTGCTGTAATCGCTCCATGTTGCTCAACATTATCATTCTTGTAAATTTAAGAGTTTATTTTTATCCTGTTCCATTCATATTCAAGGGGAGTTTTTCAATTGCGATAAATTGGATTGGTAACATATAGTCAGGTAAGAATGTGGCAACATTATTTTTGGATGTGCTGATTATATTGTAAATTTCGTAATAATTTTAATAGCACAGAGATTTTTATAAGTCCGATTGAGATTTTGATTATAAATACTATAACCCTAATAAATGAAAAAAACACTTCTACTTCTGTCAGTATTAACCTCAGTATTATCAACTATTTTGGCGCAAAGCAAAATGAATTTTTCTTTAGTCAAAAAAATTCAGGAAAATAAAAATAACAGATCTCAGACCATGGATGTTTTTATCCAGGGCGATGTAAATACAATCAAAGCACTAGTTTCTGCTAATGGTGGCACATTTAAATATTCCGCGGGTAATATTGCCGTAGTTAATTTACCATTGGGTCAAATAGGAAATATAGTTACAAACAAAGCGGTACAACGTATTGAAGCTTATTCGCAACATATACGCCCAATGAATGATACCATGCTTAAAAACAACAACATCATTCCGGTTCATACAGGGCAAGCGCCATTGACCCAGGCATACGACGGGACCGGTGTTGTAGTTGGTTTTATTGATACTGGTATTGATTTTTCGCATCCTGATTTTAAAAATAGTAATGGAAAAAGCAGAATAAAATTCATCTGGGATCAAACACTGGCTGATTCTGCAAATACACCTTTACCGTATAATTACGGACAAGAATTTACTAATTCAGATATTGACAATGGATTGGCATCCGCACATACTGATAAAGAGTATCACGGAACACATGTAGCCGGGGTTGGTGTTGGTAACGGCTTGGCTAATTCTAGCTACAAAGGTGCTGCCCCAAACGCGGAGATTATTATGGTGTCGCTCGGTAACTCATCTACTGTTTTTTCTGATGGTGTAGATTATATTTATTCAAAAGCCCAGGCAATGAATAAACCTTGTGTAATTAATATAAGTTTTGGTGATTATTATGGTTCACATGATGGACAGGACCTACAAGCACAACTAATAAAAAATATGATCAATCAGCGAAGCGGACAAGCTCTAGTTGCAGCAGCAGGCAATGCAGGGAGTATTGCTTTTCATCTTGGTTACAATGTAACTACAGATACCAATTTTACATTCTTCTCTAACACGAGTAATAGTGTTTATATGCAGTTATGGGCGGATACGATTAATTTTAAGAATATTCACTTTACAATTGGTGCCGACCAAATGACCCCCGCACATTTATTCAGAGGAAAGCTCCCATTCACTGATATATCAACACATTTAGGTATATTTAAAGAGGATACACTTTTTAAAAATGGCAAACAAATAGGGCGCATTCAGAGTTATGGAGATGTGGTTGGCGGATCCTATTCTATGGAGTATAATATTATTCCCGACTCTACAACTTACGATTGGCGATTGATTACAACCGGCTCGGGTAAATTCGATCTATGGAGTTTTGATCTTGATGCATCAAATTTACCTTCATTAGCAACAATGCCTGATAGTATTTTTTATAAATCACCTGATAAAAATCAAACTATTTGCAGTAGCTTTCAATGTCTTGATAATGTTATAACTGTGGCTAATTATACAAATAGAAGGAGTTATATTGATTACAGTAATAATTTGTACGTTGACTATGCAAACGTTCCAGGGCGGCGCCACATTACATCCAGTATAGGGCCAACCCGTGATGGCAGAATAAAACCGGATATTGCCGGGCCTGGTGATATGACGATGGCGGCTGTTGTTTTAGCAGGAGTGCCAACTATTATCTCCAATAATTTACCTGATCCGCCGCATGAGCTTGACCTTGGTGGTTATCATATACGCAGTGGAGGGACATCTAATGCAGCTCCTGGCATAGCAGGTATTGCCGCTTTATACTTACAAAAAAACCCAACCGCTACAGCAATGGATGTAAAACAAGCCATTATCACTTGTGCTACTCAGGATCAATTTACGGGAAGCAATTTACCAAATAATCAGTGGGGATACGGAAAAGCCAATGCCTTCAATGCCTTAACAGGATGCTTGCCTACAAATGTAAATACCATTAAGAACATCAATTCATTAATTATTTACCCGAACCCTTCATCCGCCGGAACAATTTTGAATATTGAGGTTTCAAGTATCAGGCCAATAGATAAAACTGTTATGAAAATTTACAACACTTTAGGCGAATTAGTAAAAACTATTTCCCTGAACAATTCATCTATTCAATTAAATAATGATCTTTTACCGGGAATTTATTTTTGTAATTTAGTACTGAACGGACATTCTGTAAGTACTAAAAAATTAGTGATTTTGTAGAAACAATACTATGGAAAAAAAATTAAAAATAATCGGTGGCTTTTCGTTGACCTTTGGCAGTATTGCGGCATTGCTGTGCATTATCCCTTTCGGTGTTTTTTACGCAATATTAGCCGGCTTCTTTGGAATGATCTGTTCCAGTATTTATATCTTTATTGATACTCGTAATGAAATAAATACAAAAAAAATCACTCCGGGAGTGATCGGATTAATACTCAGTTCCATTCCAGTACTTCTTATACTTATCGTTATTATTCTAAGTAAAATAAATCATTAGCCGCATTTATGTCGCCTGCATCCAACAAAGTGATCCGTAATTATTTATCATTAGTAAAATTCAGCCATACCTTATTCGCGCTGCCTTTTGCGGTAATTGGTTATTTTTTGGCTATACATTTTACTAATGCTGCTTTCAATATCAGGTTGTTTGGATTAATAATTCTATGTATGGTATTTGCCCGAAGCGCTGCCATGGCTTTTAATCGTTTCATTGATAGAAAATATGATGCGCAAAATATTCGTACCGCTGTACGCGAAATCCCGGCGGGGATAATAAAACCAAACAATGCACTGGCATTTGTAATTAGCAATTGTTTATTATTTATTGTTACAACATTTTTTATTAACCCTTTGTGTTTTTATTTATCTCCTGTAGCATTGTCCGTAATATTAGGATATAGTTTAACAAAACGTTTCACAGCGTTGTGTCATTTGGTTTTAGGTATTGGGTTGTCATTAGCCCCAATCGGCGCCTATCTCGCCGTTACAGGCAAATTCGATTGGTTACCCTTATTTTTCTCTTTCGCGGTATTATTTTGGGTAAGCGGTTTTGATATTATTTATGCTTTGCAAGATGAAGAATTTGACAAGTCAAAAAATTTAAAGTCAATTCCTGTTTGGTTAGGAAAAAAGGGTGCGTTGGTGTTATCCGACATATTGCATGTAATCAGCGCATCATTTATAATTTATGCAGGATGGTACGCGCATTTTAATACTTGGTATTGGACCGGAGCAATTATTTTTATTGGCTTACTTGTTTATCAGCATACATTAGTAAAACCGAATGATCTGAGTAAAGTAAATTTAGCGTTTGCAACTACCAATGGTATTGCAAGTGTTGTTTTTTCAGTTTTTGTATTGATCGATCTATTTATTAAATAGGATATGGATCAAAATAAACAAAACAAAACAGTACGTTTCATAAGCAACTACTTATTGTATTTTTCCGCTATTACTTTCGTATTGCTTTATTTGGTATTAGCCTTTCATAACAGGCCTACTTTTGATGATCTGACTGTTATTTTTTTTATGAAAGGAAAAAATTTATTTCAATATGTATATACTTTGTATGAAACCTTTGGAGGGCGCTGGACAAGTTGGGCTTATTTTTTTACGGTAATATCTCCAAGTGATAGTAATTTTCAGTCAATTCCCATTTGTACTTTTATTTATTATTGTTTCACACTTTTTATTTTTATTTATTCGGTCAATAAAATCATTCAGATAGGGATATATAAACTATTCAATACGAAGGTTGATTCAAAAACAGCGGTAACATATAGTATTCTGTTTATTGCTTGTTTCTATTTTTTTACATTTCAAAACATTGAGGCTTGGTGGTATATATGTGCGAGCTTTATTTATTTACAGGGAATTGTTTTTTTACTTTTTGGCGTGGCGCTTATGCTGCGAGAAAAGAAAAAATGGTTTCATTATATATTGATCAGCATTAGTTTTATTTACGTAGGCTCCTGTTTTGAAATTTACCCTTTGATCATTGATTCATTATTCGGTGTTTGTATAATTTATTTTTTACTAAAGAATAAAAATGATCTTTCCTTATTAAGAAATCATTGGTTCTATAAAGGATTTACTACTGCATTTATTTCTTTGAGTATCTCTGCTTGCATAATCTTTTTAGCTCCCAGCAATTTAGAAAGAAGAGCTTATTTTAAAGAAAATTACACTCAGTTTTATCATCCTACAAATGTGAATACAGTATTAAACGTTTTTGCTGATAGAAAATTTATTGTTGCTATTGGATTATCCTCACTATGGTTATTGTTGGGGATAAAACTGAAAAATAATAGTACTGTAATTATAAATAAAGATTGTATCAAAAAAATATTTTTATTATCAATTACAGCACTTTTATTTTCGGTTATAATACTCTATTTATTTCAGAAAATATTTACTTATGGAATTATGCCTCCCGCAAGGTCATGGACTTTTACAAGTTTTACATTGGCTTTTTTTATTTGCTTTTTATTTTTTTTGATCGGTTATTTCAATTCTTTTTTAAAACTATATTTACAATACGCTATTCAAATTTGTTTTCCTCTAATTATTCTTGTGGTATTATCGCTTAACTTATACAAGCAATATAGTTACACCAGCGTTTATGCAAAAAAATATGATCAATTAATAGAGTCTTTTTTAGAGGCGAAAAAAAATAATATAACAGGTCCATTTTATATGGAACCACTACCCCAATCCGGAATGCTTATGCAATTTGATATGGATGATGACAGCTCTAATCCTAAATTTTTTAAAAAGATATTAGGCTTAGATTATGATATTATTGTGAAAAAGTAAGCTTGTTTTTCAGAACTAAAACATTGCTTGCTTTTCACGGATATATTGGTTAATCTGAACAATACCGATAGCTCAAACAAGGCTTTTTATTCCATATAATTTGACAGGTTATTCTACATTTTTCATGAAACAATATTTCAGTAATTATTATACATGTACAGCGATTATTTTTTTGCTTTTTATATTTTCACAAAATAGTACTGCAAATAATAACCAGAACACTCCATCTATAGGGAGTATTGATCTATTGATTGATACATCAACTACTCTTACATTAAAAGATGTTAGAAACTCGCCTGGTTTTAAATCTGTTTTAAATGGATACTCCGTTTACAAAGCGTATAATAATTGGTTCCGGATTAAAATTATAAAAGGCAATCCTATTGAGAAAAATTGTTTTTTATCACTTTATGCAGGTGATCATTTTGATTTAACATGTTATTATTTTTTACGTGACAGCTTGATTGTTCAACAAGCAGGGTATTTTCATAAAAAAACTCAGAACACCATTCATTCTAACCCCGCATTCAATATAAATCTTCCTGATACAAATCAATTTTATGTATTTATTAAAGCAAATACGGCAGGGTCCAGTGAAATATATTCTTTTAATATTGAAAGTAGTCAGGAATTCTTTACAAGCCAAGAACAAAAACAATTTACTTTCGGGATATTTTACGGCATTTTGGTAATTATGATAGTAATAAATACTTTTTATTATTTTACCTTAAAGCGGAAAGCTTTTTTATACTATGCCATTTACGTATTCCTTGCTTTTTATTTGTTTAGTTATGTTGATGGAATCCCTTTGTTAGGGCTATTGAATGGAATAGGAAAGTACCATCGTTTATGTCTTTTAGCAGCAGTTAATTTACAATTTGGTTTTGTTCCTTTTATGGCCATACATTATGTGCAGTTGGATCAGGTGAATAAAAAGCTAATGAATATAAGTAAACTGTTTTTAGCTTTTTCATTTTTTACTTTAGTTGTAGCTTTCTTTTTTCCTTCTGTTAGTATGTATGAATTTCAATTTTTATTTTGTGATATTATAATTTTTGTTTGTATTATTTTATGCATTACAATTGGAATAAAAGGAATAAAAATCAATAAAATATTGGGATGGAGCTATTTAATAGCCCATTTTGTTTTATCCATATCGGTTATAATTTCTGTTACGGATGGCTTAGGCATATCTGATACAAATCTATATTATGACCTAATTAAATTAGGTTTTTTATGTGAGATTACAATTCTTTCTTTAGCCCTTGCACTTTATTTCAGATACATTGATTTGAACCTAATGAAAAAAAACCTGGAGCTAAATGTGCTTTCAGTTGATTTCGATGAAACGAAAAAGAAATTTTCAAACCTAGAAGGAAGTTTTTTAAGATCTCAAATGAACCCTCATTTTATTTTTAATTCATTAAACTCAATTCAGAGTTATATTTTGTCCAATAACACAGCGTTGGCAACTCGTTACCTAACAAGTTTTTCTCGACTTATGCGATTAATACTTGATAACTCCAGACAATCAGAAGTGTTGCTTACCAATGAAATTAAGGCTTTAAAACATTATCTTGAGCTTGAAAAAATGAGATTTAAAGATTTGTTTGATCATTCAATCATTATAAATAAGGATATTAACATTGATGTTTTACGGATTCCGCCTATGCTTATTCAGCCCTATATAGAAAATGCTATTTTACATGGACTTATTAATAAAGGTGGCGATGGACAAATTGAAATTGATTTTCAATTAGAGAACGAATTAATACGCTGTTCGATAACTGATAATGGAGTTGGAAGAAAAGCTGCTCAAAAATTTAATACTAATAAAGAAGCAAATCACCATTCAGCGGCTACCGGTATTACCGCTGAAAGACTAAAACAGTTAAACGTTTATCTTAAAGAAAAAGTAAGTGTGAATATAACGGATATGGAAGATGCGCAAGGAAATTCAACTGGTACTAAAGTTGTAATTTTTATTCCCTATTCCCGTAATAATTAAAAGGCCTTTTCTTCTCTTTTTTAAACATTTTTTGTTATAAAAAATGATTGAAACTTTGCTTGCAGCTATTCGTATTAAAAAGTGAATAACTTTGTTGTTTCATTATAATTCAAAACTGTCCCCTTAATTATTAATATATATAGACAATAAATTTATTTTCAGATTAGAAAAATATTTTATATCTCAATTCTGTTTACTTGCTTTTTTTTGAAGCGAGAGGCTATTGCTCAGCAACATCCGGAACCTATCTTCAAACATTTTACAACCGAACAAGGTTTACCAAGTTCTGAAGTATATCATTCTATTCAGGATTCAAAAGGATACATTTGGTTTGCCACCAATATGGGTGTATGTCGTTATGATGGAAGCAATTTTAAAACATTTACAACAGCAGACGGTCTTCCGGATAATACTGTATTTGAATTATTTGAAGATTATAAAGGGCGTATTTGGTTTGTTTCCTTTTCTTGTAATCTATCTTATTTCGAGAATGATCATATTTATCAATTCAAATATAATAAGGATTTAGAAAAAATACTGAAAGGAAGTTCAGTTAAAACTTCATTTTTTGTGGACAGTAACGATAATGTTTATTTGGGTGTTAGGCCTCAAGGTTATTTCATTATATCATCCACAGGAAAATTTACCAATTATAATCCCAAAGGAAGCAATGTTGTAATAGATATTATCCAAAAAGATCCTACGCATTTATTTCCAGTGTGTTATTTAACCATGCCCACGCAAGCAGCATCTGTAATTCAAATACAAACAAAAGCATGGAAAACTAAAATTTCAGGTGCTAAATTTTTTCCTTGGAATGGAGTGTTGAAAAGTATTAAAAGAAAGGATGGTTCGGTGCTGTTTGCAAATGGTCATGTTGCTGAAGTAAAAAGCACATTAAATTATTTCGTTGACACAACTATTGATGCAATATCAATTGCGGAAGATAGTGAGGGAGATATTTGGGCAGGGACAAGAGATGGAGTGCGTCTTTATAAAAAAAGCATTAGTTCGGGAATTACTTTTAATTACTTACATGGTTTTTCTGTTTCTAGTATTCTTCAGGATAAGGAAGGAGGATTATGGTTTACTACTTTGGAAGAAGGAGTGTATTATTTACCTTCAAAAGATTTTTTAAGTTATACCAAACAAAATTATTTAACTGCAAATAAAGTAACCTGTATCACTTCTGATGATAAAAATACTGTTTATGCAGGGCTTTCTGATGGTTCAGTATTTTCAATTAATAATAAGGTTTTAAATAAGATATATTTTTCTGAAAATAAATTTGAGAACAGTAATAAACAATACCGCAATACCAATTATTGTTTTGCCATCTATTATGATACCTCCTTATCTTCTCTTTGGTTGTGTATAGGCTCCAGTGTCGGCTTTTTTTATCCTGATATAAATAATATAAATAATAAACTATTAGACATTAAATATGGAAAAACAAAACTTGCCGGAGGATTTAATCATTTCATAAGAGGCAAAAATAATTCCATATACGCTGCTTCTTGGGGCGCTATATGGAAAATAAATAACAATACTGTTTTATCACTTATTAATAAAGAGAGCAAAAGAATTACTTCTATATATGAAGACTCGAAGGAAAGAGTTTTGATTGGCAGCCTAAATGGGTTATGGATATTGAAGGATGATGGCAAATACATTCCTTTTGATAGTACAAAAACGTTGTTGAAAAACAGGATAATGTTTATTACAGAAACAAAAAATCATATTTTATGCCTTGCAACACGTGGTGCCGGTGTTTTATTTGTAAAAGATGATAGTATAATTCAAATCAGTAGTAAAAATGGTTTAACAAGTGATAATGTAGAGCACATTTTGATAGACAAAAATGATGTTTGGCTTTCAACCAATAAAGGTGTGAATAGGATAAGTTTTAGTGATTGGAGAAATTTCAACTACTCGGTAAAGAGCTATACTCAATTGGATGGATTAGCTTCAGATGAAGTTTGTCAGATTTTGAAACTCAATAATGATGTTTGGGTAGCAACCAATAAAGGCTTAACAGTATTTAATCCTGATAATGTAAAAAACAATACTACTCCCCCACCTATTTTTATCACAGGAATAAGAATTTCTAATGAGGATAAAGAAATTCAAAAAAAACATTTTGATTTAACGTATGATCAAAATAATATAACCATTAAATACATCGGACTCAGTTATAAAAATCATGGAAAAATTAAGTACAGGTATAAAATTAACTCAACAGATACTTTATGGAATTACACCTTTGCTGACGAAATTCAATTTGCAGGATTAGAATATGGAGATTATACTTTTGTGGTTTCGGCACAAAATAACAACGGGGTATGGAGCAGCACACCCGCAATAGTTTGTTTTACAATCCAACCACCCTATTGGAAAACCTGGTGGTTTAGGACTTTCTTTATTTGTTGTATACTTGCTTTAGCAGGATATATTATTTACGCACGAAACAAAAAGTCGAAAGCGAAGTTTGAAATAGAAAAAAAAATACTAGAGCTTAAAGGAAATGCACTTCTTGCTCAAATGAACCCTCATTTTATTTTTAATTCGTTGAACTCAATACAAAGTTATATACTAGCGAATAATACAACCTTGGCAACTCGCTACCTTACAAGTTTTTCGAGGTTGATACGTTTAATACTTGATAACTCCAAAGAATCGGAAGTATTGCTTGCCAAAGAAGTTAGCGCTTTAAAACATTATCTTGATCTTGAAAAGATGAGATTTAAAGATTTGTTTGACTATTCTATCACGTTCGATAAGGATATTAACAAAGATGTTTTATTGATTCCCCCTATGCTCATTCAACCGTATGTTGAAAATGCAATTTTGCATGGCATCATTAATAAAGGAGGAAAAGGAGAAATTACAATAGATTTTAAATTGCAAAACGAATTGATACTATGTACGGTAACTGATAATGGAGTGGGACGAAAAACCGCAGAAAAATTCAATAACAACAAGGGGGATTTACATAAATCCTCTAATACAGGTGTCGCCTCAGAAAAGCAGGAACGGTTAGATACATACTTCAAAGGGAAAGTTAATGTAACTATAATAGATTTAGAAGATGAGCTTGGAAATTCAATAGGTACACGGGTTGAAATTTTTATTCCTTTTTCTAAGTAACGGTTTATATTATCTAGCCACAGATTCAGAGATTTTATGTGTTTGCTTGTGTTAATCTATTGGTTCTGCTTTTTATAATCTGTGGCAATTATTTTACAGATGCCTCGCAGCTATGCGTTGGGGCTTATACCAACACTTAACATACATAGTCCGCTTTCATTAGCCTCCCCCCAACCCCTCTCTCCTTCGACTACGCTCAGGATAAACTTGGAGAGGAGTTCAATTCAGGCCGACAGAAATAATTTTTAACCGTTTTTATGGAAAAAGTTATTTTTGAAAAAAATATTTTTTTTAGGCAACCATTTAGCCTTTTCCATGTTATAGATATAAATAACTTCAGATAATAATTTATAATAAATACCGTTACTTATTTTTTTACGTCTTATTTAATCCATTAAATTTGCAATGATTTATCTTTTACCGCTAAAAGCGGTCTAATCCCAAAACTTTTATGATAAAAGCAGTTATTATTGATGATGAAATTGATGCTCGTAATGCATTACAAATATTACTAAAAGAATTTTGCACTGAAACAATTGAATTGATTGGTGAAGCAGGCAATGTAAAAGCAGGTATAAAATTACTTGAAGCGCGCCAGCCTGATTTATTATTTCTAGATATTAATATGCCGGATGGTACCGGTTTTGAATTGCTAGATAGTATCCACAATAAAAAATTTGAAACAATTTTTATAACGGCATATAACGATTTTGCCTTGAAAGCCTTTCGTTACAGCGCTACTGATTATCTTCTCAAACCTATCGACCCTGATGAACTCAATGAAGCAATAAAAAAAGCCTTAGATCATTTAAATACCAAAAGAGAATCCAATAACAATAGTGCGTTTACACAGCTAAGGTCCAACCTTAAAAATCCCGATAACCCTAAAATAGCAGTTTCGGATGCTAAAGGAACATCCTATGTAAACTTTGAAGATATTGTATCCTGCAGATCAATTGGTAGTTATGCAGTTGTTTGCCTTAAAGATCAATCTCAACTGGTAGCAACCAAAGGATTAAAAGAATTTGAAGAAATGTTTGAAGGTTTGCCTTGTTTTAGAATACACAACAGTTCACTTATTAATTTGAAACACGTAACACGTTATATACGTGGTGAAGGTGGTTTTGTGGTGATGGCTGATAAAACCGAGCTGGAGGTATCTCGTAGAAAAAAGAAAGAGCTTCTCGGAAAATTAGAAGGACTTCAAATACTATAATTTCATTTAAGAAAACAATTATTTCTATTTTCATTGGAGGTATTAATATACCGTCTCCACATTAATACCTACCACTTACCCTCCAAAAGCTACCAAATTTCCAATACCGTTTGTAGTATTTTACAAAGCAAAGCACCTTTGGCACAAATAAAAAAGGTGTATGCCGAAAAACCGTGAAAGAGTAGGCAAAAAATATAAATCAATAAAATTTAAATAGTATGAAAAAAATCAGTCTAATTTTTAGTCTTTTATCTATTATGTTATGGAGTATGAATTCCATAGCTGCTACAGCATCAATATCAGGGCCAACTAGTGTTTGCCCAAATCAAAATGCTGTTGAATATCTAACACAAACAGATGTTCCCAGTTATATAACTATTAGTAAAGTAGTCTTTACATGTGGTGGAGCTGGGGTTTTTGATGAAAATAAGTCGAATGTTTACACAATATATCAAACTACAGATAATGCAACAGGCCATTCGATTAGCTGCCCCAGAAGTAGTACCGTTCATGTAAATTGGGGTAATACTTTTGGCGTTCAATCCTGGGTTCAAGTTAAATATTATTGGGATGTTGCATTCATTAATTATTCTGCGGTAGGTACTTTAGATAATATTAATATCGGACAAAGCACCGATTTTCCTACTGGTTTAGCTGGCCCTCTTAGCCTCTGTGGAAATAATATGAGCAATTTTATCGTTTCTTGTCCAAATGCTTTACCTGCTAATGCAGTTGGTTGGGATTGGTCATTTACTAATGCTTCCTTGACACCTGGTACAGGTGGACAGTCTAACACTCTATCTTTGTATCCTACTAATAGTAATCCAATAGTAGTTTCTGCTAGGTTTCATTTTATCTGTAATAATGCTCATTATTATTCTAAAGGTTATTCAATAACAATAGGAAGGACTTTTGGGATTCCAGCAAGTGCATCAGTGGAGGTTATTCAAGACGCTTGTGCTTCAACATATAACTTTACTGCTCCTCCTTTTTCAATCCTACAAACTTCTTCTTCAAGCACTGGCCCTTGGGGTTCTGCTAGTTCTTTCAATATTATTTATCCTCGTACAAGAACAATTTATGTTAGAACATTAAACGAGTGCGGTGCTTCGGCTCCTATTTCATATATAATGAGAGCTACAAACAATTGTGGTGGGGCAAGGGCAATGACTATGAATAGTAATAATAATATTACAAATAATATAGAAATGCTATTATACCCCAACCCAAGCAATGGGCAAATGCAATTAAATTACACGTTGGAAAAAACACAACAAGGTGAGTTGCAAATTATGGATATGCTTGGCAAGAAAGTTTCTTCTTATAAATTAATTGAAGGAGAAAACACTTTGCCCATCAATGAAACAGAACTAAAAGATGG
>JBBSPS010000063.1:0-18267 GCA_038258655.1 Bacteroidia bacterium
AAAAAACCAATCAATCATCCCAATTTTTATCCAACAAAATACGCTTAAAGCAGTACTTTAAAAGTAGTAAGGGAATAACTTTGTATTAAATAATAACTAACCTCAAAATAAAAATTATGAAAAAAAAATTTTACATGATTATTGGCTTAATAACTCTGACAGGTGCTACAATTAGCGCACAAAAAATAACGGAAGGCGATAAAGATTTATCTTTCCTTAAAGGAGAAAATAAATTCAATCTTTCATATAATTATGATGATATGACGGTTGGCAAAAGGACAGAAGATGAATACAAAAAAGAAAAAATCGCTAAAGGAAATGAAAAACAATCCGGTAAAGGTGACCGTTGGGCGGAAAAATGGGTTAATAATAGAAGTACAGTATATGAACCAATGTTTGAAGAGTTAATTAATAAAATGTTAGCTAAAGGGAAAACAGTTTCAAGTGCTGCGCCTAATCAAAAAGATGCAAAATACACTATTCTTGTTAAAACAGTGATGACTGAGCCCGGATTTAATATCGGCGTAATGAAACAAAATCCTTATTGCAAATTTGAAATTTCCTGGATTGAAACTGCTTCTGGAAAAGTATTGGCAAAAGGCTTACTCACTACTCAAGGCGTTTTAATGGGAGGCAGTAATTGGGATTTTGACCCCACAAATACTATTAAAGAATGTTATGCTAAAGCAGGAAAAGTAGTTGGGGCTACTATGGCTAAAAAGATGAAGTAATATATTGTTATTAAATTTTTCAATAAAAAACCGAGAAGCAATTCTTGGTTTTTTTATTACTATATTATTGCTGATCATATTGTCTTAAATTTCACTTTCTGCTCCTTACAAATGGCCTTCGCTACGTCTCGCCCGGTTTTAATTGCTATTGGTAAGCCACCACCTGGCTGGTTCCAATGACTTGAATAATAAAAATTTTTTAATCCGGGCAATTTAAAACCAACAGGAGAAGGCGCAAGCAAATTTTTGCCCGGCAACCAACCTTGCGTACTGCCTTTCCAGTTATTGGTATATCGCTGAAATGTAGCCGGTGTAGCAACATCAATTACTTCTATTTTATCCTTTATCCCATCCAAACGTTTATCCAATAATTCAATTATTTTTTGAGTGAATTCATTTTTTGCAGCACGGTATTTTGGCCTATCATGTTTGCGGGCATCTATCCAAAAATCCTTGTTTTGAGTATAAAAACTAACTGTTACCGATGTTTTACCCTCAGGTGCTAATGTATTATCATAATTATAGATGTGTACTTCCAAGCGATGATAAATGGTTCCATCGGGTGATACTAATTTTTCCTCTAAAGGAGTTCTTGAAAAATGCGGAAAATCTTTTAAATCTTTTGAGATGCCAAATGAGAACTGCATAACAGAATAAAACACTTCTAGTTTTTTTAACTCTTTCAAATCTATCATCTCCTGATTCAGAAACTTGCCATCCAACGCATCAAACACTGTATAATGCCAATCCGCAGCAGAAATTGTAATATCAGAGTAATGCGTCACTTCATTTCTCACAAGAATACCTTTTGCAACTCCTCCTTCTGTAATTATTTTTTTTACCGGTGTTTTGTAATGCATTGTACCTCCTAGAGAAACATACGTTTCTTCAATTTTTTTTGCAAAAGCCATGGAGCCGCCCATTGGATAACCCGCGCTTTTGGTGTCAAATGCAGATAAAGGCATGGTTAACACCATCATATTTACTTCTTCGCCATCATACAACAATTCAAAACTTTCTTTCAAGAAAAAATTTTTAAATTTCTTAGCATATGTATAGTTTGTATAGTTTTTTATCTTCAAAAAGTAATATAAAAACTTTACATACCGTATCATTTTTATACCTCTAATCATCGATTGAAAAAAAGGCAGGTCATCCATGATGGGCGGCAGATCAAACTTTTGCATAATACGCATAGGCTTAATAAATGCTTTGATAGCTTTGGTATCCTCAGGTGCAAGGTCAATGAGATAATCCTGCAGAATAGTTAAGTTTGTATAAAGCTTAAATATTTTTTCACCATACTTATTGATATTATTTTTTAATCCTACTTCTACACGAATATCATGATTATGAAATTTTATTTTTTTTAGGTCCAATACTTCTGACCATAATTTATGGAACGAGCTTCCTTTGTCGGACCCTAATATCCAATGTGCACAACTATCAAAAGTATATTCACCTTTTTTCCAACTGGTACAAAGTCCTCCTGGGATATAATGCTTTTCAAAAATATGAGTTTCAAAACCATTCATTTGCAAATAGCATCCTGCCGTTAACCCTGAAATTCCACCACCTATTATATTGACTTTCATTGGGATACCACTTGTTTAATTCAAAGATAAAATAAAAAGAGAAGCATCAATGATGCTTCTCTTTTTATAATTGAATTTATTGTTTTTTATAAATACTGTGCCAGCAATTGTTCCATCTCCCTCTGCAATTTCATAGCTTCTTCACGAGCTTTCTCAACAAAGTTTTCACCATCACCGGCATAAATAATTCCACGTGAAGAGTTTACAAGTAAACCACATTGTTTATTCATTCCATATTTAGCCACATTTTGCAAACTACCTCCCTGTGCCCCTATTCCCGGAACTAATAAAAAATTATCAGGTACAAGTTGACGAATACCACTCAGCATTTCCGCTTTCGTCGCGCCAATTACATACATCATATTATCGGCATTACCCCAATTTTGTGAGGTTTCAAGAACGTGATGATATAATGGATTAGGAGTTTGTAGTTCAGTTAAGTACAATGTCTGAAAATCATCTGCTCCTTTATTCGATGTAAGCGCTAATAAGATCACCCATTTATTTTTATATTCCAGGAAAGGAGCAACACTGTCTTCACCCATGTATGGCGCCACAGTGATCGAATCAAAATTTAATGTTTCTAAAAATGCTTTGGCATACATTTTTGAAGTGTTGCCAATATCACCTCGCTTTGCATCCGCGATGGTGAAAATATCTTTACAGGTTTGATTGATATAATTGATCGTTTTTTCTAAACTGATCCAGCCTTTTATACCCTCGGCTTCATAAAAAGCTGTATTAGGTTTGTAAGCAACGCAAAGATCTTTTGTAGCATCAATGATCTGTTTATTGAATTCAAAAATAGGGTCTTCTGTTTTTAATAAATGCTTAGGTATTTTTGTAATGTCGGAATCTAAACCAACACAAAGGAAGGACTTCTTTTTTTTTATATTCTCGAATAATTGTTCCCTTGTCATTGCTATGCTAAATGTAAAAATTTCTCGACTTCGAAATGAACATTCTAAATTACATCATCAAATCTTCAAATCAAACAGTAACTCCCCCCTCCTTCAAACGCTCTGTGTTTTCAGCCAGTTGAAGTGCATCAATCATATTCTGTATCTTACCATCCATAAAATCTGTAAGGTTATATAATGTCAAATTGATACGATGATCAGTAATCCTGTTTTGCGGATAATTATATGTTCTGATCTTCTCCGAACGATCACCTGTCGCTACAATTGTTTTTCTTCTTTTTGAAATTGCTTCGAGGTGTTTATTCAATTCGATGTCATATAACTTTGTTCTTAGCATTTGCATCGCTATCTCACGATTACCCAATTGTGAACGATCCTGCTGACATACCACCACAATTCCGGTAGGTTTGTGAGTAAGCTGCACTTTTGTTTCTACTTTATTTACATTCTGTCCACCAGCACCACCCGAACGAGAAGTTTGCATTTCAATATCTCCGGGATTCAGTACCACATCTACCTCATCTGCTTCGGGCATTACCAATACCGTTGCAGCCGAAGTATGAACACGTCCCATCGTTTCTGTTAAAGGTACACGTTGAACACGATGGACACCTGCTTCAAATTTCAACATTCCATACGCACCTTCAGCAGTAATATTAATGATCACTTCTTTGTAACCACCCATTGTTCCTCCGTTGGAATCAACTACTTCATATTTTAACCCTTTTTCATCTAAATAGCGGGTGTACATCCTATATAGGTCACCTGCAAATATACTTGCTTCATCTCCGCCAGTACCTGCACGTATTTCCATAACGGCATTACGAGCATCTTCAGGATCTTTAGGAACCAACATCTGACGAATAGCATCTTCCATTCTATCTTTTTTAGGAAGCAACTCTTCAATATCCATCTTCGCCATTTCCCGCATCTCATTATCTTTCTCTGTTTCGAGGATACTTTTATTGAATTCAAGGTTTTCTATCACATTTTTATATTCGTGATACGCATTTACAACGGCTGTCAGGTCCTTATATTCTTTATTGAATTTTTTAAACTCCTTCATATCGCCAATAATTTTGGGGTCGGAGAGTTTTTGCTCCACTTCTTCCCAACGTCTTTTTATGGCTGCTAATTTTTCTAACACAACTCTTTAAAATTATTAATGATGAATTAAAAATTACGAATTAAAATGTTTCGCAAAAGTACAAAAAAAATTGGCAGTGGTTTCGCCATGGCTTTCCCATTGCTTATTGCCTACTGCCAAATTGCTCTACTACTTAAGCTAATATTCAAATATGCCAAATTCAGATTTAATGGTCAACTGTTTTTTATCACTTACTTCCACTCTTCCCACTATTTGCGCATCTACATCAAATGATTTTGAAATTTTAATAATATCAGCTGCAATTTCTTTGGGAACGTACAATTCCATGCGATGCCCCATATTAAATACTTTATACATTTCCTTCCATTCAGTATTACTTTGTTCCTGAATTAATTTGAATAATGGTGGAATAGCAAATAAATTATCTTTTATAATATGTATATTATCTACAAAGTGCAACACTTTAGTTTGCCCACCACCACTGCAATGCACCATACCATGTATTTGTAAACGATACTTATCAATTATTTTTTTGATGATTGGCGCATAGGTGCGGGTTGGTGAAAGTACCAATTTTCCTGCATTTACAGAGATTTGAGATTTGACATTTGACATTTGAGATAAATATTCAATATTTATTTTTTCTGTCAACTTTATTTTACCACTGTATACTAATTCATCCGGAACAGCGGCATCAAATGTTTCAGGATATTTTTTTGCGATTGATTTTTCAAATACATCATGTCTCGCGGATGTCAGTCCATTACTGCCCATTCCTCCATTGTATTCATTCTCATAATTTGCTTTGCCTGATGATACCAATCCAACAATTACATCTCCTGCTTGTATGTTATTATTATCGATCACCTCGTTACGTTTCATGCGGCAAACAACGGTTGAATCAACAATAATTGTGCGAACCAGATCTCCAACATCAGCTGTTTCTCCACCTGTTGAATGAATACCGATCCCATAACCACGTAATTGTTCTAACATTTCTTCCGTTCCATTGATGATAGAAGAAATAACTTCTCCCGGAATTAAATTTTTATTTCGTCCGATGGTTGATGAAAGTAGAATGTTATCAATGGCGCCTACACAAAGCAGATCATCGGTATTCATTACAATGGCATCCTGCGCAATACCTTTCCATACAGAAATATCACCTGTTTCTTTCCAGTAGGCATAAGCAAGAGAAGACTTTGTTCCTGCACCGTCAGCGTGCATAACAATACAGTAGGCTGGATCACCGGTTAAATAATCGGGAACTATCTTACAAAATGCTTTAGGGAATAATCCTTTATCTATTTTAGAGATAGCGGCATGAACATCCTCTTTAGATGCAGAAACTCCACGTAAATTATATCTGTTACTGGTACTCATACATTAAAATAAAAACATCCCGTAAAGGACGGGATGTTTTTGATTTATCTATTTAAAAAACATTATTGCTCTTCTTCGGTTTTCGGTTCAGTAGTTGCAGGTTTTGGGGCTTCTTTAGGGGCATTTGGATCAACGAAATTTTTACGCAATACAGAGAATACCGTACGCCTGTTTTTTTGCATCAATGCTTCATATACTTCCTTTGGCTGGCCTTTAGTCTGTTTATTGATATATGTTTCAGAAAGTGTGTAAATTACTTTTCCTTCGGCATCCTGAATTTCTAATGGACGTTTTTCTCCATAACCTTTAGGAACCATACGTGCAGAAGGAATTCCTTTAGATACTAAATAATCAACACAGGATTTAGCACGTGCTTCGGATAATTTTTGGTTAGCAGGATCGCTACCTCTATAATCGGTATGAGAACTTAATTCAATAACAAATGTTGGATTATCAATCAATGTAGCATATAAAAAATTTAATGAATCTTTTGATTCAGGTCGTAGATCAGCTTTTCCTAAATCATATAATACATCAGGAAAACGAATTTCTTTTTGTATCGGCACTAAGCAAAAATCATGTTTAAATATTTTTGCTTCTTCTACGCCTACCGTAGTTTCTTTTGCTTTTTCAGAACTGTTTAAAAAACCGGCCGAAGCCTGAAGTGTTTTAATATCGTTTGCAACTTGTGTTGTAATTACATAAGAGGTGTTTGCATTTACATACCGCGCAGTTCCATTGTCCGCAAATTTATAATAACCTGCAGCATCTGTCTTTGTTTCAACCGATGATCCATCTGAACCAACTAATTTGATTGTTACACCTGCAATTGTTTCTTTAAATTTACAGTCTGTAACAACACCATCAATTGTAAATATCAATGGCGGCAATACGAATGACCAGATATCATCAGCGCCTTTCGTTCCTTCACGATTAGATGACAAATAACCTCTTTCTTTTTTACCTTCAAAAATAATCCCGAAATCATCACCTGCGGAGTTGATCGGGTATTTCATATTGGTAACATTCGCCCACTGGTCTTCACCTTTTTTTTCCGCTTTAAAAATATCTAAACCTCCCATACCTAAATGGCCCGTTGAAGAAAAATACAATGTACCATCATCGTGAACAAATGGATAAACATCATTACCGGGAGTATTGATACCGGGGCCTAAATTGGTAGGTGTTCCCCATTTTTTAGTTTTTTTATCATATTTACTCACCCAAATATCGTTATCTCCTTGTCCGCCCGGCATATTTGATGAAAATAGCAAAGTCAATCCATCACCTGAAATAAATGGGGAAGCAAATTTCAAGGAATCTACACTAAAATCCAATTTCACAGGATCGCCCCAGGCATTCCCTTTTTTCTCTGCCATCCATAATTGGTTATATGTTTGTTTGTTTTTCGCAACAATACAACGTGTAAAAACCATCATATCACCTTTTTTAGAAACGGTTGATAAACCTTCATTATCTTTTGTATTTACCGGCTCAGCCAATGCAACAGGGGTGCTCCATTTACCATTTTTATCCATTTGGGTTTCAAAAACATCACTGTAATTTTCTCCAATAGTAGCATCCATACCTGTACCAACTACACCCGGGCGCATGGATGTAAAATAAAGTTTATTGTATTTTTTATCGGCATAACAGGTAGCAAAATCAGGGTCCTTGGTATTGATCATTGCTACGTTCTCTACTTTGTAACGGGTAGCATTGTCTTTCCACTTTTGCGCTAATTCGCATGATTTAGCGCCATCTTCACCACGAGGGTCAGAAGGAACTTCTTTTTTATAATTATTATATTCGATAAGCGCTTCATTATATTTTTCCTGTGTTTTCTTTGCATCAGCCAAATATAATTTGGCTTTTGGATCAGTATAGTTAGCTTTAATCGCCTTGATATACCATGCTTCTGCCTGTTTAGCATCACCAATAAGACGGTAACATTCGGCCGTTCTGAAAATGATAAGCGCTTTCTCTTCTTTTTTCTTAGCTTTTGTATATGCTTTTTTATAAAGCTCTATGGCATTGAAATATTCTCTATTAGTAAATGCTTTATCGGCGTCTTTAGAAAAATTTTTCTGCGCCATTGCATTGGTTGAAAAAATTAAGATTACAACTAATCCGGCAATTATTTTTGTGATTATTCTCATAACAGTTTTATGGTTTTAACTATTTAACGGGTGCTAAAATAAATAAATAATTCAAACAAAAAAATTCTTTTTTTTATAAGAATCTGTTTTTAGCGTTTTTTATGAAATAAAAACCCTTGTCAACATATAGTTAACAAGGATTTTAGTACTTTTTACAATCATTATTTTGTAAATAATAATTCTCTGTATTTCGGCAATGGCCAGCTTTCGTCATCTACCAATAATTCCAACTTATCCACATGGTAACGGATTACATCGAAATACGCTTTTACTTTTTCACAATAATCGACGGCTTGTTTTTTTACATCTGCTATGGCATTCACTTTCTTGCGTGTTTCTGTCATTTCATCCACTTTCGTTTTGATCGTGTTGATATGTTCTGAAATTTCAACGATCATTTCCATTTGAATTGTTGCCGCTTTTTTAAAATCTGCGGCACTCATTATTTCTTTTAATCCTCTTACGTTCTCAATCAATGAACTTTGATATTTGATGGCTGTAGGGATGATATGATTCAAAGCCAGATCGCCAATTACGCGGGATTCTATTTGAATTTTTTTTGTGTATGTTTCCAAGTAAATATCATAACGGGCATGTTGTTCACGTTCACTCAAAATACCGTGACGCTCGAACAAATTTATTGTTTGTTTGGATACAAAGGCGCTCAATGCTACCGGTGTGGTTTTAATATTGGAAAGCCCTCGTTTCGCGGCTTCTTTAACCCATTCTTCACCATAACCATTTCCTTCAAAACGTATTTTTTTAGACTCTACAATGTATTTTCTTAAAATTTGGAAAATAGCTTCATCCTTCTCTACATTTTTAGAGATTAATCCATCTACATCTTTTTTAAATTGAATTAACTGATCGGCTACTATCGCATTTAACACGATCATTGGGCCCGCACAATTGGCGGATGAACCTACAGCACGAAACTCAAATTTATTTCCAGTAAAAGCGAATGGAGATGTGCGGTTCCTATCGGTATTATCCAATATAATTTCCGGAATTTTCCCTACCCCTAATTTCAAAGCTGTTTTTTCATCAGGGCTCATTTTCCCTGATTTTACTTTGGTTTCCAATTCATCTAAGACACTTGTAAGTTGTGACCCTAGGAAAGCAGACATAATTGCCGGTGGCGCTTCATTCGCTCCCAAACGATGGTCATTGTTTGCGGATGCAATGGATGCACGTAATAAGTCTGCATTATCGTGAACTGCTTTTATTGTATTTACAAAGAAGGTTAAAAACTGCAAGTTGGTTTTTGGTGTTTTACCCGGACTTAACAAATTTTTTCCGGTGTTCGTCCCCATACTCCAGTTATTATGTTTCCCGCTACCATTAACTCCTGCATACGGCTTTTCATGCAATAACACCCTGAAATTATGGCGCCTTGCCACTTTTTCCATCACATCCATCAACAATTGATTATGATCAACAGCCAAGTTACATTCTTCAAAAACGGGAGCGCACTCAAATTGATTAGGCGCTACCTCGTTATGACGGGTTTTAATCGGAATACCCAGCTTTAATGATTCGATTTCAAAATCACGCATAAATGCTGTTGCACGGTCGGGGATAGAACCAAAGTAATGATCATCTAATTGTTGTCCTTTCGCGGGAATATGTCCGAATAATGTACGTCCGGTCATTTCCATATCGGGGCGCGCATTGTGCAATGCTTCATCTACTAAAAAATATTCCTGTTCCCAACCTAAGGTAGCCGTTACTTTTGTTACATTTTTATCAAAATACTGGCATACATCCACTGCTGCTTTGTCCAATACATTTAACGCTTTTAATAAAGGGGTTTTAAAATCAAGCGCTTCGCCTGTATAGGATACGAATATGGTAGGGATGCATAATGTTTTACCGATCACAAACGCCGGGGAAGTTGGGTCCCAAGCAGTATAACCGCGCGCTTCAAACGTATTGCGAATACCCCCATTCGGGAAACTGGATGCATCAGGCTCCTGCTGGGCCAACTGCCCACCTCCAAAACGCTCAATAGCGCGACCTCCTTCAGTTGGTTCAAAAAATGCGTCGTGTTTTTCCGCAGTAGTTCCTGTTAAGGGTTGAAACCAATGAGTATAATGTGTTGCCCCTTTTGAATTTGCCCAGGCTTTCATGGAAGATGCTACCTGACCCGCCATTTTACGGTCGATACGTGTGCCCTGTTCCATAGCAGCCATAACACTATTAAATGCTTCTTCTGATAGATACTCACGCATGGCATCAATGCCAAATACGTTTTCGCCAAAAAATTCTGATACTTTGTTGCTTGGTAATGTAACGTTTACCGGTGTTCTTGTAAGAACCACTTCTAAGGCTTTAAATCTGTGAAAGGCCATCTTTTCTTGGTTGATTAGTTGATTAGTTAAATTAGTTGATTATGCTGTGTTTTCTAAAAAAACAAAAATTCCGAGACAAAAATAAGAATTTTAGGGTACCCGATCTTAAAAAAGTGATTAATTTTTATTAACACCCCCATAAAAATTATAAATTATAAGGTAAAAGCTAAAAATAAAAGGTCTATAGTAGTTTTGTAGGGGGTATAAAATAAAAAAGGACGAAAATAAATTTCCGCCCTTTTAGATGGGGTCAAATACGAATGTGCAACCTGTTAATGAATTATTATTTTATTAATACTTATACTGTTATTTTCTGAAATAGTTTTACAAATAAATTCCTTTCGCCTCTTTCTCTTTACCTAGATTAACTTCTGATAAATTTTGCGCATTTGCACTCATTCCTGCTAAGACTGAAAATAAAGTGATAAAGGAATTTTTTTATATAGATTTAAGAACAATGTTCCGTTTTCTACGAAGAATAAATAAAAAGGTTTTCCACGAAGAATAAATAAAACGAATCCCACAAATAATTGGGTTTTTTGGCCTGAAAAGTTTATTTTAATTAACTTTTGGTAGTATCCGTAATTGCTTTCCCTTCATCTGATAAAGTTTTAGAAGCATCTTCTATCTGGCGTTTTATCCCCTCTCCGGCTTTATCCATTTCAGATTGTATCTCGGTTGTATGTTTTTTTATTTCTTCTGTAAAACCATTAGTGCCTTTCTGAATCTCATTTTGGATTTGCGCTTTTGCTTCATTAATTTCACGTAATCCCTTGCCAAGCATTTTGGCAATTCCAGGTAATTTATCGGAACCAAAAAACATAACGATGACTAGTACAACTAAAAATACTTCACCTCCACCAAGATTCAGGAATAAAAAAATTGAATTGATCATTTAGATGTGAGAGTTATAGGTCATGGACTACAAAAATACAGAAAAAAGAAACCCGATAAATTTCTTCATCGGGTTTTAATTTTAGAATTTCGTGTAAAATTATTTCTTAATCACATCTTTACCTTTATCCAGATCAATTACAATTGGTGTAGCTATGCAAATGGAAGAATATGTTCCGATAACAATACCGATCAATAATGCAAAAGAGAAGCCTCTGATGGTTTCACCACCAAAAATAAAGATCGCCAATAACACAAAGAAAATAGTTAAGGATGTATTGATGGTACGACTTAATGTACTGTTCAACGCGTAATTTATAACTCTTACTTTTTCTTCTTTATCCAGATCGGATTTATTCCGCTCAGTAAGGTATTCACGGATACGATCAAATACAACTACTGTATCCGTCATGGAGTAACTCATTACCGTTAAAATGGCCGCAATAAAATCCTGAGTGATCTCTAATGAGAATGGCAATACCCCATCAAATATAATAAAGACCGAAAGTACAATAAGCACATCATGAAATAAAGCTACTACAGCACCCATACCATATACCCATTTTTTGAACCGGATAAAAATAAACATAAACATGACAAGGCAGGATAATAATACCGCCCAAATAGCTTTTGATTTAATATCACGCGATACTGTTTCACCCACTTTTTGTGAGCTCATTACTTGGTATTTTACTCCTAATGTTTTTAAACCTTCATCTAATTTAGCTTCTACTTTTGTTTCCGCATCAGAAGAACCATCAGCAATTAAATAAGTGGTAGTGATACGTTGCTGAGTACTTACCCCGTATGTTTTAACTTCAGGTGCTTCGCCAAAACTCACCGTCAACGCGTTACGCACATTTTCAGTTGGTATTTCATTATCAAAGCGAACAACATAAGAACGGCCGCCTTTAAAATCAACACCTAAACTGAATCCTCCTTTTTGGATGTATGAAAAGATACCGACAGCAATGATTAATCCGGAGAATATATAATATAATTTACGTTTTCCGACAAAGTTGATATTGATCTTTTTGAAAGCATGTTCTGTAATTTTATTTCCAAAAGGAATTGCTTTGCCTTTTCCTAACCAACGATCAAAAATTAATCGTGTAATAAAAATGGCGCAGAATAAAGAGGAAACGATACCGATGATTAATGTGGTCGCAAAACCTTGAATGGGACCTGTACCAAACACGTATAATATAATACCCAATAATAAACCTGTTACGTGAGAGTCAATAACAGATGACATTGCATTTTTATATCCTTCTTTAATTGCGAGCGCGGTACCTTTGCCTAAGGCTAATTCTTCACGTACGCGTTCAAAAATAAGAATGTTCGCATCTACTGACATGGCAATAGTTAGTACGATACCTGCAATCCCCGGTAATGTTAATACCGCTCCGAAGGACGCTAAAATACCGATCACAAAAAAGTTATTGATAACCATAGCGAAATCTGCTACCCAACCCGCTTTGCTATAATAGAAACCCATGAATAAAAGCACCACTATTAACGCTATAACAGTAGAAAACAAGCCTTTGTGAATTGCTTCCTGACCCAGTGTAGGGCCAACCACGGTTTCTTCTACAATACGTGCGGGAGCGGGTAATTTACCGGCTTTTAAAATATTAATTAAATCGTCTGCTTCTTCAATACTAAAGCTTCCAGTAATAGAAGATGTACCTCCTGCTATTTCGCCTTGCACAGTAGGAAATGAATACACACTGTTATCAAGTACAATAGCGATAGACTTACCGATATTATCGTGGGTTAAATGTTTCCACACCTGCGCGGCTTCAGCGGTCATGGTCATGGAAATTTGCGGTGAGCCCGAACCTGCCTGTTCAAATACTTTACGTGCTTCAGTAATAATATCACCTGCAAGTGGTGCTTTGCCATTACTATTAGTAACATTTATGGCTATTAATTGTAAAGTAGTTTCTTCTTTATCGATAGGTTTAAAGCCCCATAAAAATTTGGTGCGAGGACGGAAAATAGATTTTATTTTAGGGTTATTAAAATAAGAATTTACCGTGGCTGTATCACCAATGGTAGCATAACCAATTGCCGGGCCCGGACTATAATCCGTAGGCTGGCCTTTATCATTCATTTGAAATGCCGGGCGGAATATGGAGAACAAGGGATTTTCCTTTTTCATTTTAGCAATAGTATCCGCCCTGCTTGTTCCTAATTTATTTAGCGCAGTATCTTTTTCAGTGCCTAATTGTGATGCCAATGATTTTGCTTTTACAGTAGTGTCTGCGGCTACTTTAGTAAGATCTTTTGCAGGAGTATTTGCTTTAGTAGGAACAGTTTTAGCTGAATCAATTTTAGCCACTAAAGCTGAATCTTTTTTAAGAGAATCTTTTGATAATTCAGGATGTAAAACTTCTTTTAACCGGGTATTTACCTTATCTAATAAAGGCCCAATCTCTTTATTATCATAGGTTTCCCAGAATTCTAAATTGGCGGTACCTTGTAATAATTTACGAACACGGTTTTTATCTGTAACACCCGGCAATTCAATTAATATTCGTCCGGATGAAGCGAGGCGCTGTATATTCGGTTGTGTTACCCCAAATTTATCGATACGTGCACGCAACGTATTTTCTGATGTTTCAATAGCTTCCTCTACCCGCTCACGCAAAAATTTCAATACTTCTTCATCAGGTGTATTAAAATCAATTTTACCTTTTAGCTCAATGGTTTGAAAGTTGATCGCCAGTTTAGCATTCGGGTTTATTTTTTTGAACTCTTCACCAAAAATGGTTACAAAATCTTTAGTTGATGTTTTAAGCTGTTGCTGAGCCTGTGCCAATGCTTTTACAAAAGTAGGGTCATTGCTATTGTTGGAAAGCCCGCGAATAATCTCCTGAACTGATACTTCCAACGTAACATTCATACCTCCTTTTAGGTCCAATCCTAAATTTAACTGGCGTTTTTTTACGTCATCATACGTGTAAGAAGTAATGAATATATCATATACCGGTTTTTTCTTTATTGAATCCAAATAGAAATTTTTCCGGAAAACCTCTACCGAATCCAAATACGATTTTTGGTCGGCTGCTGATACTTTTTTTGAAGCATCTGCTATTTTGGGTTGTGAAATATAGTTCTGGGCATAGTTGTCGGCATCATTTAATATGCCGTTAGCAACCCATGTAAACATTAAATAATAAGCACATGCAAGTGTTAATAAAATTGCAAACAGCCTAATAGCACCTTTGTTTTGCATAATAATTTGGTTAATTTGTTGAATTGGTTAATTTAGGTAAAATGTTAAATCCCTACTTATTACCTATTACTCAATTTTCTTTTTTTTGAGGCTGCAAATATAGAATAACAATTATTATTTACCAATATTTACGAATTATATAATAATTATGCTTTCAAAGCTCATCTGCATCAAGCTTTATAAAGTTAATTTTGTTAATAGTGTAAATACGTTATCAATGCTTGTAATGATATGCAAAATACTTGTAATGATTGATAAATTACTGCATTTTCTGCACGTCATTGCTAAAGTAACGTAGTGAAGTGAAGCAATCTTTCGTTCGTGCGTCATCGCGATCCCGCAATCAAGTTTCGATGTATTCAAAAACAACCAATTCAGCTTGTTCTTTAGTTGTAAATTTATAGTGATAAAAGCATTCAACTTTTAGTGTTTTAAAGAAGTTTTCCGCAACAGCATTATCCCAACAATTGCCTTTTCTGCTCATACTTTGAGTTACATTTTTATTTTTTTCAATTGAAATAAAAATTCATTACAAGCATATTGCACTCCTCTATCTGAATGATCTAAGAGTTAGATATTTGTTTGGTAAAATAATTTAGGCTGTCTATGTTTTGCTTTTCGCAATACGCAACCACAATTTTACAAATGCTTTTGTTGCCGAGCACACAGGTACTTTTATTAAGGGAACGAATGACATGACAAGCCGTAAACTTCCCATTCATCAAAAATGCTCCAGCCCTAATAATAATTAACATGTCGACAGCTTCGCAGCAGGTTGCGCTGGAACCATTTGGAGTTGTTCCCTCTGTCGTCATTTTGGTACATAAGATTAGATTTTGTTTTAGAATGCCACAAGTTGCAGGCATGCCCTATTTCATGTGCAAGTGTGTTTGTACTCTTCACACCAGCAGGGTCTATAACCACCCAATCCGTCATTGGCCCAAGCGAGCAACCTTCTTTGCCTTTCACATCCCTCACTACAAAAACAGTGATGGGATACGTAAGTGAAATCGGTATGGCATTCCATCCGGCAGTGTGTTTGGCATAGTAGTTTCCTGCTTCGCCAAATTCCTGCCCATATAAATCTGATCCGCAGCCCGGTTCAAGAGCATCATCCGGAGGAGTGTCCGTTAATATCTCTACCCAGGCTTCGGAATACTTATGCAGTTTTACATTGAACTTATCTTTAAAGGTTGTTTTTGCAAAATCAATAGAGGCGGTGAGGTCAGCCGATGACATCACCGGCTTTTTGGTAAGCGGATCGGTTAGAATAAAAATATGTATCCGCATGTGCTTCTCCGGCCATTTTAAAAAGCCCAATAATAGATCCAAACCGTTCGGTATAATGTTGTGCACAACAGTGACAACCACTCTTACTATTTGACGCACTACGCTTTTTGCAGCGTGCCATACTTTTGACCAAAATCCCATGATGTTAAGTTTTTAAATTGATTCTTTTGTTCATACTTAGTTACTGTTCAGTAACTATACTTATTACTATACCGGCAAAAATCTTACTCACACAAACTTTTACTTTTGGCATCTTCCTGCACCTCTTTTGCCAGGTTTACTGCCTTTTCTGCCAGCTTAAGTACGTCACTGTACTCATCAGGAGTGTAGCTTGAATTGTTACGAAATCCATCATACAACAGATCTTTAGCGGCTTGCAAACAATACTCACAGCTTTTACCATAGTCTTCTATATCGCCGCAATCCACTTTTTTTCCATCTTTCATGCTATTCTTCATGATATCCAGTTTCTGCTTAATGTCCGGAAAATTGAGATTGCATTTTGAATTATAAGTGCTAAGTCTGCTATCGTAATAACTTTTTGAACAGTAATAAACTCTCTTGTCTTGGATCTGCCTGTATTTATGACTGGACATTCTATCAATACTTTCTGCTACCTGTTTAATCGCCCCTTTATGTTCCTCATCACCATCTGCCCAGCATTTATATTCTCTATATACCCTTGCTTCTTTACATTTTTTTGCTTTCTCAAGCATAATATCAAATACATCTACCCATACCCTTCCGTCTGATGCCAAGGATTCCTTAAATTCTGTGCTTGATTCCGGGGTCCATCCTGTTTCAAAGCCTTTGCAGTAATCATCCACATTTCGAGTGAGCCCATCCAGGGAGACTGATCGCAGGTAGCGCATTTCTTATCCCCGTTTTTCAGTGTAACACACGTAAGCCCATTTTCGCAAGGCATTTCTTTACAACTTTCATTTACTTTTTTAAGTTGTCCCTGACAATTGCTCATCATTACAAAAAGAGCGATTGTACTTAGAAGTATATTTTTCATTTGTTTATTTTTTTATTTGCCTACTCTTTTTATTACTTGGGACTTCTTGTCCTCCGGGTTAAATGGTTTTTCGGCTTACTCCTTTATTCTGATTTTATTTGGCAAATATCAACCAGTTTTTTCAATTACACACAGGTGTTTTTCCCTTACTTACATAGGGTATTTTTCCCGTTACACTAAAATGCAGGAGGCGTTAAATAAAAAAGAGAAATAAAACAGGCGGGCTCGCGTAGCGGAAGAAATTATTTGTGGGTGATTAAAAGTTTTGCTGTTACACTGTTAGCTGTCTGAAAAGGCGCACACAGTTTAAACACAGCTTACGTGTGCGCTGATAATAAAAAAGGGATGGAGTGATTTAATTTTGCGCTTCTTCGGTTAGATACTTTTTTGTTTCTTTTTACGTCCTTTTGGAAACCCGAATACGAGGGATGTAAGAATGGGTATAACAAATATCGCCAAAGTACCGAATGAGAAAATCATATCAATCATATGCCTTTGTGCTTCTTTAACCAATGCGGGGTTTACAGCTGTGAAATATTCTAGTCCTAAACGTAAACCAAGCAAACCAATTACTATAAAGGCCATTGTATCAAGAAAAGGAAAACGATGCATGAGCTTTACAAAATACCCTGCTACAATTCGCATGGTGATTATACCAATGAAAACACCGATGCATATGATGTAAATGTTATCGGTATATGCTACGGCTGCAAGTACATTGTCCAGTGAAAAAATAAGGTCCATGATCTCAACCATGATAACTGTTGACCAAAACGGGTTCAAACCAAACAAGCGTTTTTTAGGGGCATGTTCTTTTACTTCTTCCTTGGCTTCTTCCATGATGTCTTTGTCTTTCATGACCATTTCATAGAAGAACTTTAATGATAAGAATAAAAGATAACCTCCACCAACTAGTTTTAACCATTCAATCTGGATAAGGTATTGAGCAAGTAATAATGCCGTGCCCCTAAAAATATAGGCAAGGATCAATCCAATACGCAAAGCTTTTGTTTGCTGGTCTTTTGGCAAATGCCTTACAAGTGTTGCAAGAACGGCTGCGTTGTCAACGGACAATAAGCTCTCAATAAAAATTATGTTGAGAATTGTAAAAAATGCTTTACCAAGATCGGAACCTAAAATTGAGTGCAGAAAATCCATATTTATTGAGGACAAAAGTAGGATTTATAATGTTATCGGGGACAAAAAAGTCAACGAGCATTAACAGTTATTACCCGGTTTTCTGTCTTCCGAAAAGTCGTCGAGCGGAATTCTTTTTGTCTACCGAGATGCAATCTCGGAGGAATGTCCGCCTTTGTTGCAGCTAACGGTAGACTTGCGATGGGCGGGCTTCTCAGCACAAATTTTCTTTCGGAGCAGATCACTTTCTGCAACCACAAAACTGTCTGCGGAGTACAAATCCCCGCCTATTGCAAATGTGCTGTTGCACTAAACCACTGCGTGGTAGCCTGCAATACCTAATCAAAACTACATAAAAGTTTCAATTTGTAGATTTATTTATGGAAACAAACAACAAACCTCAAAACACTGATGTAGTAACATTAGTGACCAAAGCATGC
>JBBSPS010000064.1:0-18107 GCA_038258655.1 Bacteroidia bacterium
ACTTCTAAACTGGGGCAAAAGCCTGATAATACTTAGTTTTAGATTAGTATAGGAGGGAAATTAAGGAAACTCCAGATAATGTTAGTGCTACAATAACTCCTAACCATATATACTACGACCTTGATTTTCCGAAAGAGAATTTTTTCATTCTTAACGGCTTTTATTTATTAACTATCATTATCCCGCCTTTCGTTTCAAGTACGAAAAGAATGTCAATATTGGGGGTTCTGCTCTTTATCTCTTTCCTTATTACAAAATTATACTTTAATGATTATATTATTTCTGTTTGGTGCTTTTTTGCTGCATTGATAAGCGCAGTGGTGTTTTTAATTATGAAAAATTTAAAAGAGGAAGATTCGCTGACTGAAATTTTTCCAAGGCTACAATCAAATAATAAAATATAAAAAATGAAAACTTTATTTAACCATTAATTAAGATGATAAAAAAAATAATCTGCCCAACCGATTTTTCTTCTACAGCAAACAATGCCGTTGAATACGCAGCAAAGCTTGCACAAAAGCTGAATGCAGAACTTGAAATATTACATGTTCAATTGTTATCAGCTGCCAATCCAATATCATCTGGTCTGGAAGCTCTCGAATCTACTGTATCCACATCTGAAGTATTAAAAAAGATGTGCATTGATATAAAGCAAACTTTTAACATTTGTTGCAATCATAATATAGAAACCACAAGTAAAACTTTAGAGAAAGTAATCCGTGGTAAATCGGCAGAAAACAACCTGATTGTTATGGGTACAAATGGAATAGATGATTTGTATCAATACTTCTTTGGAACAAATACTCATCATGTTATTGAGAAATCAAAATGCCCGGTATTGGTTGTTCCGGAGGGAGTCAGATACAGTGCTATCAAAAATATCGTTTTTGCATGGGACTATAGTCGGGACAGCAAGGCATTCTTGTTTCAATTGAAAGATATTTTAGGAATATATGATCCCAAAATAATTTTTCTTCATCTCAGTAAACAAAAAACGGTCATTGGTGATGATGTGTTCAGGGCAGCTAAGGAAGACATTCGTTCTTATTTGGGGGAAAGAGAGAATATTACATTTGACCGGATCTACTCAGAGGATACTGAAAATTTTGCTGACAGAATAGACGAGTACATGGACGATTCTAAAGCAGACGTATTAGCGATTACTTTTTACGATCGGGGAGCACTGAGAAATATCTTTCACGGGACTATTACAAAAGGGTTGAGTGAAATAGCACGATATCCTTTATTAGTTTTACATGTGTAGCTTGAGCGGTGTTTAAATTTCTAAAAATACTTGTACCATTATTGGTACTCAGTGTACTGATTATTTGGTTTTCATGCACAGGTGATATTTATCAACCTGTTTTAAAGGAAGATATAAAAACAATCCTTAAGAAAAGGATGGATACTACTGTTGCAGCTAGTTCCCTGCTAAATAGCAAGTCGCTTTTCTCACCGGATTTATTACTGAAGTATTATAAAAAGAATGATTACTTCCCAGCCTGGATAGGAAAAAACGGACAGCTTCCAATTGCAGATTCATTGATAGCCAATATAAAAGAATCCGTTTTCGATGGCCTTAATCCTTCAGATTACCATTTATCCGCTATTGAGGCTCTGCAAAAAGAATTGATAAAATATGAAGGAGAGAGTACAGACTCTACTGTTATTAATAAATGGCTTGATTTTGAACTATTGTTAAGTGATGCTTTTTTTACCTATACCATACATCAGTATGCAGGACGTATTCACTCTGAAAAATATAATACAGAATGGAAAGATCACATGGCATCTATAAACGTAATCGACTCCCTCAAAAATGCTACTGAAAAAAATAGAATCTGGGAAACAATGAATAGTTTTTCCTGTATACATCCCCAATATAAAAAATTAAAAACGTTATTGAAAAGGTACATTGACATCAGCAAAAATGGAGGATGGCCCTTATTGCCAAATGATACCCGATTAAAAAGTAATGACAAAAATATAACAGTGAAATTATTACGTAAACGTTTATTAATTAGTGGAGAACTCACCGAAGCCAAAGCCAATCCTGATACTCTTTTCGATAATACTCTGGTAGAAGCCGTAAAAAATTTTCAACGCAGATATGGATTAAAAGATAACGGGACTATTGATCTGATAACCCTCAATGAATTGAATATCCCTGTGGAGAGCAGAATAAAACAAATTGTACTTAATATGGAACGATGGAGATGGTTTCCACGTATTATCACGCAACCGTATATCCTGGTCAATACTGCCGGCTTTAGATTGGAGGTGGTCGAAAACAATGAAGTTGTTATGGATATGAAAATAGTTGCAGGAATGTCTTCTCACCATACTCCTGTTTTTAGTACAGATATGACTTATATCATTCTGAATCCCTGGTGGGAAATCCCTATGAGTATTGCAAGAAAGGAAATATTACCGGAGATAACTGCAATGAGTAGTTCAATAGCAAGTTCAGGAATGGGCGGAATGAGCGGTGCCACAAAATCATCTCTACAAAATTATAGCAGTACCAATAGTGAGCAGATTAGAGAAGGTATGTATGTGAATAAAGGACAAACACTATTTGCAGTAAATGATTTTAAAGAAGTGTGGGCGGTGATTTCTATAGATGCAAAACAACAAAGCAAAATAGAAATAAATGGCGCAGTAAAAATTAAAAGTGAAGTTGCAGAGGGAAATGTGACAGCAAAAATAAATTTCATAGAACCTTATTTTCAAAACGGAAGCAAGTATTCGCGGGTAAGAGTTTATTTATCCAATGAGAAAAATCTGTTTAAATTAAATTTGTTCATCACAGCGCAATTTAATTTTTCTATTAATGGTTTAATGGTTCTCAGTGCAGCAATCATGGATTTAGGAAATAAAAAAGTCGTGTGGCTTAAAACAGGAACTACACAAAACGGAAAAACTATTTACAAAATTCGCATAGTAGAAACGGGAGCAGCATCAAAGGATTTTACGGAAATAAAAAGTGGTTTGTCAGCAAATGATGAAGTGGCATCCAATGCAGGTTACTTATTAGACAGCGAAGGTTTGGTTAATCCTGAAAAGCATCAGCAATGAAAAAAATAAAATTTATAAATGGAATATTCCAACTGCTCTTTGTGTTTGCATTAGTGCTTTTTGCTTTCTCCTGTTCAAAAAATAAAAGCAAAGAAAAAATGGAAATGGCAGATGACAATGGAGAATATTACACTTGCTCTATGCACCCGTTTGTTCATTCAAGAGTTCCGGGCAAATGTCCGCAGTGTGGAATGACATTGGTAAAAGTCGGAGGCAATAGCGCACAATCACAAAATGGAAAAAAATCAACAGGGCTACGTTTATCCGAAAATCAGAAAATTCTTGGTGATATTAAAACGGACATAGCACAAATAAAAACAATCGGTAAAGAAATTTCCTTACTTGGAATCGCATCGCCTGATGAAAATAATATTATAGTAATAAGTTCGCTTGTTAAGGGACGAATTGATAAATTATTTGTGCGCAACCCCGGTGAAAAAATTGCGAAAGGGGAAATGCTCTTTGCAATTTACAGTGAAGAACTATTAGCAGACGAAAAAGATTTTCTGAATGCAGTTGAACAGCAATCAAAATTTTCATCACAACAAAAAATAGTAGATGAATTAGCAGACGCATCAAAAAAGAAATTAAAACTTTGGGGCTGGTCAGAACAACAAATCAATGAGCTTGCATCATCAAAACAAATTTCTCCAACCTTTTCCTACACAAGCAATGAAAGCGGATTTCTATTGGAATTAAAAATTAACGAAGGCGCGTATGTTGAAGCAGGAACACCATTATTTAAAATTGCAAATCTGAATACAATTTGGGTAGAAGCACAGGTATATCCTGAACAATTAAAATACTTGAATCAGCAATCACAAGTATCCGTTTCATTTGAAGGCGAGGGAGAAAAACAGTATAAAGGAAAAGTAGTGTTTGAAAACCCTACATTGGATGAAGACAAAAAATTCAGCAAAGTGCGAATAGAAATTCAAAACCAGGAAAACAAAATTACTCCCGGAATGATGGCTTACGTTTATTTGAAAACACAAGAGAAAAAAACATTAGTGATTCCAAAATCAGCGTTGCTGCTTTTGAAAATGAAAACAGTTTGGATTCAGCTTCCAGATGGCAGCTATGAAAGTCGCAATGTGGAAACCGGTATGCAAAATAAAAATGAAGTAGAAATTATTTCCGGAATCAAAGAAGGTGAATTAGTTGTAAGTTCCGGTGGGTTTTTATTGCAGAGTGAATACACAATCCGCAATGGTGCAAGTGCAATGGGTGGGATGAAGATGTGAAATCTGAAGTATTTTTTAATTAGACGTTCCCTTCCTCCCGATGAAAAATTGGGAAGAGAAGTTGCAGTGGATGGAATTATTATAGATGGAGAAAATTATTTCATTCCCGCAACAACAGTAAGTGATGAGGTGAAAGTTTTTCGCGAAGCACTTTCATATCATCACTTACTTTTCTATCCAGTATTTTTGCATAATGTTGAGTGATCTTTAAATTTTTATGTCCAAGCATTTTACTTACGCTTTCAATGGGTACACCATTATTAAGTGTTACCGTAGTTGCAAATGTGTGTCTAGCGGTGTGATAAGTAAGTTCTTTATGGATTTCACATAATGTTGCAATCTCTTTTAAGTATTCATTCATTTTTTGGTTGCTTAATACTGGAAGAACACGATGAGAATTTATACATTTCGGATCATTTGCATATTTATCTATAATCGTTTGAGCCATTGGTAATAAAGGAATATTTGAACGTGTATCAGTTTTTTGCCTGTTAATTTGGATCCATTTCTCACCATCTATACCAATTACAATCTGGGATTTACCCAGTTTTTTTACATCTGCATAAGCTAAACCCGTATAGCAACTGAATAAAAAAATATCTCGGATTTGATTCAATCTGATGGTTGCAAATTTTTTATTTGTTATTGCCTGAATTTCTTCTTCATTCAGGAAGGCTCTTTCCACTTCCTGTATTTTTGTTTTGTAATTGGCAAAAGGATTTTTATCAAGCCAGCCGTTTGCCATGCAAATACGAATGATTTTACCAAAATTTTTTATGTATTTAACAGCAGAATTGTTTTTACAGTTGCGGACACTACGTAGATAAAATTCGTATTTAGTAATGAAAGAATGGTTTATTAATCGGATATCCATATTTGAAACATTATATTTCCATTTCATAAAGTCAACTGTATGCTTTAATGAGGTTTTATATCGCTGTAGAGTACCACAAGCAAATTCCTTTCCTAATAATGCCTCCATTTGCTTGTTATGGTTTTCAAAAATGGAAACGATAGTCCGTTCACGTTCCTCAACCCCGCTTAACTTATTTTTTAATGATTCAGCGGTAACTACTTTTTTGTTGTTTACCATATCACGGTGTGCATTATAAACGGATTGTTCCAAGGCCATTAAACAAGAATTTATCGACCTGGCTTCTTCGGTGGTACCGTTTACTTTTTTGGAAATAGGGCACCAATTGGCTGGTATGGTATATCGTTTTGAAGAGATTTCAAACGGTTTACCATCAATAGTTACTTTTAAATAGATTGGAGCAGTTCCATCTACTGCAGTTTTGCTTTTCTTCACGTAGAAGAGTAGATTGAATGTTTTATTCATGTGGTGAATGTTTTGTCTATTTCTTATACCTTTTGCAGAGGTCAACGAAATAGTGGTTAAAAATAGATTTATATAACCCTTAAAACAAGATGTTCAATGAATGAACATGTTGTTCTTAGATGGTTTTGTGATTTTTGTTGACCTGTTGACTCGTTTTTCAACAGGTCAACGAATAGGTCAACAAAACAATAAGATTAGGTGGGTATTTTGATGAGTAGCTAAAAAACAAAAACGCTGAAATCATTAGATTTACAGCGTTTTGCTATTATTTGGTGTTTAACCAGCGGACCGGACGGGACTCGAACCCGCGACCTCTGCCGTGACAGGGCAGCATTCTAACCAGCTGAACTACCGATCCTTAATATTTGTTAGAATTGGAGTGCAAAAATAGGTTTATTTTCCACATCAGCAAAAAATACACTTAAATATTTACCAGAGATTGCGCGGATTCTCACAGATTATAAAATAAATATAAATTTTCTGCGGAAATCTGTGTTATCTGTTGTGAAATAACCGGTAATCATTCTATCTCAGCTATTGCAATTAAAATCTTCTCTAACTTCTTTTTCATTTCATTAGGGGTGCAGTCATAATTATTGGCGATGACTGAAAAACAAAGAAGTTCACCTTTTTTATTTTTAACGTAACCTGCATAGCCGCGTGCGCGGGTAATGTATCCACTTTTAGCGCATAAATTATTTTCAGCACAGGTGCCTTTACACAGGTCGCTTATGGAGCCTGTTTTTCCTGCAATAGGGAAGGAGTCGTAAAATGCGTTAAAGCTTTTCCCCTTCGACATAAAAGATAAAATTTGTGTTTCGGTTTTGGTGGTGATCACATTCGCACGGGCTAATCCGCAACCATCGTTCATAAAAAAACCACTTACGTTCACACCTTTGCTTTTCCAGAAATCGGTAATGATTTGAGTACCTTCTGTTTCTTTACCTATTCCATTTTTTTTGTAGGCGATGTACTTGAGTAAATGCTCTGCATACAGGTTAATACTTTTTAAATTCGTGAAATACACGATCTTATCAAGTGTTGGAGAATAATTTTTATATAATGTTTTTCTATTTGTTACCACATCTTTGTCGGCTTCTCTTAATTGTCTCACGGTTGTGGCCTTTTGCGTGATACTAATAGTATTGTTTTTTAATGCTTGTTCCAACGCTTGTGCGCAAAACAAAGCAGGATCTGGAATAGAGCCTGCTATTTCAAAACTGTTTTTATTAGCAGGAATAGTTCCTTCGGCAGTTCTATAGTTGGAGTAGGGGGAACCATAAATAATCCCGTTGTCGTCAGTACCGCCTGCTGTTATGCTGTTTATTATCTGCATACCTTCTACGGCAGGTTGTATTTTATTAATAGTAGTTTGACTGCCTGTTGCACCCGATCTTAAATTAAGTGTGAATTTATTATCGTGGTAAGTTAAACCACAAGCTCCTGCACCAAAGTAATTACCCATATCACCCCATATCCATTGATCAGGTACCATGTTGTCCTCAAATATGCCTGCATCAGCAATGATAGCGCCTTCAATCTTTTTTATGCCTTTTGTTTTTAATATCAACGCCCATTTTTCTACAATAGTTAAAGTATCTTTTTTATTTTTAAAATAATCCGATTCTAATGAAGGGTCGCCACCGCCAAGGATGTATACGTTTCCTTTTAATACACCAGTTACTGTGTCTAAAATACCATCATATTGCAATTGGGTTTCAAACATAAAATCATTTCCAAGTAATGTTAGTGCGGCACCAGTAGTAACAATTTTCATGGTGCTTGCGGGGACAAGGCTTATGTTGCTATTGTATTCAACAATTATGCTGTCTTTCTTTGTGTTCAGCACAGAAATGCTCCATGTAGCATGTTTCATAGCAGCATCATTCTTCAATTTTTCAATTTCGCCATTCAGTTTAGTTTGTGAATAGGTGAAAAATTGTTGAGCTAAAAAAAGAAATATGAATAGGTGTTTTTTTGGCATATTAAATTAGAACGTTCGACCCCAGCGGGGTCGTATGTTTGTAGCAAAATGTTGGTTCTATAAATATACGACTCCGGCGGGGCCGAACAAATTAGTTACCATAAACCTTATCAATTGCAGCCGCCAGTTTTCTATCTTTTTCAGTAACAGTATTTCCTGCATCATGTGTGCAAAGAGCAATATCTACTTTATTATATACATTGCTCCAATTCGGATGATGGTCCATTTTTTCAGCTATTAAAGCTATTTTGGTCATAAACCCAAACGCTTCAATAAAATTCGCAAATTCAAAACTGCGTTTGAGTTGATTGTTTTCTTCTTTCCACATAGTTAGTGTATATAATTAATTATTGATTAAGAATTGCTATTAAACAAAAAAACACGCTTTTCAGCATGTTTTTTTTACTATCGAAAATTTAATTTCGTTTAGACAACTTTTACGTTTGTAGCGTTAAGGCCTTTTGGGCCACTTTCTACTTCAAACTGAACTTTGTCGTTTTCGCGAATCTCGTCAACAAGACCTGATGAATGAACGAAGATGTCTTTTTCACCTGATTCTGGTGTAATGAAACCAAATCCTTTTGTTTCATTAAAGAATTTTACTGTACCTTTTTGCATGTGTTTTTAATTTTATTGATAATAATTATTAGGCGACAAAGATAACAATTTATTTAAGATTGTGCATAAAACCTTCATTTGCCTTTAAAAGCTATGTTAATAGTGTGTTTAAATAAAAAATAACGTAACTTTATCCTACTATTAGAAACAGATCATGGTGGACATTACTAAAAAAAGTGAAATAAGTGCACTAATGCTAAACATTAGTGGCGCATTATTCTTAATTTTTAATTTCACATTTTTAATTTCCTCTGCGCAGGACATTCATTTCTCTCAATATTATATGAGTCCATTAACACAGAATCCCGCAATGGCAGGCGCAAATTATGATATGCAGGCGCTTGTGAATTATAAAGATCAATGGCAAAGTATTTCCACTCCTTACAAAACAATGGCAGGATCATTTGATATGCGGTTCAATAAAAAAAATCCTAAAAAAGGATTTTTAGCTGCGGGAATAAATCTTTATAATGATAGAGCCGGTGATTCTAAAATGGGAATCATGCAAGCGAACCTGAATGTAGCATATCATGTTCGATTGAATGAATACAATACACTTGGCACCGGTTTACAAGGTGGTTTTGTACAACGCAGTATTAATTATACGGCTTTGCAATGGGGTAGTCAATATGATGGCAATGTTTATAATTCAGCGCTTCCAACAGGTGAACGGCAAGGTTCATCATCAATCACTTATCCCGAAATGGGGGGTGGTGTGGTGTGGTCATACAACAATACATCAGGTGCCAGGAATGTGACTGACAATCATGACCTGAAAGCCAATCTGGGAGTTTCGGTATTTCATCCGCAACAACCTATGTATTCTTTTTATAAAGGGAATGAAAAATTACATACAAAATTTGTTGTTCATGGCAATGCACTGATAAGCCTACCAAACAGCAACATGGCTTTTGTTCCGGGCTTTATGTATTACAGGCAAGGGCCTGCCCAGGAAATTTATGCGGGAACTTTGATCCGTTACAAATTGCAGCAGGACAGCAAATATACAGGCATTAAAAAAGGAGCGGCTATTTCGATTGGCGCTTTATTAATAGCGAAAGACGCAGTGGTAGAGGCTTTTCTGTTAGAGTATTCGAGTTATGCTTTTGGTGTTAGTTATGATCTGAATACCTCCGGGCTTAGAAACGTTAGTACCGGTCGAGGTGGTCTTGAAATATCTCTCCGTTTTGTTACTCCAAATCCTTTTGGTGTAGGAACTAAATCAAGAATTTAATTTATGAAAAGAATAATATTCTCTATTTTTTTATTGTACTCTTCCTTATTAAATGCACAACAAAATGATTCTGTAATAATAACCATTACAAACGTTGGCGCAGAGATTAATTCTTCCTTTTCCGATTTTGCGCCGGTAATTTCTGCTGATGGATCGCAGATGTTCTTTACTTCGCGCAGACCGGTTACTGAAAAAGAATTAAAAAAAAACAGGGAAGCAATGGAACATATTTACAGTTCCACCTATGATAGCAAAACAAAAAAATGGACAAAAGCTGATATGCTTACAGAAGTTGTAAATGTTCCGGAAAGAAATAATTCAGCAATAGCTATTTCAAATGATGGGCAACGGATGTTGCTTTATCGCGATGATATTATCGGGAATGGAGATATTTATGAATCTCAATTACAAGGTACTCAATGGACAACGCCTGTGAAATTGCCTGAACCTGTTAACAGCGATGATCATGAATCATCAGCAAGCATTTCTCCGGATGGAAGAACTATTTATTTTGTGAGTGACCGCAAAGGAGGGGAGGGCGGACGTGATATTTGGTATTCTACGCAGGATGCATCCGGTAAATGGGGGAAAGCAATAAATATAGGGGATCCAATTAATACAAGGGATGATGAAGAAGCCGTATTTATTCATCCCGATGGAAAAACGATCTATTTCAGTTCCAAAGGCCGTTTCACGTATGGTGGTTATGATATTTTTAAATCCGAATTTCGAAATGGAGGGTGGTCAGAGCCCGAAAATTTGGGCGAGCCGATCAATACAACCGGTGATGATTTCTTTTTTGTAATTGATGCGAAAGGAACAACGGGTTATTATACTTCATCAATGAAAGGTGGTTTGGGCGATAAAGATATTTATGAAATTACATTTGCTCCCATCAAAAAGAAAAAAGGGCCCAAACTTATTTTACTGAAAGGAGTCATCAGTGATGAGCTTAACGGAAAACCGTTGGAAGCAACCATCGAAATTATTGATAATGAAAAAAGCGAAGTGCTTTCAAAACTCACTTCCAACAGCGCTACCGGTAAATACCTTGTTTCATTGCCTGCCGGAAAAAATTACGGTATAAGTGTGAATGGAAAAGGATATTTGTTTCATTCAGAAAACTTCAACGTGCTGGATACGGCTTCTTACAACGAAGTAAATAAAGACATTCAACTTAAAAAACTGGAAGTAGGAAATAAAATTGTACTCAATAATATTTTCTATGATTTTGATAAAGCGACTTTACGGCCTGAATCTATTTCGGAATTAGAACGTTTACTCGCCTTAATGAAGGATAACCCTACTCTTAAAATTGAGATCGCAAGTCATACGGATAGCAAAGGAACAGATGAGTACAATCTGAAGCTTTCACAGGCACGTGCACAATCTGTTGTGGATTATCTTATCGGCAAAAATATCAGTAAAGATCGTTTAGTTGCAAAAGGATACGGTGAAAGTGCCCCCATTACAACTAATGATACGGATGAAGGAAGGCAACTAAACCGGAGAACTGATTTTAAAATATTGAGTAAATAGTTTAGGCGCAAACTTAATTGAGGTAAAGACATTACAATTATTTCTTTTCAAATGTAGCAATTTAGCTTTCGTTCAAATTTGCACAAAAAAAAATTAACGGAACTGCTCAGGTACAGGTCCAATAGGCATATTTGCGGGAGGTGTTTTGGCGCTAAGAATTACAATATCCCTAACTCCTCTGCCACCATTAACATTGGTATCAGCTGCTTTAAGTTCGGTTCCGTAATGCCATACTCGTTTATCATTCCAGTAGATGAGCTGACCAGGAGGGATTACTTCATTGAATATTAATTCTTCTGCTTTTTTACCATTATCATCCATTACGTATTGACTAACGCCTGAGTCATCAGAAACATTATTGCGATCAACAATTAACATGGCTACATGCCGATTGCCATCTTGGTGAAAACCTTCAATTGTAGGCTGGCCTATTCTATCCGCTGAGCAATCAACTCGTTGAAATTGTACCAGTACGATTGCATCACTCCATCCGAAATAAGTTGCATAGTGAATTAATAATTTATGAAAATCATCGCTGTTAATTATCTGATCATTGATAGGGGTGTATTCTCTTCGCATATCGCCATGAACAGGATTGTACAATATGGATTGCTGCATAGCGTATTGTGGTAAATTCCAACAAGCATAACCTGTTTCGGCTGATCTCCATGATGGTTGGCTGGAGCTCAGGTAGTTATTACTCTTAGCTTCATCCATTCCACTGAGTTGATTAACCGCAGAGATGTGTTTATCAATGCCTTCATTTGCAGGAACATCCTGGTGCTTTATCCTGAACCATGCTATTGATTTATAACGATAACCATCTTTCACATAAGGATCCACCGGAATTTTATCATAATATTTAGACCATCCTTTTACATTCATAAACGTGGATGCATCAATTGATTCGTATAGGAAAGTGGAAAGATCGAGTTCTACGGGTGGCTGTCCGTTTACAGAGTTTGCCGTAGTAGGATTGATGTGGTTGCTACCCATTTATTTTTTTGAAATTTTTATGATAGATTTATTTATAAAGATATAAAAATATTTTTCTTGCTTTCCATATTTGAAATTTTGCCCTATTTTTCTATCATGATTGCGCTTTTGAAGAAAGAATTCATCTTATCATAATCTATGATTCATATAACTTATCATAAAAATTATGTAACATTAGCTAATAGAATATTTCTCTTTTGACAAAGGTTAATTAATTAATACAAGTTGCCACTTGGGAAAATTTATTGGTAGCATTCGCCACTGACAGCCTGTTTTAACCAGATATTGATAGCATTCCAATTTCACGCAAGCAATGTTTTCGTTCTATCTACAATATTATTTAAAGAACTTTTTATGAATTGCCAATGGGTATTACTTAAATCGGTTGAATACATTTGTTTGTAGTTTTGGTGAACCACAAATAAATTAGCTTATTCAATCAGTTTAATTTGCCCTTAACATTTTTCTCAACATAAATTTAAACACGCTCTAAGAAATAATTCCTGAATAAATGTTTCTGTGATACGTTCTTTTATCATTCCTTATTGGTAGTCATGTTCTTTGTCAGGAAATTCGTTAACTTTGTTAGCGTGACAGTACTTTTCTACGGAACCTTTGTCGTTATTTTTTTCAGAATAGCGTTTAGTACAAAGTTCTCCATCAAACTTTGCATATCGCCTTTTTAAATTTTTTATACGTAATAGGATAGAATATTTAAAATTTCAAACGACATACAAATATTTATGAGAATTTTAATTTGCTTTTCAGTATTTCATATTCTATTTTTGGTTAAAGAGAAACAAACAAAAACCCAACTCATGAAAAAATATTATTTTTTAACAGCAGCCATTTTATTATTGGTTCTTCCATCTACAGCACAGCAATGGAGAGAACAAGTATTTGGTACAGGCAGCAATTCAAAAATTAATTTTTTTGAAGCTCAAAAAAGAGCGGAGATTTATTTTAAAGAGGTAAAAGAAGAAATTCAAAAAGAGGGTAGTTCATCCGAAAAAGATTTTGAGGGTAATGCAGACCCCATGCATCGCGCTTATTTTGAGTACCAACGTTGGGCGATGGAAAATAGATTTCTTGTAAAAGAAAATGGCAGCCTTGCCGCCCCTATAGAAGCATACAATGAATATCAGAGCTATCTTGACAAAACCTCAACGGGGTCAAGGGCAATGGGAGTAACGGCTAATTGGAAAAACGTTAACCGAACAAATGCCCCTGGCGGCTATTGGGGAATGGGAGCAACTAGAAACATACAGTTTCATCCAACGGATGTAAATACATTTTGGGTAGCTGCCGATGGTGGAATATGGAAAACTACCAATGGCGGAAGTTCCTATACACCTATTGGCGATAATTTACCATGGCTAAGAGTGGCGAGTATTTGTGTGGATCCAACAAATACCAATACAATATATGCCTGCACTGGAAATTATTTGGGCTCGAATGATAGAAGCATTGGTGTTTATAAAACTACTGACGGTGGTGTAACTTGGAATCCAACAGGTTTAAAATCAAATCTTATTGATAATGTACAATACAGCACTTTGGTTATGAACCCTACAGATCCAAAGATTCTATTGGTAGGATGCGTAAGCAATAATTCAAAAGGAATTTACAGAACAACAGATGGAGGTACTACCTGGACACGCGTATTGTCAAGTCAAGCAATATGGAACATTGCCTTTAAACCTAATGATGGAAATATTGTTTATGCCGGAGCCGAGTCCAATAGCGGGAGCATATACCGATCAACAGATGGTGGTGTAACTTGGAATACTGTACAAACTTTTACTGATAATGGTTACACACATGCCATCACCTGCTCACATGTAAATACAGCTTATGTGGCAATGATCCATGTCGATAATAATGATAACAGAACAATATGGGTATCTACCAACTCGGGTTTAAACTGGGTGAAGAAAGCCAGTTTAGGCAGTGGCTATCAATATGGTAACATTATATTTTCAGCGACTAATGCAAATACAATATATATGGGCATGGTTGAATTGTTTAAATCAACGGACTTAGGCGCAACAATCGGTGCACATATTACAAGTTATTGCTGCGGTAGTAACGGAGTAGTACCCATACATGGTGATTTTAATGATATAAAAATAAATCCACTCAATAAAAAAATGTATTTATGTAATGATGGCGGTCTTGCTATTATGGATGAAAGTGTAAGCCCTTACGGAACGGCGTCTTGGAAAGAAATAAACAATGGTTTAATTATTTCACACTATTTTGCAATGGGAACAAGTCAAGTAGATCCTGCTCTATACGGAGGAGCAGGAATGGATAATGGCGCATGGGTACACAAAACAAATGGCACTTGGATACCTGCATCAGGCGGTGATTGCGGAACTGTTATATTCGACCCGAAGGATGCCAATACGTTGTACACCGTGTGGAGTGATTTTTTTGATATAGGCAAAATGAGTGATAATTGGGGAAATCCAATAAGAATCAGCAATAATATCCCCAATAAATCAGGCCAAGCTTGGCTTTCTGTTGAGCCTATCGCAATAGATCCCAGTAATCCCAATGTAATTGTTACCGGTATGTATACGGACGTATTTCGTTCAGCAAATCAGGGAAACTCCTGGACAAATATTGGTCCCAATTTAGCGGGAGGCGATAACCTTAGAGGTGTTGCGATAGCTCCTTCCAATTCCAATGTAATCTATGAACATTGTCACAATAAATTATATGTTACAAAAAATAACGGCACTAATTGGAATACTAATACATTGCCGAGCAACACCAGTCCTGAAATTTCCAGTTTTGCAATTCATCCAACACAACCCGGTACAATATGGATTTCACACAATAATTGGAGCGCGGGCAACAAAGTTTTTAAATCAACCGATTACGGAGTAACATGGACAAATGAAAGCGGCTCTTTACCAAATATGCCTGTTACTTCTATTGTGTATGACAAAAGTATGGATGGAGTTTATGTATCCATGTATTATGGTGTATTCTACAAAAACTCAACCATGAGCGATTGGGTAAACTTTAGTCAAGGGCTTCCTAATGCGCAAACTGGTAATATTGTAGTTCAAAACAGCGGAAAAAAGATTCGTTGCGCTACTTTAGGAAGAGGATTCTGGGAAGCAGATTTATATTCAGGTTCAGCAACAGCTGTTGACAATAACATGAATCAGCAAGCACTTATTACTGCTTATCCAAACCCAAACAATGGTGCGTTTACCCTTGATATTAGTTTCCCGGATAACGGTACTTACAATTTGGAAGTAGCAAATGTACTGGGTCAAATTATTTATACTGAAGCGTTGAATATAAATAACAGGAATTATAATTTCAGTAAACAGTTTAATCTGAACGATTTACCAAAAGGAGTTTATATTGTTAAAATTAATGGTAATGGAACAAACACAAATAAAAAAATTATTATAGAATAAGTAACTCTCTGAAATTTTAATGGAGCGGATGCTTTTAAAATATGCATAGTGTTACTTTATTGTATCAATTTTAAACAACTTCATATTAAATTATTCAAAAAACACAATGAAAAAAACAATTTACATACCCCTAGTCTTAATTTGTCTTTCGGCTTCTTCCGGACTCTATTCTCAAACACAGCATACATGTTTTTCATCAAAGACAACTATCAATGGCACCATTGAAAAAACACTTATAACGCTTATGAGTGATGGTAAAACAGTAGAGGCAGATGTTCAAAAGGAATTGACCCAGGGCAGCAATGCTTCTGCTCGTAGTTGGGAAATGCAAGGTACAATTGAAGGTGATAAAATTACTTTTATTGTTCCTCAGGGAACAGTTGATATGTTTGATAATGATGTTAATTCCATTAAGGGGCCAAAACTAATTGAACATTGGACTTTAAAAAATGACCAACTTATTATTGATAAAAATATTTTGCAAGTTGTTAACTGTAAGTAATCCGTAACCCTTATTTAAAAATTAAAATGAAAAAATATTATTCCATTTATAAATTAACAATTATTTTTCTGTTGTTATTGTCTTTTAATGCGAACGTGTATGCACAAACTTGTCCATTGTGCCCCGCTAACTTATCTTTTCAAGATGGAGATTTTTCAAACTGGACGGGGACTTATGGAAATTACGTATTTACGTTGCCCACACCTGTAAACAATCCTAATTTCAGCTATACAACAGTAGGTACGGGTACACCAGCTTCAAGGTACGCTATTATGACAACTGGGAATGATCCTAATATAGCTTCACTTCCTACGGTTGCTCCTTGCGGAAGTGGTACTTCTGCGCGCATTGGTTGTACTTGTGGCCCCGAAAGCCAGGGAGCCGGCAATTGGCCATATTCCGAATCACTTACTTACACATTAAATGTAACCGCTGCTACAGCTGGTTTTACATACATGTATGCAGCTGTTCTGGTAAACGGTAATCACGATCAATTTACACAACCTCAATTTGAGGTAATTATGAAAAAATGTTCTGATAATTCATTGCTTCCTTGCGGACAATATGCAATTTTTGCGGGAAGCGGTTCGGCACAATTTACTGTTCAGGGTAATTTTAATTATACCCAGTGGACTTCCGTATCTACAGATCTAACAAACTATATTGGTCAGCAGGTCTGCATTACTTTCCGCGTACGTGATTGCATGGGTAACTTATCCTCTACTAATGGTAACTATTCTGCTTGCAGTGGAGGAGGCCACCAAGGATATGCTTATATTGATACGTATTGCACTCCTGTTCAATTTACAACTCCTGAATTTTGTGCAGGTGCTGCCAGTCTTCAAATTTGTGCTCCTCCGGGATATGCAACTTATTCATGGCCTTCCGGTCAACCCGGACTCCCAGGTGCACCCACCACTAAATGCGTTACCGTTAATAATCCGGTTAGTGGAACAACATACACTGTTAACATGACTTCTAATGGTGGTTGTCCTGTTACAATGAAAGTTCCTATTAGTGGAATTCCGGTTACTACTTCTACAAAAAATATTACTGTTTGTCCTGGAGTTGCCTCTACACTTACTGTTGCAGCTACCGGTACAAATGGCCCCTATACTTATTTCTGGTCTAATGGATTGGGAACAGGAACCGCAGTAACCGTCAGTCCCACAGTTGCGACTACTTATACTGTTACTGTAAAGAATGGAAGTGGCTGTACCTCAAATGAATATTTTTATGTAAACATGAAATCTTGTGGTGCTACCATAACGGCCACGGGTGGGGCGGTGTGTGCAGGTGGCTGCGTTAACGTAACCACAACCGCTTCCGGCGGTACAACTCCCTATACTTATACTTGGAATACAGGAGCTACAACATCAACTCTATCTGCTTGCCCAGCATCAACTGTTACATATACTGTTACCGTTAAAGATGGGACTAATGCTACTGCCTCTACAACAGCTGTTGTTACTATCAATCCTAACCCTATAGTAAATGTTTCACCTGCAACAGTTTGTGCACCTAATAGTGCTACACTAACAGCCAGTGGGGCCACCACTTATATCTGGAGCCCAAGCACAGGCTTAAGCGGAACAACCGGAGCAACAGTTACCGCTACACCAGCCAGTACTATAACTTATACTGTAACGGGAAGTAATCCCACAGGATGTACCGGAATAACTACAGTTATTGTTACTGTAAACCCTACACCTACTGTTACCGTGCCTCCGGCTACTATGTGCCAGGGCAATTCTACTACGCTTACCGCTTCGGGCTCTACTACGTATACCTGGAGTCCGGCTACAGGATTGAGTTCTACTACAGGAACTTCCGTTACAGCAAATCCTACAGTAACAACTACTTATACTGTTATCGGTTCATTCGCTACAGGATGTACAGCAAGTACTACTGTTGTAGTTACTGTTAACCCACCTTGTGGGCCAGGTGTAACAGCTACAGGAAGTACTATTTGTATAGGAGGAACCGGAACACTAACAGCAACAGGTAGTGCAGGCACTCTTCCTTATACTTATTCCTGGAGCCCAAATACAAATTTATCTGCAACAACAGGAAGCAGCATTACTGCATCCCCTACTACAACTACTATATATACAGTTACATTAACAGACAATG
>JBBSPS010000065.1:0-17854 GCA_038258655.1 Bacteroidia bacterium
CAATACACAAACTGATTTGTTTTTCAACACTTGTTAGATTTTAGTAGGGGCTGGCTTGCTTACAAAAAAATGGCTTTCAATGAAATCAATGCTTCTAAGCTATTGAAAGACCTGGTTTTGTATCTTTCCGTCCACTAATGGATTTTAATTAATGTATTGTTCAAAATAATCTTATAACTGCCAAAAGTAAGATTACAATGTGGTTATGATTATATTAAATTTGTATATGAATTCACAAAATCAAAACTATGGAAACCCCCAAAGGAAAATTAATATCAATAGGAGGCAGTGAAGATAAAGGCAGCGCGATAGAGCCTAATGTTGAGCCAAAAGCGCATCTGCATTTTTTTGAATTTGGAATATTAAAAAGGATATTGTTGGAGATGAAGGGTATTGAATCGCAAGTAGAAATTATTACTACGGCGTCTGTAATACCTGAAGAAGTAGGCCAAAATTATATCCAAGCATTTGGCAAATTGGGATGCGAAAAAATTGGTGTGATACATATTAAGAACCGTGAGGATGCACTTAATCCGGAATACATTGAGCGTATCAAAAAAGCGGATGGTGTAATGTTTACCGGTGGCAATCAGTTGCGCTTAAGTATGATCTTTGGCGGGACTGAGTTTCTAAAAGTAATTATTGACCGTTATCAACATGAAAATTTTGTTATCGCTGGAACAAGTGCTGGAGCCATGGCAATGAGCAATACCATGATATACCAAGGAAGTAGTACCGGAGCATTATTAAAAGGGGAGGTGAAAATTACAACCGGACTTGCACTTATTAAAGATGTAATCATTGATTCGCATTTTGTTACACGTGGGCGATTTGGCCGCTTGGCGCAAGCTGTTGCGAGTAACCCCGGCTGTATAGGAATTGGTTTGGGAGAAGATACGGGCGTACTTATTAAAGAAGGAAATAAAATGGAAGCGATCGGTTCAGGCCTTGTACTAATTTTTGACGGACATACTATACGATACTCTAACATTGCAGATATTGAGGAAGGAACCCCTATATCTATAGAAAATCTTATTGTGCATGTAATGGCAAAAGGAAACTTCTATTATTTGCACGAACGAAAGTTTTTTGCGGGAATGGCAGAAACGGAAGCAAAATAATAATTTTAAAGTGGGGCCTTCATAAGGGTTAAAAGTATCTGTTTAATTAGATGTCCTCATATGACTCCTACAATTATTAAAAAATTTACTTGAAGTTTGAAATTAACAGTGGTATATTTATATCCCTTAAGATTCTAAGCGTTTCAATAATTTTAATTCCGGTACATGAAAAAAAAAATACTTTCTTGTATTTTTTTATTTACAGCTATATTTCTTCATGCTCAGGAGATTTGCAATAACGGTATTGATGATGATGGTGATGGCTTAATTGATTGTTATGACCCTGACTGTGGCGGCAAATTAGTATGTGATTCTTTTTTTTATAACCATCCTTTAGTTTACTGTAAACTCATTCCGGTTGTAAAACCAACATTCACGTTAGACTTACTTTGGTCATCTCCTATTAGCGTAGATACCCGTCAAACAATAATTGTTGGAGATCTGAATGCAGATGGAAAACCTGAGGTACTATGTTATGATCTAAGCAATAAAATGTTAACTGTTTTAAATGGGCAGACGGGGGCTTTAAAGCAAACAATAACCACACCTGTAACTTCCACTCAGTACGATGGACCGGCAATGGCTGATGTAGACCGTGATGGTCAGGTTGAAATGTATATTATTACTGATGATAATTTTTTACGCTGTTATGAACCCAACGGCCTTCCAAAACCCGGCTTTACTCCTACTCTTACTATAGGAAACCGCGAACATACTGAATCCATTGCTGATTTTGATGGTGACGGTATTCCTGAAGTTTATGTAGATAACCAGATATATAATAGTTTAACAGGCGCATTGATTGTTTCTGCGGGAGTAGCAGCAAGCATTGGTGGTAATACTGCTGCATATCCTGTAGCCGCTGATGTACTCCCAACAGGATTTTGCCCTGATTGCGCAGGATTGGAATTGGTTTGTGGTAACCAAGTGTATAGCGTAAACATTACAACAGCAACTATGACACTTGTAAGCACTGCTCCTGCCGGATTAAAGGATGGCTATACAAGTATTGCTGATTATAATAAGGACGGAAAATTAGATGTAATAGTGGTTTCGAAGGGAATAGTATATGTTTGGGATCCCAGGACAGGCTTACAGTTTGGTAGTACCTATACTATTCCGGGTACAAACAATGGTGGACAGGCCAATGTCGCGGATTATGATAATGATGGATTTCCTGAAATAGGTTTTGGAGGAAAAAATATTTATGTGGTACTGAATGATTTTAATTCCGGAGGGCCAACTTTAAAATGGTCAAAAGTAATTGTGGATGGATCAGGGGAAACTACCTGCACGTCTTTTGATTTTGAAGGTGATGGAAAAATAGAAATAATATACCGGGATGAAGGGACTTTATTTATTTGGGATGGTGCTACAGGAAATGTAAAAGCATCTACACCCTGCGGCTCAGGAACCCGTACAGAATATCCTACTGTGGTAGATGTTGATGCCAACGGGCAAGCCAATATTGTTTGTACTTGTGCCGCAACCAGTGGGGCAGGGCCGGGAGTAGTAAAAGCATTCAGGAGTAAAACGCAACCCTGGGTTTCTACTCGTAAGGTTATGAACCAACACAGTTATTTTGCGGTCAACATTAATGATAACCTCACTATTCCTGCAAACCAGCAAAATCATGCACTAATCACTCCATTAAATACATTTTTAAATCAACCTCCTGTAACCGATAATAGTGGCAATCCCATTTTTATTCCGGCGGCTGATGTTATTGCAAACATAGATACTGTTATTTTTTCAACTTGCTCCAACCCGAACACTGTAAATGTTACACTTACATTCTGTGATACAGGATATGTAAGTGCTCCCAAGGGAATGAACGTTTCATTTTATAATGGAAACCCTTTAGCCGGCGGAACTCTCATTGTTACAGATTCAACTGCAAATCCCATAACTGTGAAAGGTTGTATCACTCAAACCTTTACAATTCCTTATTCAGGGCCATTCAACTTATATGTGTATGCAAATGACAAAGGAACCAATCCTGCAAAGGCCCCCGAACTTTCATTTATAGAATGTGATTCATTAAATAATTTTGATAATATATCCATCGCGGCTTCTCCTGTATTTTCTTTAACAACATCTTTTATACGCCCAACATGTAATGGCCTTAAGAATGGCTCAGCTACTGTTTCTGTTACTGGCAATACTAGTCCATATTCCTATGTATGGAGTACTACACCACTACAAATTAATAATACGGCAACTAACTTACCAGCAGGGACATATATTTGCACCGTTACTGATGTTAATGGTTGTACTGCTACTTCATCAATTACCATTACTCAACCAACTACATTATCAACAAATATAGTATCATCCACTAATATAACTTGCAATGGGAAAAATAATGGCGTCGCTACAACAACAAACACAGGTGGTATCGGTCCTTATACTTATTCATGGAATACAATACCCATACAAACTACAATTACTGCAAATAATTTAAGTGCAGGAACATATACTTTTACTGTTACTGATATCAATAGTTGCATAGCTGCTACAACTGTTACTATCACGCAACCTCCTTTATTATCACTTAGTATTTCAGGGATTGATATTACTTGTAACGGTGCGTGTAACGGTCAAACTATTGTTATTCCTTCGGGAGGAACTATTCCTTATTCATATAACTGGAGCGGTGGATGCTCCTCTCCCGCTTGTAGCAACTTATGCCCAGCTACTTATACTATTACTGTTACAGATGCTATGGGCTGCATTGCAGTTGGAGATACAACTATAACCGAATTTCCGCCTGTAATTGCAACTATAAGTGGAGTAACGACTATTTGCATAGGTCAAAGTACAACACTAACAGCTACCGGAGGTGGTTCATATAGTTGGAGCAGTGGGGATCTGACAGCAACAACAACAGTTACTCCAGCAGGAACAACTACTTATACTGTAACAATAACCAATGGAAGCTGCACTGCAACAGCAACAACTCAAGTAAGGGTATCGAATTTAATACCTGTGATAACGGGACTCACCACAATTTGTGATGGAGCAAGTACAGCTCTTTCAGTTAGCGGTGGTGGAACTTATTTATGGAATGATGGCTCTACAAGTATGTCAATCAATGCAAATCCGACTGTAAGTACTACATACAGTGTAACAGTTACTAATGGAATTTGTATTGGAACAGCTTCACAAGCAATAACCGTAAATCCTAACCCAATGCCAACAATAAGCGGCACTGCAATTATTTGTTCTGGACAAAGTACAATCTTAACAGCCAATGCAGGCGGAACATATAGTTGGAATACAGGCGCAAGTACGGCAGTTATTACAGTATCTCCAACGAATACAACAATGTATTTTGTAACTGTAACAATCAGCGGCTGTAGTGGAAGTGCGACAATGCAAGTAATAGTAAATCCAATACCGGCACCTATAATAACAGGAGTAACAAGTATATGCAGCGGAAAAAGTACCACACTAACATCAAGTACAGGCGGGCCGTATATATGGAATACAGGAGCAACAACAGCGAGTATAACGGTAATGCCGGCAGTAACTACTAATTATAGTTTAAATGTTACTATAAACAGCTGCACAGGCACCGCAATGCAAACAGTAACAGTAGTTCCACCGGTGATAGCAAAAATTACAAGTAATAATATTTGTGTGGGAGATAATGTAATTCTCACCGCAAGTGGTGGAACAACTTATTTATGGAATACTGGAACGACTACAAATCCATTGACAGACAATCCTATAACAACCACTTCTTACACAGTCATAGCATCTTCAGGGAATTGTACTGATACAACTACTTATACAGTAATAGTAAATCCTTTACCAACAGTAACGGCCACGGGCAACGCAACTATTAGTTATGGTAACAGCACACCATTAAAATCCATCGGTAGTGGAAAATATAGCTGGATACCGCCAACAGGTTTAAGTTGTAGCGATTGTGCAAACCCGATTGCAACACCAACTGCTACAACACAATATTGTGTTGTGATAAAGGACAGCATAGGTTGCAGTGATAGCGCATGTGTAACAGTAACGTTAGATTTAAAATGTGGTGATAATGGAGAGCTATTTGTACCCAATGGATTTTCGCCAAATGGGGATGGACAGAATGATATACTGTATGTAAGAGGTGCTGGTGTAGTTGAAATGTATTGGGTGATCTACGATCGTTGGGGAGAAAAAGTATTTGAAACCACCAACCCGAAACATGGATGGGATGGGACATATCACGGTAAACAATTAGACCCTGCCGTGTTTGTATATTATTTAAAAGTAACTTGTTTTTCAGGAAATGAGATCACTCAAAAAGGAAATGTAGCGATCATAAAATAAATTGAATCGTCAATAAATTGTAAATTCATTTTATACATTTGTTGTTCCATAATTTATTTCTTCTAAATTTTAAAAAATGAGCCACGACGAATTTGATGATACAGATGGTTATAAAAAAATTGACAGGTATAATCTTAAGTTGATTGATAATATTGCATCCAATTATAAAACCATATTAACCGATATAGGTGAAGATCCAACTCGCCAAGGACTTTTAAAAACACCTGAACGTGTCGCAAAAGCCTTGCAATATTTAACGCATGGTTATGATCTTGATCCGAAAGAGATTTTGCTTTCCGCGATGTTTAAAGAAGATTACAAACAAATGGTAATCGTAAAAGACATTGAAGTGTATTCCATGTGCGAACATCATTTACTTCCTTTCTTTGGAAAAGCACACGTAGCTTATATTCCTAACGGATGTATTGTAGGTTTGAGTAAAATACCACGCGTAGTAGATGCATTTGCCCGCAGGTTACAAGTTCAGGAACGATTAACAACTGAAATTCGTGATTGCATTGAAGAGACATTGAAACCGCTTGGTGTTGCAGTTGTAATTGAATGTTCGCATTTATGTATGCAGATGCGCGGGATTCAAAAACAAAATTCCGTAACCACTACATCCGCGTTTACAGGTGAATTTTTAAAAGATACTACACGAAAAGAATTTATTAGTTTGATAGGAGCGAAGTTGCATTGATGGATTTTTTGATCTGCTAATTTAGAGATGTGCTGATTAATTTTTAATAGTTTATCAGCACATGAGCTAATCAAAAATCAGTACATCACTTCTTCCTAACCGTCCTTTGCTCAATCCTTTTTTCATAATTCACACCTTGGAAAATGCGATGCACATATATTCCCGGAGTATGAATATGATCGGGGTTTAATTCTCCGGCAGGAACTAATTCTTCTACCTCTGCAATAGTTATTTTTCCTGCCATTGCCATCATCGGGTTAAAGTTACGAGCTGTTTCTCGGAAAATTAAATTACCATGTGGATCCCCTTTCCATGCTTTTACAATAGCAAAGTCGGCATCAAAAGCGTACTCCATTAAAAATTCTTTTTGAGCGCCATCTACTGTAAATTTTCTGGTTTCTTTTCCAATTGCCACTTCGGTACCAACACCGGCAGGTGTATATATAGCAGGCATTCCATAGCCGGCTGCAAGACAACGTGTTGCTAATGTTCCTTGCGGAATTAATTCCACTTCTAATTCTCCGCTTAATAATTGGCGTTCAAATTCTTCGTTTTCACCAACATACGAAGAGATCATTTTTTTTACCTGACGTGTTTTTAACATCAAACCAATTCCGAAATCCTCTACTCCGGCATTATTGGAAATACATGTCAATCCTTTTACGCCTTTTTTTACCAATGCGGCAATACAATTTTCAGGAATACCGCATAAGCCAAAACCGCCAAGCATCACAGTCATATTATCCTTAATGTCTTTTATTGCTTCATCGGCATTTTTTACTGTCTTATTCATATATCTATCTACTAATTACGAATTTACTAATCTGTGTTTAATGGAACGCAGATGACGCGGATTTTTATGATTAATAAGATTTAATTAATTTTTTATACCTACTGCATAATTGCCTACTAATTAAACTAACCCTCCATTCAGATCAATGCAAGAACCTGTTAAATAAGGTGTTTCACGAATGTATTGAATGGTATTAAAAATATTCTCAGGAGCACCAAATTCATTATATGCGATCTTTGATTTTATTTTTTCTTGTATTTCCTGTGGCACAGTATTGATCATTCCTACATTAAAATATCCCAAATTAATATTGTTTATAGTAATTCCTTTTTGCGCATTTTCCAGCGCAATACTTTTTATCATTCCGTTAATTCCTGCTTTGGAAGCGGCATATGCACTTGTTCCTATTACACCCGTTTGCGATACAACAGAAGAAAGATTAATAATACGGCCGAAATTTTGTTCGCGCATTATAGGTAATGTAGCACGTATCAAATGAAAAGTGCCATTCAAATTTACATTGATCACTTCCGACCATTCATCCATATTCGCTTTGTGCGCGAATGAATTTTGTGAAATGCCTGCACAATTGATAAGAGTAATAGTTGTCAGTTGTGATTTTATAGAAGTAATAAATTTTTCTACTTCTGAAAAATCTGTGATATCAAGTTGAAGAGTGTCCTCGAAAATTTTTCCTTCAGGTTTATTCAGGTGATAAGTACCGATTATCTTTTCTCCTTTTTGAGAAAAGGTGGTAAATAAGTAATTTCCGATTCCCCCATTAATGCCTGTAATTATTATCATTTTAATAAAATTAAAAAAACGATAATGATGGAACACGGATAACACTGATCTAGCTGATTTACGCTGATTTTATCTGTGAGTATCTGTTTAATCCGTGTCATCTGCGTTCTATTATTTTTTATGTGTAAACAATTGAAATTCTACTCTTTATCCGGATAGATCCAAAGGGATATTTTTCCGGGGGCTTTATTAGTGGTAAAATCAGCGCTTTCATTACTAAGGTTGATTCTTACTTCTCCATACTTTTCTGATCTTATTGTCCAAACAGTAAGCCCCATGTGTGATTCGCTCGCACCATAATGCTGATCAAAATATGTTTTGAAATGATTAAAAATTTCATCTGTTTTATCAGCATTCGTAATAAAAATATCGGATTGTATTTCGCTTAACCCCATTTCATCGAAGGTATAAGTGATGTTGTATGAGTTGGCACTGTCTAATTTATATTCATAATACAAATAACCGGCATCTGTTTCAACCGGTTTTCCCGATTCTCTCGCTTGCACCGAATCTATTTTATCACCCAAGCTAAATCCACGAAAAGCGCCGTCATCGGTACGCATTACGGTTTCAAATACATTGCCGTATATCGCTAATGTTGGTTTTTTTTTCGGGTTGCTGCAAGAACTAAATCCAACTAACAAGACTAAAAAAATGATGGGGAACTGTTGCTGGTTTCTTTGGAAGAACATTGATTATTTTTTTGTTTTGTAAAGATAAATAAAACAGGCTGAGATCATGCAACAACAATATTTTTATCGTTAATTAATTCTTCACCTATAAAACGTAATAATAATTGCGCTACTGTTAAAACATCCTTCTGACAATAGGAGACGATACGTTCCAGGTCCTTCTCTTCCCAATAAACACGGGCAACATCGCTGCCATCAATATCATCTTTTGGTGTTGGGATATTAAAAACAGCGGCTAATAAATTCAGGGAAGTATAATTTTTATAATCGCCGAACTTCCATAATTCCATGGTATCGAGGTGATTTATTTCCCAAGGTTTTTTGCCCGCGATGCTTAACGCTTTGGGTAGTTTAATACCATTGATAAGCATGCGCCTGCACATAAAAGGAAAATCAAATTCTTTTCCATTGTGGGCGCAAAGTAAATGTTCTTTTTTATTGTAATGCTTGCCCAGTAATTCAGCAAAATCCTTCAAAACTTGTTTTTCATCATGTCCGTAAAACGATTTTATGCGAAATTTTTCTTCATTAAAAAAACCTACTGAAATACAAATTACTTTGGCGAATTCGGCAAAAATTCCCGCTTTTTTATATTGCTGATCAGGGGTTTCAGTGGTGTTAAAGCGAAATTTTGTATCCCATAATGGGCGCATAGTTGAATCTAATTCTTTATAATTATAAACAAGAGGTGCCGTTTCAATATCTAAAAATAAAACGTCAGAAAGTTTTATGTTGTCGAGCATAAAATGTTTTTTTTATTTGATCATTACACCCTTTTTATTTATTAAAGGTATGTTTATAAGATTAGCGGGAGATATACTTTCCGCGAGAAAAATATATTTTTTATCGTACATCACTTTGTTGATGTAAAAACTTACCCAATACTCATTATTTAAACCAAAAACAGTTTCAACGATCGGTTCAATTTTTTTGAAATTATGTGCATTCACTTCATCTAAAAAATGGCGGAGAGTGGATGTCTTTACTTCTTCCCCATCAAACGTTCCATATCCTTTTGAAGTAACCAAAACTCCTTCAATTTTTTCTTTTTTAAGATTAAGCAAATATACATTCCATTCTGTTTCGCCCAGTTCATTTTGTTCTGTTATTATCGCAACAGCAACATCTTTAACTGTTGGAGGGACAATGTCTTTCTTCATATCAACGAATAACGAATCTATACTAATTTACGAAAGCGCATCAATTATCATACATTTCCAATGCTGCATCTATGTAATAAAATACATCCGAGGGCGGCAGGTTCTCACGGGCTTTTTCGCGTCTTTTACCTAAACGAACAACGATCATTTTTTTATCAGGAATACAAACAACATACTGGCCCAGAATACCACGTGCATAAAAAATAGCATGCCCCTTATAATCAGGGATCAGCCACCATGAGTATCCATATTGTGTGTTTTTATTTCCATCGTTTGCATATACCAGGTCAGCCGGTTTTACAGAGTTCAACACATATTCAGCGCTTACGATCTGCCTGCCATTCCATTTCCCGCTATCTAAATACAATTCGCCAAAGCGCGCGAAATCGCGTGCATCGGAATTAAAACAACAATACGCTTTTTCCATTCCTCCTTCATGATCCAGGCTCCAAAGTGCAGTATTTTTAGCACCAAGCGGCTGCCAAAGTTTTTCCGACATATAATTACTGATCGTTTTTCCGGTTGCTTTTTGGATAATAAAACCAACTAATTCAGAATTCCCACTCAGGTATTTGAATTTTTTTCCCGGTTCATCAATAACTTTATAACTGTAAGTAAGTTTGGCAAGATCATCTCCATAATATGCTTTTGCAGGATAAGCCAATGGATTTACATAGTTCTCATCAAAGTCAAGTCCCGAGCTCATTGTAAGCAAATGCCTGATCGTAATTTTCGCCTTTTCACCTTCTTTAAATTCAGGGAGAAAATCAGCCACAGGTTGGTCAACACTTTTTATTTTTCCTTCATCAATAGCTATACCAACTAAAATACTTAAAAAAGTTTTTGCCATTGAAAATGAATTGGTTTTGGAATCTTGTCCAAATCCATCCCAATATTGTTCATGAAGCAATGAATCATTTTTAATAATTACAAAAGCTATTGTTTGTAAATCTGTAAAATGTTTTTCAAGCTCCACAGGAATTGTTTTGCTGTTGTATTTTTTTGATACCTTCCATTCTTGAGCAGCCCCGGCTTTAACTTCACGATTACTGAAAATCGGATATTCCTCAATACTTGGACCGGAACGGCCTTTCAAATAGGTATTTGCAATCGCTTTATAGATATATGTTTTGCCTGAAATAAAAATGGCAAGGTTTAAGATCACCAGAATAATCAAAAACCATTTAACTGCTTTTTTTATGATTGTCATTTGCATATCCGATTTAAAATTAGTGTTTGTCAATGGTGCTACTTGACACTAATTGCACAAAAATTAATTTTTTCTTGCAACCTTCGTGTAATTAGTTTCAGTAATTATTTTGTTCTTTTTTATATTTAAAGGCACTATTGGCAGACATTAACTTATCTCAAAAATACTCAAAAATGCTTACGGTTTTTAAAACCGGTATTAATCGTAATTTTGGTTTTTGCATAATCACATCTTAGTCAGGAGAAGTTTAATAATTTGCCAAGGCTAAGGCTAAGTAAATGGAACACTGATAACGCAGATTATGCAGATAAAAATGGATAAAATCTGTGTAAATCCGGTAAATCTGTGTTATCCGCATTCCATTTGAGTAAGATAATTCAACTATTGATTACATTGTATGAAACACTTCTCAGATAAAATAATTACCTGGTACAATAAAAACAAACGCGACTTGCCTTGGCGAAACACCAAAGATCCTTATCTGATATGGCTTTCAGAGATCATTTTACAACAGACGCGTGTTGACCAAGGAATGAATTATTACTTAAAATTTGCTAAAGAATTTCCCACAGCAAAACATCTCGCAAAAGCTGATAATGAAAAGGTGATGAAACTATGGCAAGGCTTAGGCTATTACTCACGCGCCAGAAATTTACACACCACCGCTAAAATAATTACAGATAAATACAAAGGGGAATTTCCAACTGATCACGCTGAAATACTCTCCTTAAAAGGTATTGGTGAATATACCGCTGCAGCCATTGCTTCATTCGCGTTTAACAAACCACATGCAGTGGTTGATGGAAATGTGTACCGGGTGCTGGCACGTGTTTTCGGAATTGAAACGCCAATTGATAGTACACAAGGTAAAAAAGAATTTTATCAACTAGCGAATGAATTGATCGATAAAAAAAATCCTGCTTTGCATAACCAGGCAATAATGGAATTGGGTGCCATTCAATGCAAACCTGCTAATCCCGATTGTTCGATATGTGTATTAAATACGATGTGTTTCGCGTATTCCAAAAAACGTGTAGCTGAATTACCGGTAAAAGTGAAGGCAATAAAAGTCCGTGATCGGTATTTTAATTACCTCGTATTGCATCACAAAGGAACTACAGTCATCAACAAACGAACTGAAAAAGATATCTGGACTAACTTATATGATTTCCCTTTAATAGAAACAATTGAGGAACTGAAGGAAGAACAATTTTTAAAATCCGTTGAATGGAAAAAATTTATCGGGTTAACTAAATATACTGTAAGATCAATATCTCCAAGCTATAAACATATTTTAAGCCATCAGAGGATTTATGCGCGATTTTTTGAAATTGATTGTGTTAAACCGTTTGATAAACTACTTTCCAAAACAGCCATTGCTGTTAAAGAGAAAGATATTCAAAAATATGCCGTTCCGCGGTTGATAGAAATTTATTTGGAAACTAAACCTTGCCCCTCTCCTTGAAAAAGGAGAGGGGATAAGTTCTTGTCCTTTTTCAAGGAGAAGGATTTAGGATGAGGTATATTTCGTAACTTTGCATTGATTATTTTAATAACTAAACAAATAAAATAAAATGTATCCAGCAACTATTGTAATGCCAATGAAAGCAGAGCTTACTACCATTGGTTTTGAAGATCTGACAACACCTGATGACGTAACAGCCGCCATTAATAGTAAAGGGACCGTATTGGTTGTAGTAAACTCGGTATGCGGTTGCGCAGCAGGTGCTGCGCGTCCGGGAGTAAAACTATCTGTTGCAGGTGCCAAACGCCCCGACAGAATCACCACTGTTTTTGCAGGTTTTGATACTGAAGCTGTTGCCGAAGCGCGTAAACATTTCGCTCCTTATCCACCATCCTCGCCCGCTATAGCATTGTTTAAAGATGGTAAATTGGTTCATTTTGTGGAACGCCATCATATAGAAGGGCGTAGCGCACAAATGATCGCTGATAATTTAAAAATGGCCTTTGACGAATTTTGTTAGATGGATTAAATTAGTAATTTAGTTGCTCTAACAGTCAAGTTAAATAGAGAGAATTTGCAACTCTTTATTTCAGCTCAATAGGGACGCTTGAATGCGTCCTTAATTAACCACTATACTTCAATACGTCTTATACCAATTATAAATATAAAACAGTCCAATTTTTTGGCCTCACCCTTTTATCCCTCTCCAAAAGAGAGGGAAGTTTTGGTCTATTTTATATTTATAATTGGTATTATTTATCCATAAATCTATCCGTTGGTAAGTATTTGTATATTTCAGCAACAAAATGTATTTTTAACACTCTTTGAAAAACCCTCAATTGTCGGATGGCAAAAGAAACTTTATTAGAAATTAAAAATTTAGTAACTGAATTTCGTACAGAGGACGAAACGGTAAAGGCCGTTAATAATATATCGTTTTCCCTTTCTCGTGGCGAAACTATTGGCATTGTTGGTGAATCAGGATCAGGAAAATCCGTTACCGCTTTATCAGTAATGCAGCTAATTCCAAACCCTCCCGGAAAAATTACCGGGGGTGAGATCATTTATCACTCCAGGAAACTCGGTGCTGTTGATATTGCCAAACTTTCTGAAAAAGAAATGCGTACACTAAGGGGAAATGAGATCGCTATGATCTTCCAGGAGCCCATGACCTCCCTTAATCCTGTTTATCCATGCGGCGACCAAGTAATGGAAGCTATTTTGTTACATCAAAAATGCAGTAAAAAAGTAGCCAAGGAAAAAACAATCGACCTGTTTAAAGAAGTGCAGCTGCCTCGCCCTGAAGCTATTTTTGATAGCTATCCACATCAAATATCCGGCGGACAAAAACAACGGGTGATGATCGCGATGGCAATGAGTTGCAAACCAAGTATTTTAATTGCTGATGAGCCTACAACTGCATTGGATGTTACTGTTCAGGCAACTATTTTAGACCTGATGCTCCAGCTTCAGCGCGAATATGAAATGGGCATCATGTTTATCACCCACGATTTAGGCGTTATTGCAGAGCTTGCCGATAAAGTAGTGGTGATGTACAAAGGGAAAATTGTTGAACAAGGGAGCGTGTTCGATATTTTCTCCAATCCTAAACATCCTTATACAAAGGGGCTTTTAGCTTGCCGCCCACCGCTTAACAAACGATTGAAGTGGTTACCCACAGTCGCTGATTTTATGAAAACCAATGATAACGGGGAACTAATCGAGGGTAGCCAATCCATAAATGATGTAACTGAAGGACTTGTTGTTACAACACAAGAACGAACGGAAGCACATGAAAAATTATATGCAAAAGAACCTATCCTTCAAGTTAAAAATTTAAAAACATATTTCCCTATTAATAAAGGAATTTTTGGGAAAGCAAAAAACTTCGTTCATGCTGTCGATGATGTTAGTTTTGATGTGTATCCGGGTGAAACACTCGGGTTAGTGGGTGAATCGGGCTGTGGCAAAACAACATTAGGCCGAACTATATTACGATTGATAGAGCCAACCGAAGGATCGATCATTTTCAGCGGCAAAAACATTATTGAACTACCAACGAAAGAAATGCGTGAACTTCGCAAAGATATCCAGATCATTTTTCAGGATCCTTATTCTTCATTAAATCCACGTATCACCATTGGACAAGCCATTATGGAACCAATGCAGGTGCATGGGATTTTAGAGAATGACAAAGCGCGGATGAAACTTGTAATAGAAATTTTGCATCGTGTAAATATGAACAAATCACATTTTTACCGTTATCCACATGAATTTTCAGGCGGCCAGCGCCAACGTATTTGCATTGCACGGGCCTTGGCATTGCGCCCAAAATTTATTATCTGTGATGAATCAGTTTCTGCCTTGGATGTTTCGGTACAAGCGCAAGTACTAAATTTATTGAATGAATTAAAACGCGAATTTGATTTTACTTATATTTTTATTTCACATGATCTGTCGGTAGTGAAATTTATGAGCGATCGTATGGTAGTGATGAATAAAGGTAAAATAGAGGAAATGGGTGAGGCGGATAGTATTTACAATAACCCTCAATTTGAATATACTAAAAATTTAATTAATGCAATTCCCAAAGGACAATTAGATGATATTAGGGCATCTATTGAAAAGAAAAAAAATACTCAACGCTTATAAACTAACCAATTAATCTAAACCAATTATTACTATGAAAAAAATCACACTTTGTTTGTCTTCTTCTGTTCTTTTATTATTATTCTCTTGCAATAACAATAAAGATACTTCTTCTAAATTAATATTTTCTCACAATGCGGAACGGGATACTACTTGGATTAATCAGCAATTTACTCAGGAAGTTGGAAATGCTCATTCAGGCAACAGGGTTTCTGTTACCGAGCCTTTAATTCCTTATAGTTTAGGCTTGCATAAAACATTAGGGGCTATCTCAGATAAAAAAATTAATTCAGTTATCATCAGCGCATGGGTATATGTGTCCGTTGAACTATCATCACCGCTTAAAGGATTATTGCTCGTTGCTTCTATTGACGGCGATTCTAAAAATATTTATTGGACCGGTATTCCTGCTGATAATAAAATTAAAAAAGGTAAGGAATGGACTTTTGTTTCAGAAGAAATTCCATTAAACTCAGGTTTTGATCAAAAATCGAATTATACATTTACCGGTTATGTACTTAATAACGCTAAGATAAAAATATTGGTAGATGATGTGTCGTTTCAGTTTACTACTAAATAGATATACTATTCATTATTCTTTATATTAGTTAGATTGTGTATAAAATAAAACACTTTGATAGCAAGTAATTGCGAGGAACGAAGCAATTTCATTTAATTGGCTGTGTGAGATTGCTTCGTTCCTCGCAATGACGCATTAAATCAACATAATAATCTATTTATGATTAAATTATTCCGAAAACTTTCAGTAATCACACTCACATTTATTTGTTTATTCATATTTGTTTACCGGATAAATACCGTAGATAAAAAAGAAATTTCCTGGGATGTTTTAGGTTATTATATGCCACTTCCGGCCACATTTATTTATCATCAACCCATGTTGAATGATGTTACCTGGCTAAAAGAAATCAATAATAAAAAAGAGCTGACAGGAACACTTTACCAGGTTTCAAGCAATGACAAAGGGGAAACTATGTATTTTTTTCTATTTGGAATGGCATTGTTTTATCTCCCCTTCTTTTTTCTTGGGCATGGCATAGCCGGAGCTGCCGGTTATGAAATGGATGGGTTCAGCATGCCCTATCAATATGCTATGGTTATTGGAGGTATTATCTATACTATAATAGGACTTATCTATTTAAGGAAAATTTTGCGTCACTTTTTTTCCGAAAAAACCTCCTCTTTGGTTATGCTTATTATTGTTTTCGGAACAAATTATATCAACCATCTTACTCTCAAAAATCTAGAAACCGTTAACTTTCTTTTTATGTTAGTGTGTGTATTGGTTTGGAATACCATCCAATGGCATGAAAATCAAAAGGCTAAAAACCTTTTTGCCGTTGGTATTAGCATTACCTTGATAACATTGATAAAACCTAGTGAGGTGTTTGTTTTATTATTACCAATCCTTTGGAATGTAACTTCTTTTGACAGTTTTAAACAAAAAATAGTTTTATTATTTTCAAATAAAAAAGCGTTGCTTGTTACAATTGTAGTGTGTTTTATTTTGGTACTTCCGCAGTTATACTACTGGCACGTGAAAACGGGGCACTATATTTATGACAGTTATAAAAATCCGGGAGTTGGGCTGGATATTTTTTCACCTCATATTTTTAATGTTTTATTTAGTTATCGCAAAGGATGGTTAGTTTATACACCGGTAATGATATTTTCACTTATCGGTTTTTATTTTCTTTATAAAAATAATCGAAAGATATTTTTTGCATCGTTTATTTATTTTTTAATCTCATTTTACATTATTTCCAGTTGGAGCGAATGGTGGTATGGTGCCGCATTTTCTTGTCGGCCAATAATTACAAGTTACCCGCTGCTTGCAATTTGTTTGGGTTATTTTTTATTGTTTATGCAACAACAAAAATCTTTCATTAAAAATACATTTGCAGTAATTGTTATTTTTTGTGTCTTCTTAAATCAATTTCAGTGGTGGCAGCTAAAAAATTATATTCTTGATCCTTATCGTACCACCGAGGAATATTACTGGGCATCATTTTTAGAAACTTCTGTAGATGAAAGTGATCGCGATTTACTTCTGGTAAATAGAGATTTTACAGGTGAACAAAAATTTGAACACAGAGAAAAATATACTTCTTCGGTATTAAAATTCGAAACATTTGATAATCCAAAAGATCAAAATATTCAAACAGATTCACTTCATAACTCCTTCTACAGGACTTTACCGGAGCAGGAATTTGGTATTACAAATCAATATATGTATAAAGAGTTAACCCGAAAAAATCATGCCTGGATAAAGATAAGTATGGATATTCGTTTTCCGAATGATTTTGAGGGACAGTTGCCATGCTTAGTAATGACGATGGAACACAAAGGCGGTATTTATGGCTATTTGGCACCGGAAATTAAAATTGATTCAACTAAAAATCAATGGCATAAATATGAGTTAGACTACCTTACCCCTGAAATTAGAAATACAAAAGATATTTGGAAATCCTATATTTGGAAACGAAGCAAAAGTACTTTTGATATTGACAATTTTAAAATTGAAGTATTTGAACCGAAGTAATTTTTGATATAATAGAGTTTATACAAGTTAATTTTATTAATAGGCTATTAATGCTGATTTAATACGTCATTGCGCCCCGCAGTATTGCGGAATCACCGCAGCCAATCTCGTTGAAGTACTGGTTTGAGATTGCGTCAGTCGTACAAAACTCCTTCGCAATGAACGTACTAACTTGCTTCGAGCGTCATTGCGAGGTTTTTCACCGAAGCAATCTTATTCATGCACTAGTTTGAGATTGCTTCTATGTTGTAATGCAAGTTTATTATCAATTATTTTTAAAATATAGCTTGTTAATGATGTTTTCTTGTTGTAATGGGCAATAATCGGCCAAGCCCGTGTGTGAGGGATTATTCTCATTTCAACAAGAC
>JBBSPS010000066.1:0-17764 GCA_038258655.1 Bacteroidia bacterium
CTATCATAGTCAATTTTTTCCACAAAGCCATTATCTAATAATGCTTTGGTATCATCCATTGTTTTTTTTACTCTTGCAATATTGGCATCCATTAATTTCATTCGTTCCTGATTGATCAAAACCGTATAATAAGCTTTGCTTACGGTAACTGCCGTTTCAATCCGTGTACGTTGCGTTGACCTGGAAGAAATTTCTAAAAAAACTTTTGATCCTTTTAATCCTAAAAAATAATCAGCGTTAAAAATTAATTGGCTCGCGTCAACACCTGCCGAGGCAGCATACTGGATCCCAAACTTAACAGGTAAAAATTCTCCCTTTGGTCCGCCAAAGGCTTCGGCAGGAATTACAGAGGTAGGAATATCTATAAAATCTTTCACATCAAAACTTGCGTTAATTTGTGGGAACCCTAGTCCTCTTGTTTCTTTTACTTTTTCGTGTGCAAGTGCTTCATCAAGGATTGCATTTTTTACATCTTTTTGATTTTGTAATGCAAAGTCAATTGCCTGGCTTATCGAAAAAGAATAGCTCGCACTTTCTTTTGTTTGGCCAAAAGCACTTAACGTAACTATCCCTAATCCAATTATAAGTACTGATTTTTTCATTGTATTGTTTTAATTGCCTACTGTAAAATTGCTTATTGAACTACTCCTCTTCAATAATTTCCTTGTATTTGTTTATTAACTTATGTCCTTTTAATGTGCATATTCCATGTAAAAAATGTTCCAGCAATGCCAATTGCACATCCATTATTTTAAATTTATCAGGAGGAAATATGTGGGGATTAAATCCCATTTCTACTTCTTCCATCCGCAAGCGGGCAATAATTTTTGAATTAATATCCGGACGAACAAGCCCTTGTTTGATTCCACGTTTAACCGAATCTTCAACCATACGTTCAATACATTCCTCCTTAAATTTTTTAAATAATTTCCATGTACCGGGATGATGCTTTTGAAGATCATAAAAGAAATTGGGATTCATTTGGGAAAACATAACTCCCATGTGTTTCATTATTGAAAATACTTCTGCAATTACATTTTCAGAATCTTTAGCCAATTGTTCAAATTCCTTCTGATTGGCTTTCATGCCGTCTTTCATCAACATTTCAAGTACTTCATTCTTATCAGAATAAAATTGATAAATGGTTTTTTTTGATATTGCCAGATGTTTTGCAATATCATCCATTGTTATGCTTTTAATGCCGTACTTAAAAAACAGTTCTTCCGCCCCTTTTAATATCCTGTCTTTTGTTTCCATTTGTATTCCGATGAAAATTCGGCACAAAACTATGGAAACATTTTTTATTTCCAAAGTTTCCATAAGGATATTTTGAAAAAAATCTATTATTTCCTTGAAGAAGTCATTCGAAAGTAAACGTAAGAGGGAAGGTTTAATTATAACATATTCTTAAGAAGTAGCCTCGGTTGTTTCTGAAGGCGCATTGCTTGATTCATTAGAAACAAGTACAGGTTTTTTTCCAAAAAAACGTTTTTGGTAAAGGATAATTAATGCTACACCAACACTAATTGAAGCATCCGCAAAGTTGAATACCGGCCGGAAGAAAACAAAATCTTCTGTTCCCCAAAACGGGAACCAGGCAGGGAAGTGCCCTTCAATTATAGGGAAGTAAAACATATCCACCACTTTGCCGTGTAAAAATGTAGAATAACCGCCTTCAGATGGCATAAAGCGCGCTACTTCATAATTGCTATCGCTGAATAACATCCCATAAAAAGCGCTATCAATAATATTTCCAAAAGCACCTGCAAATATCAAAGCGATGCAAGAAATATACAATTTATCTTCTTTCTTTCTAGTCAAATCCCATAAATACCAAGCAATACCCGTAATAGCGATAATGCGAAAACTACTTAAAAATAATTTTCCAAACTGTCCGCCAAATTCCATTCCATAAGCCATTCCATTGTTTTCAGTAAAATGAATGATAAACCAATTACCGGCAATATGCACTTCTTCGCCAAGAAAAAAATGAGTCTTAACATAGATCTTAATAAGTTGATCAATGAGTAGTACAAGGAAGATAATGACGAATGATTTTTTCACTATTTCTGTTTTTAATGGACGACAAAAGTAAGAAAATCTCCTTCTGTTTGTGTGTATAAATTTTGTTATGATTGTAAAATAAAAAACATTATTTTTGGGACTATTCTGAAAATTAGGGGTGATATTATAACCATTAAAATAGCGAAATTTGAAACCAACCAATATTAACGACCCTGAGTATTTTCACAAAGTGGTCGACTGTCAGCATGCTTGTCCCGCACACACACCCGTACCGGAATATATAAGACTTATCGCGGAAGGAAAATATACAGAAGCCTACATGATCAATTGGGATTCCAATGTGTTTCCCGGTGTACTTGGCCGTACCTGCGATCGTCCTTGCGAGCCAGCCTGTAGAAGAGGCCGTATTGATGGTAAAGATGAGGAACCTGTTGCTATTTGCCGATTGAAACGTGTGGCTGCAGATAACAAAGAAGACGTAAAACAACACATGCCTCAAGGCCCTTTTAAACCGAATGGTAAAAAAGTGGCATTGATAGGAGCAGGCCCTGCAGCACTTACTGTTGCGCGTGACTTAGCACCGCTTGGTTATGAATTGCATTTATATGATGAACAAAAGCTAGGCGGTGGTTTCATGAGAAGTCAGATACCCTCTTTCCGTTTACCTGAAACCGTTTTGAACGAAGAAGTGAATTATATTCTTGACCTTGGTATTCATACACATTTCAACACATTTGTTTCAAGTATGAAAGAAGTGTTGTCAAAAGATTATGATGCTGTATTTGTTGGAACGGGTGCACCAAGAGGCAGGGACCTTCCTGATTTGGCCGGACGTAATGAAGGAGCAGCGAACATTCATATTGGTATTAATTGGTTAGGCAGTGTAGCATTTGAACATACAACCAAGATTGGAAAAAAAGTAATTGTATTGGGCGGTGGAAATACTGCAATGGATTGCTGCCGTACTGCACGCAGGTTAGGTGGAGAACAGGTAAAAGTTGTTGTTCGCAGCCCATTCGCTGAAATGAAAGCATCGCCATGGGAAAAGGAAGATGCGGCGCATGAAGATATTCCTATTATTGATAACCATGTTCCTAAATCATTTGTAGTGGAGAATGGGAAATTAAAAGGAATGACATTTGGAAAAGTTAAAGCGGAATACGATAAAGATGGTAAACGTAAATTAGTTCCTGTTGGCGGTGAAGATGTTTTTATTGAAGCCGATGATGTATTGGTTGCTGTGGGACAAGAGAATAGTTTCCCTTGGATAGAGCGCGAGTTAGGTATTGAGTTTGATAAATGGAATATGCCGGTGGTTAATGAAACAACTTTTTCTTCAACAAATAAAAAAGTATTCTTTGGTGGTGATGCGGCATTCGGACCTAAGAACGTAATTACAGCAGTTGCGCATGGTCATCAAGCGGCAATTTCCATTGATTTGATGTGTAAGGGTGAAGATATCAATAAACGATTATCACCGTATGTAAATTTGGTGAGTCAAAAAATGGGGATACATGAGTGGGCGTATGATAGTGCAGTAGTTGCTGATAAAAGATATGTGGTTCCCCAAGCAGATAAAAAAGTAACACTTACCAATAGAAAAAAAGAAGTTGAATTAGGATTCGATGGACTTACCGGTTTTAAAGAAGCCGAACGTTGCCTTAACTGCGATATACAAACAGTTTTTACAACCAGTAAATGTATTGAGTGCGATGCTTGTGTGGATGTTTGCCCGACAGCATGTATTACGTTTACCGAAAATGCGGAAGAAGGAGATCTTCGTTCCATGCTTAAAGTAAAGGCGACAAATCTTTCACAGGATTTATATGTATCAGATGTTTTACCTACAACAAGAGTAATGGTGAAAGATGAAAATGTTTGTTTGCATTGTGGATTATGCGCAGAGCGTTGCCCAACATCTGCATGGGATATGACCAAGTTCTTTTATAATGTAACGAAGGCGCATACAGGTTGTAGTTCGCATGGGTAATTGTTAACAGCAAAACTTTGGAAAAGGTAGTACGAACTGAACGTATAATGAATTTTAAATTGACAAATAAATTTACCCTTTAAAACTTATAAATCATGAAAAATAATCTATTAATCGCAGCATTTATTACATGCACTTTGTGCGCCTTCGGACAAAATAAAAATCACAAATTCGGAATTACAACTGGTGCATACATTCAACATTATAACGGCAATTTAGGAAACAGCTTCTTTAAATTTAATACAGCTTGTTTTGCAGGTGGACTGACGAATTTAGGCATGTATTTAAACAAGTCCTTTGATTTAAACATAGGTTTATCAATTGGAGACTTCGGCTATTGTCAAACGGTGGCTGACGAAAATAGAATAGTATCAGCTTCGCAAAGATGTCCAGGATGCAAGGATATATTAGGTATGGGTAACTTGCGGTCTAGAATGGTTTCAGGAAACATTGGAATTAAATATAAACTTGCAAATGATTTTTTATTTAATGAAAATTCAAAATTATCACCCTACATTTATTTAGGAATGGGAATAAATCGTTTAACAGACAACATGAAACGAAATTGTGTCAACGTTGGAAATTATGTTACCATAAATATTGGAACAGGAATAAAATATAATATTAATGAACGATTTAATATTGGATATAACTTAGGAGTAGGCTGTTTTATTTCTAAAAAAGTATATTATACTAATGCAATAGCAACTGAGTCTAAAGACAAAGATGCTGATGACATTAAAATGGAGAAAAGAAAAGATTTCTATATGCAAAACGCTTTGACCATAGGCATGAATTTTTAGTTAGAAGGCAGTTCTGCTGCTATTAGCGGTTTGGCAAAAGTAATTGTTCAGTGCTTCTCAGACAGTTTGGTAGTTAATCAAACATTGGTTCTCCGCATCAACATTTGTGGTAAAAATCGCCACCTTCGCCAAACGCCAACCGTTTAAATTAAAGCCATTAATGGCAATAAAACTGTTTTAAAAACGGCTATTTGACAAAAATAACTATTGAGATTATCGAGAAGCTACAAAGAAACATTTAGAAAAAATATAAAGTATTATGTCAAAAGATAAAGTAAATGATTTCGTAGTACGGTTTGCAAATGTGAATGGAACAGGCTCTGCCAGTGCAAACTTCCTTTTTACAAAAGCTATTTTCAGGATGGGAATTCCAGTAACACCAAAAAATATTTTCCCTTCTAACATTCAAGGATTACCAACATGGTATGAAGTACGGATAAGTGAAAAAGGATATTTGGGACGAAGAGAAGGGATTGATTTGATGGTAGCTGTAAATCCGCAAAGTATGATGGCAGATGTAGCAGCTGTTAAAACAGGAGGATATTTTTTATACGACAATTCAAAAAAATTGCACGATGAATACATTCGTGAAAACATTAATTACATCGGCATTCCCTTGATGCAATTATGTAATGAAGCATATACCGATGCACGCCAGCGACAATTATTTAAAAATATAATTTATGTTGGAGCACTTGCAGCCTTATTCGATATTGAATTCAAAGTATTAGAAGATCTATTAGCGGAACAGTTTAAAGGAAAAGAAAAATTAATTCCGGCTAACGTAAAAGCGCTTCAACTTGGTGTTGATTATATTCATAAAAATTTTAAATATCCATTGGATATTCGTGTTGAAAGACGTGACCTTCTTGGTGATTCAATTATGATAGAAGGTAATGCCGCATGCGGACTTGGTGCTGTGTTTGCAGGAGCAACTGTTGCAGCATGGTATCCTATCACACCATCTACATCAGTAGTAGAAGCGTTTGGTGAGTATGCTACTGAATTCCGTACAGATAAAATTACCGGTAAACGAAATGTTGCCATCGTGCAGGCGGAAGATGAATTAGCGGCAATCGGAATGGTGATTGGTGCTAACTGGAATGGAGCACGTTCATTCACTGCTACAAGTGGACCGGGAGTTTCATTGATGAATGAATTTTTAGGTTTGGCCTATTTTGCTGAAATACCAACAGTATTGATCGATGTGCAACGTACAGGACCTTCAACAGGAATGCCAACACGTACACAACAATCCGATATTTTGGAAGCAGCATATGCATCACATGGTGATACTAAACATGTTTTATTATTTCCGTCAACACCTAAAGAGTGTTTTGATATGACCATCGATTCATTTGATTTGGCGGAGGAATTACAAACGCCTGTTATTTTAATGACCGATCTTGATCTTGGAATGAATGATCATGTTTCCAAACCATTAACATGGGATGATAAACGTGAATACAAAAGAGGGAAAGTATTGGATGCGGCAGCACTGGAAAAAATTGAAAAGTTCGGACGTTATTTAGATGTGGATAAAGATGGGATTACGTATCGTACAATTCCGGGAACACATCCAACAAAAGGTTCGTTTTTTACAAGAGGTACTTCACGTGATGAATATGCTACGTATACAGAGGATAGCGCTGCTTACCAACGTAACATGGATAGGCTGATACGGAAATGGAACACAGCAAAAGATATGGTGCCTGAACCGCAATTGTATCAGAAAAAAAATAAATCTAAATTCGGAATCATCTTCTTTGGAACATCTACTTACGCTGCTGAAGAAGCAATGGATATTTTAAAAGAAGAAGAAGTATATCTAGACGCGCTTCGTTTAAAATCTTTCCCATTTAATAAAACGGTGGACGATTTTATTAATTCACACGATAAAATTTTTATGGTCGAGCAAAATCGTGATGCACAAATGAAAAGTTTATTGGTGATCGAATTACAAATAGATCCTAAAAAAATAATTTCTGTTTTAAACTATGATGGAATGCCTATTACAGCTGATATTATTTTGAAACAGATTACGTTCGCTTTAAATCCTAAAAAAGAAATCTCTAAATTCTAAATGAAAAATTAATATCTCATATCTCAGATCTAATATGTCATATATACGTCCAAAGTTCCGTCACCCCGATTTACCTAAAAATAAATTAGGATATTCTGTTGATCATTATGAAGGAGCGCTTTCCACACTGTGTGCAGGATGTGGACATGATTCCATAACTGCCGGTATTATTCAGGCAGCTTATGAATTAAGTATTGAGCCACATAAACTGGCGAAGCTTTCAGGGATTGGATGTTCATCTAAAACACCTGCATACTTGTTAAGTAATTCACACGGATTTAATTCCGTTCATGGACGTATGCCTTCCGTTGCAACAGGTGCCAACCTTGCGAACCGCGATCTTATTTATTTTGGTGTTTCCGGTGATGGTGATACTGCAAGTATTGGTATGGGACAATTTGTTCATGTGATAAGGCGTAATTTGAACATGACCTATATTGTAATGAACAATGGTTGTTACGGACTTACCAAAGGACAAGATTCAGCTACTGCTGATCAAGGTTCAAAAAATAAAAGTGGAAATGTAAATTTATTTGAATCCATCGATCTTGCAAGTTTAGCGATTGAGCTGGGCGCAACATTTGTAGCGCAAAGTTTTTCAGGAGATAAAGTACAGTTGGTTCCGCTCATTAAAGCAGCGATGAATCATCCCGGGTTTGCATTCATCAATGTGATCTCGCCATGTGTAACATTTAATAATAATGTGGGCTCCACAAAATCGTATGATTATGTGCGTGAACATATTGAAGCAACAGCCACAGTAGATTTTGTTCCGCAGATGACGGAGATCACTACCAGCTATGAAGAAGGAACTATGAAGCAAGTAAAAATGCACGATGGCTCATACATTCAATTGCGCAAACTTGCTGAGGAATGGGATCCATTGAACAGGCAATCTGCAATGAATGCCGTGTTGAATGCAAAATCAAAAGGAGAAATTCTTACAGGTCTTTTATATGTGAATCCTGATACACATGATTTGCATAACATGATACAAACATCGGACAAACCTTTAAATACATTGGTTAAAGCAGATCTTTGTCCAGGCTCCGAAGCACTGAAAGAAATTAATGCTGGCTTGAGATAGATTTTTGATTATCATAAAAAATGGAAAATAAAGATGTACGTTGGAAACAACGCTTTCAGAATTTCGAAAAAGCTTTTTTGTTTTTAACAGAAGCTGTAGAAAAAGAATCATATTCTCCAATTGAGGTAGGCGGTTTAGTACAAGCATTCGAATTTACTTTTGAATTAGGATGGAAAACAATCAAAGATTATTTATACGAACAAGGTATTGAAACAGCTTTTCCAAAGGCTGCATTAAAAGAAGGATTTAATACTCAAATTATTAGTGATGGGCATGTTTGGATTGAAATGCTCGAAAGAAGAAATGAATTATCACATACTTATAATCATGAAGTAGCTAAAAACGCTGTTCAAGTTATTAAACATAAATACTATCCCGCCATTCATCAGGTTTACCAATATTTTAAACAAAAATTAAATGGATGATGCAGCATTCGGTTTAAAAAAAGCTAAGAACGCAAAGAAAATTATGATTGAAAATGAAATTTCGTATAAAATTATTGGAGTTGCGATTGAACTTCACAAAAATTTAGGCCCTGGATTATTAGAATCTGTATATGAAAATGCCCTTGCCTATGATTTAAGAGAATCCGGGTTAGAGGTGAAACAACAAGTCGCAATGCCTTTTGTTTATAAAGAAGTGAAAATGGATAATGGTTACAGGCTGGATCTTTTAATAGAAAATAAAGTTGTTATTGAAATCAAATCGATTGAAGTATTAGCACCAGTACATTTTTCTCAAGCACTTACATATCTTAAATTAAGCACTATAAAACTGGGGCTATTAATAAATTTTAACACCGAAAAATTAAAATCAGGAATACATCGAATTGTAAATAATCTTTAACAAGCCTTTGCGATCCTTTGCAAAAAACTTTGCGAACTTTGCGTGAAACATCAGCATGACAAAAAAAGAACGCTTCGAAAAAATAATTGACTACTTCAGCAAACATCAACCCATTGCTGAAACAGAATTGAAATATTCTAATCCCTATGAATTATTAGTTGCAGTAATTTTATCCGCACAGTGCACCGACAAACGTATAAATATGGTCACACCCGCGTTATTTAAAAACTTTCCTGTTCCGGCAGTAATGGCAGTTGCCAGCAGTGATGAAGTTTTTCAATATATTAAAAGTATTAGCTATCCAAATAATAAAGCCAAGCACTTAGTAGGGATGGCACGTATGCTCATGGATGATTTTAAAGGAGTTGTTCCTTCTGACGTTAATGAATTACAAAAACTCCCCGGAGTAGGACGTAAAACGGCCAATGTGATCGCATCAGTAGTATATGACAAACCTACAATGGCTGTGGATACGCATGTTTTCAGGGTGTCAGCGCGATTGGGTTTAACCACCGATTCCAAAACACCGTTAGAAACCGAACGACAATTAGTTAAATATATGCCTAAAGAAAAGATTGCTATTGCTCACCATTGGCTGATATTACACGGAAGATACATTTGCGTTGCACGCACTCCAAAATGCGAAATATGTCCACTGACAGTCTTTTGTAAGTACTATCAAAATTTAGCCAAAGGTGGTTAGCAACAAATTGCTAAATATTTTAGCAATTAACTTTTTGAAAAAATGGAAAAGCTCTATAAATCAATTTATAAAGCCCTTATAGCCGATTTCTATTCTTTCAAAATCTGTTAATAACTCCTTTGGAACGACCATTTTATCTAGAATATAATCATCTAATTTTGTTCAAGGATATTTTAAAGTGTATGGCAAATTATAGTACGAGTTTAAAGGCAGGCGATAAGGCACCTGATTTTAAAGCGAAAGATCAAGACGGAAATATTATTTCTTTGAAAGATTTTAAAAGTAAAAAACTGATATTGTTTTTTTATCCAAAAGATAATACTCCCGGTTGCACCAATGAAGTTTGCAATTTGCGTGATAATTATTCGGCGTTAATAAAGAAGGGATATGCAATTGTAGGAGTAAGTGCGGATGATGAAAAAAAACATACAAAATTCATTAAAAAATTTGATCTGCCTTTTCCTTTGATCGCGGATATTGATAAAAAAGTAATTACAGCATACGATGTGTGGGGCGAAAAGAAATTTATGGGACTTACGTTTGATGGTATTGTAAGAACCACCTTTGTGATTAATGAAAACGCAAAAATTGAATATGTAATTACAAGTGTGGATACAAAAAATCATACGGAACAGATACTTGAAAAAAGTTATGAGTTATAAATTGTAAGTTATAAATGATTGCTACTACTCTTGAAACTTATAATTCATAACTCATAATTCATAACTCTATAAAACTTACTTAAGACTAACGATTAAATACTAAAACCATGAGCAAAGAATCAAAAGAATCCAAAAGCGCAAGCGCGAAAGAATCTGTTAACAAAGAAAAACTAAAAGCATTACAACTTACCATGGATAAATTGGAAAAAACCTATGGTAAAGGAAGCATCATGAAAATGGGCGATGCTCCGGTTGAGAACATCGAAGTGATCCCTACCGGTTCATTATCCTTGGATATTGCTTTAGGGATAGGTGGTTTACCAAAAGGCAGAGTAATTGAAATTTATGGACCTGAATCGTCCGGTAAAACTACATTAACACTTCATGCTATTGCTGAAGTTCAAAAAGCAGGTGGCATAGCTGCCTTCATAGATGCGGAACATGCATTTGATCGTACTTATGCGGAAAAATTAGGCATTGATACCGAAAACTTGTTGATCTCTCAACCAGATAATGGCGAGCAAGCATTGGAGATCGCTGAGAATTTAATTCGCTCGGGAGCCATTGATATTATTGTAATTGACTCTGTTGCCGCATTGGTTCCTAAAAGTGAAATTGAAGGTGAAATGGGTGATTCAAAAATGGGATTACATGCCCGTTTAATGTCCCAAGCATTGCGTAAACTAACAGGAACTATCAGTAAAACTGGTTGTTGCTGCATCTTTATCAACCAATTACGCGAAAAAATTGGTGTGATGTTCGGTAATCCTGAAACAACAACCGGTGGAAATGCACTTAAATTCTATGCTTCCATACGTTTAGATATCCGCAGGATAGGACAAATAAAAGAAGGTGATGCTGTGATCGGTAACCGTACCCGTGTTAAAGTGGTAAAGAATAAAGTAGCACCACCATTCCGCCAAGCAGAGTTTGACATCCTTTATGGTGAAGGAATTTCTAAAGTTGGTGAAATTGTTGATCTTGGTGTGGAACACAACATCATTAAAAAGAGTGGGTCTTGGTTCAGTTATGGTGATACCAAATTAGGACAAGGACGTGATTCCGTTAAAGCGTTGTTTAATGATAACCACGAACTGATGGAAGAAATTGATTTCAAGATCAGGGAAGCATTAAGTGCTGGTGCAGCACCTGTTGCTGAAGCTAAAGCTACTCCTGAGTTAGCAATAGCGAAATAGCTGATCTGATAATACCAAACGATTAAATGTCATCCCCTAACGATGTATTTCTGAAAAGAAAGACATCGCCATAAGGGATGACATTTTTATTTACATTTGTTCATCATTAAAATGAAAAACACTTTTATAATACTATCGATTGCAAGTCTTACAATACTTGCCTCATGCGGTGGAAATAATCAAACATCCGTCACAACAAATTCCGACACTACTTCAATAAATACACCCGAGGATCTAAAACAGCTTAATGCTCAGTTGCTTACTGACCCTAATGATGCGGAGCTATATCATAAACGTGCAAAATACTATTTCAATACTAAAGATTTCACTAACGCTTTAGTAGATATGACTAAAGTGATGAATATCGACAGTTCGAAGGCGGAATATTTTTTAACCTTATCAGATATTTATTTTGTTACCAACAAAACTGCAAATTCAAAAACAGCTTTAGAAAAAGCCATTCAACTCGATGATAAAAATACAGATGCAATGCTTAAGCTTGCTGAATTGTATCTATATGTTCGCAAAAACGATAAATCCCTGGAATATATTAATATGGTGTTGAAAATAAATCAATATAATTCAAAAGCCTATTTTATGAAAGGTATGAATTACAAAGAATTGAAAGATACCGCAAAAGCAATTTCGAGTATGCAAACCGCCGTGGAACAAGATCAACAATATTATCATGCGTATATGCAATTAGGGCTTTTGTGTGCTGCTCAAAAAAATCCGTTAGCAACACAGTATTATAAAAATGCATTACGTATTCAACCTCAGAGTACAGAGGCTTGGTATGACCTGGGAAAATATTACCAAGATATAGAAGATTGGGGTAATGCGATAGCAACGTATACTACTTTATTGAAAACAGATCATACCAATAAATACGCTCATTATAATATGGGAGTGATACATTTAATAAATTTAAAAAAGTATGATATTGCAATCAATCATTTTACAGATGCTATATCAATCGATCCGAAATATGCGGAAGCATATTATGGACGGGGCATTTCATATCAATCGATGGGAAATGGAGTAAATGCTACGAACGATTTCCAGACTTGCCTTGCAATTAACGCGCAATACCAACCTGCTCAAATTGCACTTCAGAAATTAAATGGTGGTAAATAAATTAAACAATGGCTTGGCTCTTTATCAGGTAGTCCGCAATAGTTTCCAATTTATCGTTGTATTTCTCAGCTTCAGCAATACCTGCTTCTTTTAATGCCTCCAAATTTGATGCTGACGCATCATCCATTTCAGGATCGGCTTCACCAATTTCAGGATTTATACGGATATAATCTTTTGAATTATCAATAGAATCAAAAATTTGCTTCAACTGAAAATCAATTGTATCCGATGCTCCGGACATCATAATATCCAGGATAGGTTGTATCCAACCCAATGAACCCCAGCCTTTCGCCCTGTCATAATCGTACGCCCTTTTTGTAGAACCTGTTCCAATCGAAACAACAAACATATCCAACGCTGTTACATTTTTTGAAGAATCGCTACGGCCGAATTTTGCCCGCGCTTCGGCATAGGCACATAAAGCAGGGTTATTAGCAAATACTCCTCCGTCCACCAAAGGATACGAAACACCACTTAAAGAATAAACACGAGCCGGTTCAAAATAGGTGGGTGCTGCTGATGTTGCACGTGCTACATCCCGTAATAAATAATCATACCCTAAATCCTTTTTAGCATCATGCTGAGTAAAAAAATGGGTGGTACGACCGAAAATATTATAGGAAGGAATCAAACATGGACGAAGTAACTGACTTAATTTTGTTTCTTTAAAATATTGTTTTAATAAATTTTCGAATATATCTGCGGAGTATTTTTCATCTGTTAAGCCACCAAATGATCTTAATTTTTGGCGAATATTATCTTTAAAAATATTTTTTCCGTTTTTTAAATAAAGATCTACAGCATCGAGCGCCGAAAACTTGGGACGTATGGGATTTGTTTCATCCGGACATAAATACAAACAGGTAAGTATACCACCTGTGCTTGTTCCTGCCATCATATCAAAATAATCTGCAACCCGGGCATTCGGATTTTTCGATTTATCCTGTAATTTTTTTTCAAGCGCAACTATAATTTGCCCGGGTAAAATACCGCGAATACCTCCGCCATCAATTGATAAAATACGAAAAGAGTTTGCCATAGATAATATATTTAGTTTTGTAAACGTAGTAAATATACAAGATTATTAGAAATAAAATTAGCAAGGATTGTAGAGCTTAAATTATTTTTTTAGAAATAGCGAAAAGCCCAACAAATGTTATTACCCCATTCATGATTAGCATTTCAAAACCAAATTTGTAACCGTTGAATAATTCCGTTGAATGATCGTTTAGCAAAATACAAATGATGGGTGACAGGAGGCAAATTACAGGTACAAATTTGTCATGTACCTGTTTTTTTGTAAACAATCCAAATGAATACACACCTAACAACGGCCCATAAGTGTATCCTGCCCAAGTAAAAAGGTTATTGATCACAGCATCATTATTTATTAATTTAAAAATTACTATCACTATTAATAAAATTCCTGCAAAAGTAAAATGTACTGAATAACGAATTTTTGTCTTTTGCTTTTCTGTTTTTGACTTATCATCTTTTAAGCCTAAAAAATCGATACAAAAAACGCTGGTTAACGCTGTTAGAGCACCGTCAGCACTTGGATATGCGGCTGATATTAAACCGATAATAAAAAATACCGCTGAGAATGTTCCTAAATGATTGAGTGCGATTGTCGGGAAAACATTATCCGAAATAATTTTCCCTTTTGCATCTATCAATAATGGAACGCTTGATTCATTCGCATAAATGTAAAGCAATGCTCCTAAGATCAGGAATAAAATATTGACAATCAACAATACAAAAGTAAAAGTGAGTACATTTTTTTGTGCGTCGCCTAATGTTTTACAACTAATATTTTTTTGCATCATTTCCTGATCTAAACCTGTCATAGCTATAGCGATAAACATCCCACCGAAAAATTGTTTTGGAAAAAATGATTTTAGTTTCCAATCGCTAAAAATTACCTGTGAATAATTACTGTTCGAAATTTTATCGTACATATCACCAACATTCAAGTTCAATTGTTTCATTATAAAAATAATTGATAGTACCACAGAAAGCAACATGAAAGTAGTTTGCAGCGTATCCGTATAAACGATGGTTTTCACACCGCCTTGATAGGTATATAATAGAATTAATGCAATAAATACGGCTACTATTACAAAAAATGGAACACCTAAGGCATCAAAAACAAATACCTGTAATACATTTACGACAATATATAAACGGAATGAAGCGCCAATTGTTCGTGATAATATAAAAAAGAAGGAGCCTGTTTTATAGGAATAATTTCCAAAACGCTGTTGTAAATACGAATAAATGGAAGTAAGGTTCAAGCGATAGTACATTGGTAATAATACATAAGCAATTACCATATATCCAAGTAAATAGCCCAACACTACTTGCAAATACCCAAACTGTGCCGTACCTACAGCACCTGGAACGGAAATAAATGTAACACCAGAAAGAGATGCACCAATCATTCCATAAGCTACTAAATACCATTTTGAGGAACGGTTCCCTACAAAAAAACTTTCATTATCAGCACCCCGTGAAGTAAGCCAAGTTACTGCAAACAGCAGCACGGAATAAAGAATAACACAAATAAGAATAGTACTTGAAGACATTATTTACAAATTACGAATTTACACGAATATACTAATCTGTGTAAATTTGTGTTATCCGTGTTGAATTAGTTATAATTTAATGTTAATCTTTCAGGCACCGGATGTTATAAGGCAAATTGAAAACTTGACAACTGGTACCGCATTAAAGCAACTGCCGGTTGGACAATTAAAAAAAGTAAAAATTCCTATTCCACCACTCTCCGACCAAATCCACATTGCCAATATATTAAGCAAAGCCGAAAACTTAATAACCCAACGCAAAGAAAGTATAAAGCTGTTAGATGAATTTTTGAAAAGTACATTTTTGGAAATGTTTGGGGATCCGGTGAGGAATGAGAAGAATTGGGAGATGATGTCTGGACAAAAATATTTATCCAAACTTACGGTTGGTGTTGTTATAAAGCCCGCTTCACATTATGTTGAAAAAGGTGTAATAGCTTTACGTTCACTAAACATTAAACCTAACAGAATAGATTTAAATAATCTTGTTTGTTTTTCAAAAGAAACTAATGAAAAGATATTAGCGAAATCGATTTTAAGAGAAGGGGATGTCGTTTTTGTTAGAACAGGTGTTACAGGAACAGCTGCAATAATTCCTAAAGAATTGGATGGATGTAATTGCATAGATTTAATAATAACTAGGCCAAAAGAAAATTTAATTAATCCTCAATATTTAGTTTTCTTCTTTAATTCAGATATTGGCAAACGAATAGTTTTATCAAAGCAAGTTGGTGGGATTCAACAGCATTTTAATATCGGAGCGATGAAATCATTACAAATTCCAATACCTCCGATTAAACTTCAAACCCAATTCGCGCAAATCGTAGAAAAAATCGAAGCCATTAAAACACAATACCAACAAAGTTTACAAGAGTTGGAGAATTTGTATGGCAGTTTGAGTCAGAAGGCGTTTAAGGGGGAGTTAAAATGTAAGGAGGCCGTTAATGAATTATAATGTAATAGTTAAGGGTGGTTCCTTGGGAGGAATTACCAAAGCATTACTGCTTTGATGATCTTGGCACCGAAAACAATTTAAAATATTACGGAAATGAATGTAACATTATGGCTGAGGTGTTGCTATCCCGTTATGATCTATTTATTTCTGGCAAGCTCATAACGCATCTCACAAGTAACTTATCAGCTAGTGAAATAGAAGATGTGTATGGTAATCGAATACGTTCACGTATGAGAGAGATGTTTAATTTGATAAGTTTTGATAAAGATGATAAGGATAAACGCAGGTAATAATGGCATTTTTAATACATTTGAATCACTCTGAGTAAACCATTGGCAAATAATTACAGTAAGGTCTTAAATGATCTAAAAGATAAAATAAAACATGCCCGTATGCGGGCATCTTTATCAGTAAATGCAGCACTTTTATCTATTTATTGGGAAGTAGGTAATACGATAATTCAACAACAAAAAAGTGAAGGTTGGGGATCAAAAGTTATTGACCGTTTAGCGCTCGATTTAAAATCTGAATTCCCGGAGATGCAAGGTCTTTCCTTACGAAACATCAAGTATATGAGGGCTTTTGCTGAAGCATATCCTAATTTCCTAATTGTGCAGCAGGCGGCTGCACAATTAGGAAAATCAAAGAAAAATCTAGTTTCGGCAATTGAGCAGCACCCAGCTGCACAATTGCCTTGGACACATAACCAAGTGATTTTAGATAAATTGAAAAATGAGAAAGAACGTATCTTTTACATTACAAAGACTTACCAAAATGGATGGAGTCGGAATATATTGGCTCAGCAAATCGATAGTAAATTACATCTGCGGCAGGGAACTACAATTAACAATTTTGAAAGAACGTTAGCATTACCACAATCCGATTTAGCGAAGGAAACGCTTAAAAATCCTTACATGTTTGACTCCCGTCCGGTCCGCTTATCAGTTTCTATCAATTATTTGTCGATAGGAACAAAATTTTCAGAAATAGCTAATAAACGGAACATCCCATAATGTTATGGGATGTTCCGTTTATTAGCTATTTCTGCATTCGTTCATAGTACTAAAGGTAACCCAACATAATTTCGGTGAGATCGAAATAACTATCTCGTCGATAACATTAAGCTTTATGTCTATTTTTCACTTCGTTCCTGTGTTTTTAAGCTAACTTAATGCAACTATATAGTATAAAAAAGACGTCTGTCATAAAGATGAAAGAGAACTTTGATGATCGAACAAAAAATGGTAATTTCGTTATATGTCAAATATTAAAACTAAAATTTTAATTAATCCCCAAATCTACAAACCCATGAAAAAAAGAAACACGCTCTTTATATTGACAGCAGTAACGGTCAGCTCTTTATTTATTTTACAAGCATGTAAAAAGGATATAATGAGCGACGGAACAGTAACAAGTCAATCCTCAGGAAACAGTGCTATTAAAATAGACCTTACCGATGCACCGGCAAATTACCTGCAAGTAAACATTGATATTAAACAGGTAAGGATGCATGCGTCTGATGACAGCAGCAACACAGGGGGGTGGATAGACTTACCCACGAATGTAGGTATATACAACTTGTTGGATTTAAAAAATGGAATTGATACTACTTTAGTGGATAGCACCATTATCCCCGGAGGTAAAGTAAGCCAGATTAGAATTATACTTTGCCCGAAATGTTCGGTAATGAAG